>NZ_JADEXR010000194.1 GCF_015206995.1 aff. Roholtiella sp. LEGE 12411 | reverse complement strand
GCGCACCACTGGAAGCGGTGAAGATGTACATCCAAAATCAGAAAGAAACTTGACGGCGAATAAATTCGCCAACGGCTAACCCCCATAAATGAATTTAGGGGCTAGCCCGCCGTTGAGACTTTGGTCTAAATTTTGCTACAGCTGTGGGACTCGATTAGTTAAACCTAATTGATTTAGTGCGATCGCCCTAATTTACCCTTTAAATGTCCCTCTTTGAAAATTGCTAAAAATCAGATCAGTGCTGAAACTAACGGTGATGTCGCGGGTTTAGATACAAAAGGGCACAACAATGTTGTGCCCTTTTGTATCTAAAAATCTGTAAAACCTGCGGGGAAAGTATAGCAGTTGTCACATAGCTTAGAACATAAACTCATTGTAAAATCCTGACACCAAGCGAAAATTCAGAGCCTTTCGAGCCTGTTTCCTGTTTCTTGTTCTCTACTAATAGAACTTTTATCCAAATCTGCCGCTGACGTAATCTCGGGTATCTTCTTGCTGAGGATTGTTGAAAATCACTTCTGTTGAGTTGTATTCTACCAAAAAGCCAATACGACCACCGGTGTCTGTAGACCGAACGTTGAAAAAGGCAGTTTTATCAGAAACCCGCGCAGCCTGCTGCATGTTGTGGGTGACGATGACAATAGTGTATTTTTGTTTAAGTTCGTGAATCAATTCTTCAACCCGCAAGGTGGAGATTGGGTCAAGAGCAGCACAAGGTTCATCCATCAATATAACTTCTGGTTGAACTGCGATCGCGCGAGCAATACATAATCGCTGTTGCTGTCCACCAGATAAGGCTGAGCCATTTTGTCGTAATTTGTCTTTTACTTCATCCCACAAAGCTGCTTGCCGCAAACTCCGTTCTACCAGTTCATCCATATTACCTTTGTAGCCGTTGATTTTGGCTCCAAAAGCAATATTGTCATAAATTGATTTCGGAAATGGATTGGGTCTTTGAAAGACCATCCCAATTCTACGACGCACCTCTACAGGATCAATCTCGGTTGCATACAAGTTTTTATTGTAAAAAAATACCTTACCTTCTGCCCGAAATGAATCAATCAGGTCGTTGAGACGGTTATAGCATCGCAGCAACGTACTTTTACCACAACCAGAAGGGCCAATAAAGGCTGTCACCTGATTTTTCGGAATATCTAGCCAAATATTTTGTAAGGCTAAAAACTTGCCGTAGTAGACGTTGAGGTTTTCGGTGCGTAAAACGGTTTCAGTGTCATTCACTGTACTAATGTTAGTAGCCATAAAGTAGGTGTATTATTAATTTTAGTGATGTAAATTTGCCCTGAAAATGCTATTTTACTAATCTTTTTTGCTAGTTGCCCAGCGAGCAATGATACTTGTAATTAGAACCATCAATACCAAAATTAAAGAGGCTGCCCAAGCTAGTGACTGCCAATTTTTAAATGGAGAAATAGCGTATTTGTAAACCAAAACAGCTAGGGAAGCTGTTGGTTGAAATAAGCTATCGGGCCAGAAGTTGGAAAATAGAGCTGTAAACAGTAAGGGTGCAGTTTCTCCTGATGCTCTAGCGATCGCCAATGTTGATCCAGTTACAATTGCTGGTAGGGCTGCTGGCAATACCACTTGACTCACTGTTTGAAACTTAGTTGCTCCTAATCCCACAGATGCTTGTCGTAAATCTTGCGATACTAACTGTAAAGCTTCGTCTGTAGTTCGCAAGATAATTGGCAACATCAAAATTGCCAGCGCAAACCCTCCACCTAAAGCTGAATATGAGCCTAAATTAAGTTTTACTAATGATAAAACTACAATCCCATAGGCAAAGACCCCAGCAATAATTGAAGGAACTCCACTGAGGACGTTGGCTGCAAAACGTATACCCCTGGCGACTTGAGGAGAGCTAAATTCTGTGATGTAAATTGCCCCTAAAACACCAAAGGGGATGCTAATCACTGCTCCAATTCCTACCATTAACAGTGTTCCCAAGATTGCGTTACCAAAGCCTCCGCCCTTTTGTAAAGCTTTGGGTGGTAGTTCCAAAAACACACTAGGACTCAGACTGCTAAAACCTTGAATAATGACGTAAGAAAGCACCGCTATCAAAGGTATAAGTGCCAATACTCCGCAGGTAAATGCTACTATAGTCATCACTGTGTTAAACAGCGTCCGGGGAGACATGGAGGAGCGAGTTAGACTACGCTCTGGAAAACTAGAAGTCATAAATTCAACCCACAACTACGCTACACTCGTTTGACTCGAAGAACGAGCAACTCTGCCAGAATATTTACTACCAACGTCAAGAAAAATAGAACTAATGCGGCATACATTAAAGCCGCAACTTGCAAACCACTGGCTTCTGAGAATTGATTTGCCAGTAGAGAAGCGATCGTATTAGCAGGTGCAAAAAGAGAGACACTAATGTTGTTTGAGTTACCAATCAACATCGTCACAGCCATTGTTTCTCCCATTGCCCGACCCAGTGCTAACATTACAGCACTAACTATGCCCGAAAAAGCTGCTGGGATCATAACTTTCAAAATCGTTTCCCAGCGTGTTGCTCCTAGTCCTACAGCTGCTTGGCGCAAACTGGAAGGTACAGAAATCAAGGCATCACGGGATAAGGCGGTAATGATGGGCAAAGTCATAATCGCTAAGATGATTCCCGCTGGCAACATTCCTGGCCCTGTGGGAGAGGTGCTAAAAATTGGCAACCAACCAAAGTAATTATTAAGCCATTTTCCCAAGTTGGTTAAGATTGGGATTAATACGAAAATCCCCCATACTCCGTAGACAACACTAGGAATAGCTGCAAGCAGTTCTACCGAAAATACAAGTACTGTCCGCACCTTTGAGGGAAGAAAATTCTCGCTCAGTAAAACAGCGGTACCAACTCCAATCGGTACAGCTATCAACAGACCAATAAAAGAGCTTACAAGAGTTCCATAAACTTGAGGCAGTACCCCATAGTTATCGTTAACTGGATTCCAACTGCTATTAGCTAAAAATTCAGCACCGAATTTTTGGATGGCAGGCCAAGCTCCAGTTGCAACTTGTAGTGCAATCCATAGTAAGATAGCAGCGATCGCAAATGCGAAAATTCGAGTTAGCCAAACAAAACCTCGATCCAGCGACTTTTCTACTTCTGAGCGATTTTTCATCGCTGATGACAGATTCTGAGAATTTGTAGTCATGACTACCGACTTTAACAATTAAATTGAGAGAAAAATGTGGGAGGGAACCAGATCAGTGAAATTGTCGCCTCATCATCTCTTTAACCCGAGACGCCAATAACTTAAAGTTTCAAGTTAAAAAGCCATCAAGCAACAAGTTCAGCGACCAGTCAACCAATTATTAACTAGCTATATCTCTGCTTGGACTACTGCTTAACGCTACTTGCTAGCGCTAGCACCACTGCCAACGGCGATTTTATAGTCTGGACTAATTTGGTCGGCAGCAGCAGCCACTTTTGTAATCACGTTTTGGGGTAGAGGAATATACCCTAGTGCAGCAGCTTGCTTCTGACCATCAGTTAAGGCGTATTCAATAGCGGCTTCCATTGCTTTGGCTTTTGCCGCATTGGGATATTTCTTGTAAACCAACAGCCAAGTGTAGGTGACGATAGGATAGGAATCTGCTCCTTCTGGATCGGCAATGAAAGCACGCAGATTTGCTGGTAACGTTACTGATTCTAGGGTTTTAGATGCTGACTCTTCAGTCGGTACAACTAACTTACCGCCTTTGTTTTCCAGAGCTGCAAACTTGAGATTGTTTTGTTTGGCGTAGCCGTACTCAACGTAACCAATAGAACCTTGAGTTTGTTGGATTTGTGCAGTAATACCTTCATTACCTTTGGCACCAACTCCCACAGGCCAGCTTACAGTTTTGCCTTCGCCAACTTTACTTTTCCACTCTGGGCTAATGGCACTTAGGTGTTTTGTGAACACGCCTGTGGTTCCGCTACCATCAGAACGATACACAACCGTAATCGGCTGGTTAGGAAGCTTGGCACTAGGGTTAGCAGCAGCAATTTTTGGATCGTTCCAAGTCTTAATTTTGCCTAGTAAAATATCAGCATAAACCGCTCGTGGTAGATTCAATTCTGCAACATCTGGCAAGTTGTAAGCCAGTACAATGCTACCAGCAGTCACAGGTAGTAAAATAACACCCTTATCCTGTGGCACCTTCTGGATTTCTTCATCCTTCATAGCAACGTCGCTAGCGCCAAAGTCTACAGTACCTTTGATAAATTGCTCAACTCCAGCACCGCTACCAACTGACGCATAGTCAACTTGCAGATTCGGATATTTTTTGTTCAAATCCGTAAACCACGTATCATACAGTGGTGCAGGAAAAGATGCACCAGCCCCTGTTAATTTTACGTTTCCACCAAGATCTAGCTTGGCTGGGCTAGAGGCAGTAGTATCTGTAGCAGTTCCAGAAGGGGTAGTTGTATTATCTGAAGTTTGCTGTCCGCCACAAGCAGCTAGGCTTATTGTCAGTGCTAGCACTGAAATTGAAGCTGTGAGGCGATGATTTTTTATTACATTTAGAGGTGAAAGCATCGCTATTGATTTTTAGTAAATTTCCAGGGGAGCGCTTCTAAGATACCCTCAAATGGTAAGGCTCAAGGTAAACAAAAGGTTAACAAAATGAAAAAAATATTTTTTTCTATGAAGACTGAACACTTATTTCTACTTTGGCTTGATAAAATTTATACTTTTTTTAAAAAAACTTAGTGACAATGAATACATTGAAAATTAAGTTATGTATTTTTACAAAACACAATTAATAATGTAGTTTTATTTGTCAAATTACCAAAAAAAATATGCTAAGGGACAAAATTTAAATTTATTTAGATATTAATGTCTATACTGGTTGCTGTTGGTTTTCCCTTTTGCCCTTCCCCTTTTGCCTAATAAATGTTTGCCGTTTCCAATCAATTACTATGGTCCATGATTGGCTTACTCCTGACAATGGGTGGCACTTTCTTAGAAGCTTATGGCATCACCTTACCTTGGAGTTGGAGTAAGCAAGGAATTCAGACTTTTTCTTTAGGTGTCACTTTTCAAATTGGTGCAGTGCTATTGGTGGGTTGTTTAGGGGGTAAAAATGCTGGTGCGCTTTCGCAAATTGCCTATTTAGTCATGGGGCTAACCTTATTACCTGTATTTGCCGATGGCGGTGGTATCGGTTATGTCAAGCTATCTCAGTTTGGCTATCTGCTAGGCTTTATTCCTGGAGCTTGGGTTTGTGGCTTGTTCGCCTTTAAAGCCAGACCTAGACTAGAAACTCTCGCCTTTAGTTGCATTTGTGGCTTGTTAACTCTCCACGTATGCGGTATTACTTATTTGATTATTAGCTATCTTTTTCAGTGGAAAGGCACAGAAAATTTACCATTAATACAAGCAATTTTGAGATACTCTTGGTTTGCACTACCAGGCCAATTAGCTGTAGTCTGTGCCGTCACCGTAATAGCATTTATATTGCGTCACTTAATGTTTTATTAGTTCGTTGTTATTCGTCCTTTGTCATTTATCCTTTGTCAAAAGCTAATGACTAATGACTAATGACCAATGACCAATGACCAATGGCAAATGACCAATGATTAATTCACTATGTATTTAAAAAATCGCCTTTTTTGGATCGCTTCCTTCATAGCTTTTTCCTTAGATCAACTGACAAAATACTGGGTAGTGCAAACCTTCAGTTTGGGACAGACGCTACCGCTGTTACCGGGGATATTTCACCTCACCTATGTCACCAATACTGGTGCAGCTTTTAGTCTGTTAAGCGGGAAAGTAGAGTGGTTGCGCTGGCTATCTTTAGGAGTGAGTTTAGTATTGATAGCATTGGCATTGTTTGGGCCAGTGTTAACTCTTTGGGATCAGCTGGGCTATGGCTTGATTTTAGGTGGCGCTATAGGTAATGGTATTGATCGGTTTGTTTTAGGCTACGTCGTTGATTTTCTCGATTTTCGCCTGATTAACTTTGCTGTATTTAACGTAGCAGATTCATTTATTAGTACTGGCATTGTTTGCCTGTTAATTGCCTCCCTGCAAAAAACACCGACTTCCAGTCGCAGATCGCGGTAGTTTAGCACTTATGCATTTTTAGGCAATTACATCATTGTGACTGTGGATTTTTGACTCTTGACAACCTCAGCACGAAATATACAAGTTTATTTGCGTAACAGCTTAGCTTTTGCTTCTAACCTGCTGCTGTGTGTTTTCTTAAAACATTTTTTCAGCCAGAGTGGCTTTGCTCTCATCTAATTGATCTACAAATGAATAAGCATTTTTTCTAAAAAATTAGCAGTCGTTTTGAAACGATAAAGCCTGGGGTTGGTTGATAACCCCAGGCTTTTGACGACTGAAACCCTACTCAGTTTTACTGAGATGACTTGAGCGATTGGTTCCAGCTATTTGCATCGGACGCCAACTAATCTAAGTCTTGGCAGATTTTCAGATGCACGGACTATCATTGACTGCAAATTGGAAGTCCCTTATGCCTTAGCTTTTACTTTTAGTTACCTGGAGTAGGAGTTGTTGGCGAACCAGAGTCTGGGACTGTACTGGGAGAGCTAGTACCTGGTTCAGTAGTGCTACCGGGGCTGCTAGGCTCAGGTGATGTTGGGCTTCCTGGTACTGGAGTCAAGTTGTTAGGTGTGCCAGGCTCAGGTGATGTTGGGCTTCCTGGTACTGGAGTCAAGTTGCTAGGTGTGCCAGGTTCAGGTGATGTTGGGCTTCCTGGTATTGGAGTCAAGTTGCTAGGTGTGCCAGGTTCAGGTGATGTTGGGCTTCCTGGTACTGGAGTCAAGTTGCTAGGTGTGCCAGGTTCAGGTGATGTTGGGCTTCCTGGTACTGGAGTCAAGTTGCTAGGTGTGCCAGGTTCAGGTGATGTTGGGCTTCCTGGTATTGGAGTCAAGTTGCCAGGTGTGCCAGGCTCAGGTGGGGTAATGTTTTCTGGTGCTGGAGTTGTGCTATTGGGACTAGTACTACCCTCAGAAGGCGTGGTTTCTGGTACTGTAGTGCTACCAGGCGTGCTGGGTGTAACAGCTGTGCCGCCCGGACAACGGGAATTAAGGGGGGAGCGCTCACACAGAATTTTAAATCCTTCTGGTGACAAATTGATTTCCGTTGGCGTACTAGTGGATTGGCTACTGGATTGGGCTATAAGGGATTTACTAGAAGATTGGGCAACAGCAATATTAGTGGAGAGTGCCAAAGTAAGAGCTGTGCCAATCAGGGTAAGAGATTTTCCCATCATTCTGAAATTAACCTCAACGGAACTCTCGGCCCATTAAATCAGACAATGAGTTTTTTAAAATCTTCCTAAATGAAGATGTTTGTGTTTGTTTCAGAATTTTTTCATGTGTTGAGGTAGTGGAATTTAAATCCTTTATTTATGATTTATTAGTGTTTAAAATTACAAAAATAAAAAACATGTTGTCTTTACTTAGGGCAGAAAAAGTAGACATGATCTGCACTCTACCAGTGTGTAAACATATAGTGCCTCAATGTAATAAGTTACAAAAATCACAGTTTAATTGAGCTTTTTGAATAACTTTTGGTATAAATTTTAATTTTTAATAATCCCGTACAGCCGATTTCTTTTTTGGCTTACGAGTAAAATGGTGGAAGATTAACATTTAAGATTGCAATTCCCCCGATATTTCACTAAAGAGTGTGATGTGAATAGCCGATGAGTTCCCCTACCCAACCCCCTCGAAAGCCTCAAACGTTACTTGGTCAACTGACTCAAGCAGTACATACCATTCAAGCTAGGGTTGATTTTTCCAAACTGGCGCTCAAGCCTAATGCCAAAGTACCGGAACTATGGGTGCAAGATGCGGGGGCGGATAAAGCGGAGATATATCCGCTATTGGGCGATCGCTATATCCTAGGTCGCAGTTCTAAATCCAGCGATATCGTTATCCGTAACCCAGTAGTCAGCCAAATTCACCTGTCACTGTCGCGGGATTCTACTCAACGTACACCCGTTTTCATCATCAAAGACGAAAACTCCACCAATGGTATTTATCGTGGCAAGCGCCGAGTTAGTTCTTTAGAACTGCGCCACGGGGATATCCTCACTCTGGGGCCACCAGAACTTGCTGCCTCTGTGCGCCTCCAATACGTTGATCCACCAGCCTGGTATGTCAAAGCGGCAACATGGACAACTTACGGTGTCGGTGGCGTAAGTGCCTTATTGGCGCTAGTAATTGGCGTCGAATGGCTAAAATTTTCAGTGAAACCCTTACCCACAGCGACCCGCGCCCCAGTGGTGGTTTACGCCCGTGATGGAGCCACTCCCCTGCGAGAGCCTCGGACTACCTCCCACGTAGATATGAAGCGATTGGAGGAATTTGGCCCTTATTTGCCTGTTGCTGTCGTAGCTTCAGAAGATAGCCGTTATTACTGGCACTTTGGGGTTGACCCCCTGGGGATTTTACGAGCCGTGTTGGTAAATAGCCGCAGTGGAGATGTGCAGCAAGGAGCTAGCACTGTTACCCAGCAAGTTGCCCGCAGTTTGTTCCGCGAATATGTAGGCAGACAAGACACCCTCGGACGCAAATTGCGAGAGGCTATTGTCTCTTTGAAGCTAGAGACATTTTACAGCAAAGATGAAATTTTACTGACTTACTTAAATCGGGTTTTTTTGGGGGCAGATACCTCTGGGTTTGAGGATGCTGCTCGATATTACTTTGATAAGTCAGCTAAAGAATTAACTCTGTCTGAAGCAGCAACTTTAGTGGGAATTTTACCAGCTCCCAACGCTTTCGATTTTTGCGGAGATGGCCCAAATAAGCTAGAAGCATCTGAATACCGCAACCGCGTGATTAAGCGATTGCTAGAAATGGGCAAAATTAAACCAGAAGATGCCAACCGAGCCAGACGCTCCACTGTCCAAGTTAGCCCCAAAGTTTGCGAACAGCAAGCCAAAACCATCGCTCCTTATTTTTATAGTTATGTCTTCCAAGAACTCGAATCAATTTTGGGAGAAGGAGCAGCAAAAGAGGGAAATTATATTATTGAAACCCAGCTTGATCCAGCGATCCAAGCTCAGGCAGAAGTAGCTTTGCGTAATTCGGTAAATAGCACTGGGGCAAATTTTAATTTTTCTCAAGGAGCAGTAGTTACCCTTGACTCCAATAGTGGCAGTATCCTGGCAATGGTGGGCGGGACTGATTACAGAAAAAGTCAATTTAATCGTGCTGTCCAAGCTAAAAGGCAACCAGGTTCCACCTTCAAAATATTTGCTTACACAGCTGCAATTCAACAAGGAATTCCAGCATCAAAAAGTTATTCTTGCTCTCCTTTGAGTTGGCAAGGCTTTACTTACAAACCATGTCGTGCTGGTGCTGACACTAGTTTAGATATTGCCACTGGGCTTGCGCTTTCAGAAAATCCCATCGCTCTACGAGTAGCCAGGGAAGTCGGACTAGATAAAGTGGTGACAATGGCCCAGCGTTTAGGGATCAAGTCGCCTCTCGATCCAGTTCCTGGTTTAGTATTGGGTCAAAGTGTAGTAAATGTTTTAGAAATGACTGGTGCTTTTGGCGCTATTGGCAATCGTGGTGTGTGGAATCCTCCTCATGCGATTAGCCGAATTCTAGACAGTGGAGATTGTAAGGATCGCAACGATATCAAAACTTGCCGTGTGATCTACTCTTTTGATCGCGATCGTCGGGACGCCAATAAACCAGTGCTACCAAATGGTGTAGCCGATGAAATGACTGGCTTGATGCGCGGGGTAGTCACCAGAGGTACTGGTCGTAGTGCATCCATTGGGCTGGGGGAAGCTGGGAAAACAGGCACAACTGACAAAAACGTTGACTTATGGTTTATTGGCTTTATTCCTAACCGCCGACTCGTGACCGGTGTTTGGTTAGGAAACGACGACAATTCCCCCACATCTGGTAGTAGTGCTCAAGCAGCTCAGTTATGGGGAAATTATATGAGGAGAATTACAAGATGAATTGGGAATGGGGGATGGGGCATGGGGCATAGGGC
>NZ_JADEXR010000193.1 GCF_015206995.1 aff. Roholtiella sp. LEGE 12411 | reverse complement strand
AGAAGTAATAAAGGTGTACTGAATTTTTTTCAAAAATCAAATATTAGTCCTATAGTTATACAACACAAGTTTGATAAGTATTTTTATTAGCTTATTGAGTAGAGCCTTTTTTAACACCTAAATTGTAGTTTTGGGTAGATTGATTTTTGCTAGCAACATATTTTCCAAGTTGCAATGAAAAATCTAACGCAAGTCAGAAGGTTTATTGAATTTTTTTGCTCAGACTATATAGATAGGAAATAACGTTTTTCTAACTTTAAAGTATGGCTCCTACGGTTCTGATTACAGGTGCTTCGCAAGGTATTGGTAAAGCAACAGCTCTTTTGTTTGCTCAGAAAGGATATGACCTCGTACTTGCAGCTCGTCAGGCTGAAGGCTTGGAAGCTGTAGCCCAGCAGGTGCAAGATCTTGGTCATAGAGTCCCGCTAACTGTTACTTGCGATGTCACCGATTCATCTCAGGTACACACATTAGTGCAAAAGGCGTTGGAGCATTATGGTTATATTGATGTGTTGGTGAACAATGCAGGCATCTTTGCATCGGGGCCGGTAGAAGAGTTTTCTCTCAGCGATTGGCATCAGGTTATAGACACTAATTTATGGGGATATATCCATACAATTAATGCCCTTCTGCCTCATTTCCTTCAACGAGGAAGTGGAAGCATTGTTAATTTAAGTTCTATTGGTGGCAAAGTGCCTACCCCGTATTTGGTTGCCTACTGTACCAGTAAGTTTGCCGTCACAGGTTTAACGGAAGCGCTGCAAGCGGAATTACAGCCAAAAGGGATTCATATTTGTGGGATTTATCCAAATTTGATCAAGACTGGATTGATGGAACGGGCAATTTTTCGTGGTAAGGATGAGCAAGATGCCCAAACTCGACGCGAACAGCTCAACAGCGTGGTAAAAACTCCCGTTGTAGAGAAGCCTGAAGATGTGGCTAATGCTATTTGGGATGCAGTCAAGAATAAGAAGTCAGAAATGATGGTTGGTTCCGCGAATGTATCGCAAGGTTTGTACCGCTTGTTTCCTGGTTTAATCCAATGGGTTTCGCGGCAAGGCTTGAAGAATAAGGATAAATAATTTTATTGTTCAACAGATTTAGCTATGATGACTCGCATTCGCGTTTTGTTACATAGTGGCGGTAGCGAAACATAGCTTCTAACTGCGCTTGTATTAACCAACCGCTGATAAATTCAACTGTTTCTCCACCAGGCATGGAGAAAGAAATAGCATCAGTCAACTTGGTTTGGCCATTTTTTAATTCAAATTCATGTCGATGTACCCAAGATTCAAAAGGGCCAGATATCTGTTCGTCGGTAAATAAGCGATATTTTTCGTGTTCAGTGTGACGTGCTAACCAAGTTAAGGGTAATGGCCCCAAAAAAAGGCGAAATTCTGTAATAGCACCCACATCAAGTCCTCCTTCACGGCGAACAACTTGGACTGGTTGCCAAGGTGGAGTTAGTAGTTGCAAAATGTCTGATCTTTCGTGAAATTTCCAAACTACTTCTGGTGGTGCATTAATCACTGAAGAATGTTTAAAGTGCAGCATGGAAAGAAAAACCTAAAATTTAGCCTTCGTATTCTGTATCAATTTCGATGTCCAAGGTGTCTTCATCAACCCGCACATATAAAATATTTGGGTGACAGCAAACTTGACAATCTTCTATGTAAGATTGCTGTCCTCCAGCACTCAAATCAATAAAGGTTAAGTTCGGTTCGCCGCAATAAGCGCAGTAATACTCAGATGTGTTTTGCATCAAGTTCTCAGCTATGAATTCAATGGCTGTAGTTCTTTATGGGATGGGTTGAAATGACTCGTAGCATCAGCCAAATGCTTTAGTAGTGTAGACTGTGGTAGCGGTCCTTGCAAGTGACTCCAGGGTAATATTTGCTCTGTTGACCAGTCAGCATGGACATAGAAATCTAAGTCGGGGATTTGTCCTTTGAGTTGTTTGAAAGCACGTTTGTAGCTACCCAAGGAGTCGCCAAAATCGCGGGTAAGTTCGAGAAGCGGGGAAAGTCGGCGATCGCCTCTCGACAACAAAGCCTGTATAATTGACCAATTATAGCTTTCTGGACGGAATTCTATGCCTTGCGGTTTTAGCTGTTTTTGTAACATCTGCAACCGTTTTTCAGCTTGGCGATTCACTCCAAACCATTGAAACGGCGTGTGTGCTTTAGGGACAAAGGTGCTACATCCGAAGGTTAAGCGCAATCCAGGCGCAGCTTTTTTGATGCTACGCATCATCGCCACGGTTTGCTCTAAATCTTCTGCTTCTTCGCCGGGGATTCCTGCCATTCCGTAGAGTTTCAAGCTTGTTAATCCACCAGCTTTAGCATTGATTGCCGCTTGGATAATTTCATCATTATTTAACTTTTTGTTGATGATTTGCCGGACTTTTTCTGAACCACTTTCTATGGCAATAGTAAGCGATCGCGTGTCTCGTTTCGCCAAAGTTTTCGCCAGATTTACTGTCACCGTATTGGTTCGCACTGAGGCAATACTCAGACGCACGTCATCATACTTTGGCTGGCTAATATAATCTAGCAGCGCCTCAAACTCTGGATGCTGAGTAACAGAAGCCCCCAATAATCCAAGGCGGTTTGTAACTTGTAAACCTCTTTCAATTGCTGGAATCAACGAACCTTCAAGACTCGCTGTTCTAAAAGGTAACGTGAGATAACTCGCCATACAGAAGCGGCACATTTCTGGACAGCTTCTCACCACTTCTACCATGTAAATATTTTCCCATGCAGCCTTTTCTGTAACCACCGTTGATGCCGATAAAGTATTACCTCGGTAAGTCTGCTTTTGTACTATTGCGGGAATTTCTGGAGAAATTGGCTTAATAGACTTTACCGCACCATCTATAACTTGATATTCCACCTCATACAAACTGGGAACATAAATTCCTGGTATTTGTGCAAGTGCTTTGAGTTGAGTTTGTCGCTCAGCATTTCTTACTTCTTTGTACGCTTCAATGAAATTACCCAATAAGTTTTCGCCATCTCCTAGCAAAATTACATCAAAAAAATCTGCGAAAGGTTCAGGATTAGCAGTTAGAACGGGGCCACCACCAAAAATTATCGGATGAGAATTATGACGAGAAGTTGCTCGAATGGGAATTTGCAAAGATTCCAGCAAATTTAAAATATTTATATAATCCAGTTCCCAGGAAATAGAAAATCCGACTATTTCCGGCTTTCTAGGTAGTTGTTCATGAATATCTGTGAACAAGCGACTCACCTGTACATCATCACGCATTGCCAAAGTTGCCCAAACAACCTGATAGCCAAGGCTGGTTATACCCACGCTGTACTCATTAGGAAAGGCAAAAATGACTGGTATGGCGTCAGTGTCGGGTGTGGTTGGGGTGAATAAGAGGCGTTCAGAGTCAAATACAGATGATGTCACAGGTGTTTGTTAGAGTCGGGGTAGGTTTATCTATATTTAATTTTAAGCCATAGAATAATGAAGTTAAAAATTAACGTCACGCTGTTAGCAAGAATAATAGGCAAAGATTGTAGGTAAATTCCATAGATTAACCATAAAAAAATTCCACTCATGAATGTAATCAGCGTCACTAAAGAAACATCTTTGGCTGATTTTGTTTGCCAAGTTTTAAACATTTGTGGCAAAAAAGAAATTGTGGTTATTGTGGCAGCAGCTAATCCTAGAATTGTCAATAAGTCCATGCGATGCAACCATATTAAGAGTAATTTGTAGTGTAACGCTAGAGTCACACTTGCATTACACCAAATTATTCTTAGTTTATCTTCGGCTTTCTAAGCATATTTTAATTTCTGATTTAGCCTTTTGCATTCGGCTTTTTGAAATAATATTTAGCCCAAGCATACCGCTGCGAATCTTTTTTTAGTAAGTACTCTATTACTTCCCGACGCTTGTTTTCACCCTTAGCATTTTTCACTACTCGCTTAATTTCGGAATCCATATCTCTAGGATTAGCTCCACGTTTGATTGCTTCTTGAAACCAATACTCACCATCTGAATATTGATGCCGTTCAAAACAAATAGCTCCCATCAAAGTGTAAGGGTGATGGCTTTTTGGTTGATACTCAATAGCTTGACGAGCGCAATTTTCTGCTTTATCTAATTTTTCAATATCTCGAAAGGCTCCACCTCTGCTAGTTAGCAAAGCTGACTTGAGTTTATTTTCTTTAATTTGGTCAAATTCTAAATTATTTGTCAGTTGCAACGCCTGTTCTGGTTTATCTGCTTTGCGCCAATGGCTGCTAGCATTTGCCAAGTTCCATTTGTTGTCAGTGCGTTGAAACTCCTGTTCATAGAAAGTTGCTTCAATTGTGTGGTAAGCAATCAAAATCTTCCCAGAGAATAATTTATTCCTTTGATACTTAGGTTCTTCTTGCCACCTATAATAACTATATTGTGCTTGAGGCACTTCAGTTTTATTCTCCTGAAGCCAAGCAACATCTGTTGCTTCAAGTCGCTCTTTTAACTCAAGCTTTTGCAAAATTGTGTATAAAAGACTGGTGTGTGATTTATCTTGATAGCCTAAGACATCATATTTTAATTTCAACGCTGCAAAGTGCTTTTGTTTAGCGAAAATAATGATATCTTCACGCCCATTATTTTGCAGCCAGTCAATTTCTAACTCGCTCAGAAGTTCTCCTGATTCTATTTTAGACTTGAGAGCAGAGGCGTATTTTTCGTTAGCGATCGCAATTGTCTCTAAAAGTTGACGCTTTTTGAGAAAGTTAATATCCTGTTCGCTTAAGGGATTATCTGAATCAAGCCTTTTTCAAAGTATATATAAGTGACTCAAAGGGGATAAATCCTCAATTTTACTTGCTTTATACTTAACTTTTAAATCAGTAAATTCTCGCGTTTGTTCCAGTTTTTTAACAATAGCAATTATTTCGTTAAGCTCCTGTTGTTCCAGCCAATTAATTTCTGAAGTAATCAACTTTTCATCTGCATTAAGTTTTTGCAAAATTGGATATAGCGGACTAGATAGAGATACATCTGGGTGTTTATTTGCATGATAATTTATTTTTAACTGGATAAATTCTGCCTTCTTTTCTGCTTCTTGTTGCTCAAAAATTTCTGCTGTTTCAAATAGTTCTTGTTTGAGCAACCATTCAAATTCAGGATCGCTTATTCTTTGTTTACTTTCCAGTTTATTGAGAATTTTATATAGTGGGCTATTAGGTGATGAACCTTGGTATTTAGTAGCTTGGTACTTGGTTTTCAAAACAAAAAAATGCCTCTCCATCTCCATCTTCTGAGCAAGAATAACTGTCCCAGCAAGCTGATTATTTTTTAGCCATTCAATCTCTGAATTAGTGAGCGTTTTTTCTGAATCAAGCTTCCAAAGAATCGGGTACAGAGTAATAGTAATCTTTTTGAAAGCTTCCCCATTTTTAGGAACTTGATACTGAGATTTGAGATGGGAAAACTCATTTTCTAGTTTTCTAAGTTCTTCTAAGTTATATTGTTGCTGTTGGTAAATGGTTTCAACAGATTCAAAAAGTTCCTGCTCTCTTAACCAATCAAACTCTAATTCGGTTAGCTCAATTCCTAAGTCAACTTTTCGCAAGATAAGATATAGAAGACTAGAGGGTGATGAATCTTGACACTTAGTTGCTTGGTATTTTGACTTTAAAACAGTAAAGTGTTTTAAACGATTTTGAAATTCTTTGTCCATGTTGATAAGTACCGCGATAACACTGCTTGATATGTGTTAGCCGCTACTATAACAACACGCAGCACAAAACGGGGATGGCACAATCACCAACCTACAATAGTGAAATTATTGAAAAAATTGCGTGTTACCTACAACACTTTACACTGCCCATGATGCCGTAACAAATGGTCACACAAAACCAAAGCTACCATCGCCTCAACCATTGGAACTGCACGCGGTAATACACAAGGATCATGTCTTCCCTTTGCAGCTAATAGCGTTTCTTCACCCTCACGAGTGACAGTTTTCTGCTCTTTTCTAATTGTTGCTGTCGGCTTAAATGCAACTCGTAAAATGATATTTTCTCCGTTGGAAATTCCTCCCTGAATTCCCCCAGAACGGTTAGTTACAGTGCGAATTTCACCCTGTTCATCAATATAATATTCGTCGTTATGCTCAATTCCGGTTAATAGCGTTCCTGCAAAGCCTGAACCAATTTCAAAGCCTTTGCTAGCAGGGAGAGACATCACACCCTTAGCAATATCCGCTTCCAATTTATCAAATACTGGTTCACCTAAAGCTTTTGGCACATTCCGCGCCACGCATTCCACTACACCGCCGATGGAATCACCTTGTCTACCAATTTGCTCAATTAATTCAATCATGCGATCGCCACATTTAGCATCGGGACAGCGGACGATGTTGCTTTCCACTTGTTCTAAGGTGACGGTATTGGGATCAATTACGCCTTCTAAGTCTTTGATGCGCTTGACGTAACCGATTATTTCGACATTAGCAACTTGACGGAGAATTTTTTTGGCGATCGCACCTGCTGCTACTCGTCCAATTGTCTCACGTGCTGACGACCTACCCCCACCCTGCCAATTGCGAATGCCATATTTTGCATCATAAGTCGCATCTGCGTGAGAAGGGCGATATTTCTGTGCCATCTCGTCGTAGTCTTGGGGACGAGTGTCTTGGTTTCGCACCAAAATTGCTATGGGCGTTCCCAGAGTTTTTCCTTCAAATACTCCAGAGAGGATCTCACAGGTGTCTGCTTCCTTCCGAGGAGTCGTAATTTTACTTTGTCCTGGACGTCTTCTGTCTAGTTCTACTTGAATTTCTTCAGGTGAAATTTCTAGCTGTGGAGGACAACCATCAATTACAACCCCCACACCACCGCCGTGAGATTCGCCAAAAGTAGTAATGCGGAATAGATGCCCAAAAGTATTGCCCATGATTTTGAGGAAGTATCGCCCAGCGCTTGTAGTCTACCAATAGCATTTTCTCACTACAAAGCAACAAACAAGATGATCATCATTTACCCATTTCTTTGAGTTTTTTGCTTATTGTTTCGATAAGTATATTTTTGACGACAAAAAAGAGTCCTCCATTTGCGAAGGACTCTTTCGATTTAATTAGAGATGCTGCAATGCAACATTTCTATAGTATATAAGTACTAACCGTTGATTGCAGGAGCGGTCATTGCTACAGGAGCAATTTCGCCAGCAGCCAAGTCTAGGGGGAAGTTGTGAGCGTTACGCTCGTGCATTACTTCCATACCCAGGTTAGCGCGGTTGATTACGTCTGCCCAAGTGGAGATGACGCGACCTTGAGAGTCTATCACGGATTGGTTGAAGTTGAAACCGTTCAAGTTGAACGCCATCGTGCTTACACCCAAAGCGGTGAACCAGATGCCGACAACAGGCCATGCTGCTAGGAAGAAGTGCAGTGAACGGCTGTTGTTGAATGAAGCGTATTGGAAGATTAGACGACCGAAGTAGCCGTGGGCTGCAACGATGTTGTAGGTTTCTTCTTCTTGACCGAATTTATAACCGTAGTTAAGGGACTCGGTTTCGGTGGTTTCACGCACCAAGGAAGAGGTTACTAGTGAACCGTGCATTGCAGAGAACAAAGAACCACCGAACACGCCAGCCACACCTAACATGTGGAAGGGGTGCATCAGGATGTTATGTTCTGCTTGGAACACAATCATGAAGTTGAAGGTTCCCGAGATACCCAAAGGCATACCATCGGAGAATGAACCCTGACCAATTGGGTAGACCAAGAATACTGCGGCCGCAGAAGCTAAAGGTGCGCTGTAAGCTACGCAGATCCAAGGACGCATACCCAAGCGGTAGGACAATTCCCACTGACGACCAAGGTAGCAGGCACAACCGATTAAGAAGTGGAAGACTACTAATTGGTAAGGGCCACCATTGTACAACCACTCATCTAAGGAAGCAGCTTCCCAGATGGGATAGAAATGCAAGCCGATCGCGTTTGAAGAAGGAACAACTGCACCAGAGATGATGTTGTTTCCGTAGATCAAAGAACCTGCAACTGGCTCACGAATACCATCAATGTCCACAGGAGGAGCAGCGATGAAGGCAATGATGAAGCAGGTGGTAGCCGCTAGTAGAGTAGGAATCATCAGAACGCCGAACCAACCGATGTATATACGGTTTTCGGTGCTGGTAATCCACTCGCAAAAACGCGCCCATACGTTAGCGCTAGAGCGCTGTTGTAAGGTTGTAGTCATTATTTTATGAGTGCTATTGTTTGTTACAAATGAATCAGGCGGATGAATATTTGCCTGTTGTATTTGAGTCTACATGAATTTACTTTGATGCGATATTTGACTTAATATTCTGTAATAAAAAGCTTTAATAAGCTCATGCAACTGTAAAGTTTCTCTACCATACAATAAAGAAGTGAATTAAGACGTTTAAAGCCTTTCAACACTAAACAAACCTATGCTTTGAAATCAGGCGATCGCCTAGTTAATTCCCTTTACATTTATTCATAAATAGTCTTTAAACTCTTTAATAGAAAATATTTATTAAAAACATTAGCAGGGTGGGCATTGTCCACTCTGCTTACTACTCAGGTTTCAATTAAAAATCAAAGTATATGTAGGGTAAGCTGCCTTCAGGAGCTAATAACCAAACGGCATAGAAGCATAGAGGCACAAAAACAAGCTTTACAGGCCAGTGGAACTCTAACTTCAATTTGCGGTTAAAGACATAGACTACACCCATGAAACCAGCTATAGCTAGCAGTACCCAGCTGAGTTGGTATTGGCTCATGTTCAGGGCTTCCACGTAGACCTTTTGAGCAAACTGTTCATCAGCAGGATAACCCCAAAGATGCCGAATTACTAAAAAAGAGTCTTGGACATTGGGTAGGCGAAACCAAATCCAAGAAGTAAAAACCATCAGTTGGGTCAACAACCAAGCTACAAATATACCCAGAGGATTTTGCCAGAATTGCTTCAGATTCTCGAAGCGATCGCCCATAGCACCTGTAAGTCGATGAACCACTAAAGCTAACCCGTGGATTGCGCCCCAAACGACATAACCCATAGCAGATCCGTGCCAGATACCTGCAATTAGCATCACAATCAATAAATTCCAGCAAGTGCGGGCTAAACCTCGTCGTGAACCACCTAAGGGAAAGTAGAGGTAGTTACGCAGCCAATCTCCCAGAGTAATATGCCAGCGCCGCCAAAATTCTGCAATATTGGTGCTGAAGTAAGGAAAGTCAAAATTTTCAGGCAGAACCAACCCGAAGAGTAAAGCACTGCCACGGGCAATGTCTACATAACCGTTGAAATCCAAATACAACTGCAAGCCATAAGCAAATGTAGCCAACCAAAGATCGATACTACCAGCCCTTTGCAAATTGCCAAAACATAAATCTACAAAAATTCCCAGTTGGTCTGCCAAAATACCTTTCTTGACAGCACCCCTAGCAATCAACCATAGTGCCTCTGTGACTTGATCAGGAGTGGGCAGATGTAGTGTATTGAATTGAATTGCTAGGTTGTGGTAGCGAGTAATTGGGCCTGAGATCAGTTTGGCGAAAAATAATTTGTAAGTCGCAAATTTGAGAAACTGATCAGTAGCAGGTGCACCGCGATAGACATCTATTAAATAAGCAATACATTCAAAGATGAAAAATGAAATCCCCAAAGGTACAAACTTAAAAGAGCTATCTGGTGAGCTTATTGCTATATGAAAAACAAACTTGAATAAAATTGGTAAATACTTAAAACCTAATAATATTATAACATTTAAAATTATACCTACCCACAATAGCTTTCTTCGGCGCAGATTCCAATCAACTTGAGAAAATTGCCACTCTTCATGAGAGATTTCATAGTCAAGAGAAGGTTGTCCTGGTGAGGTGTTTTTTCCTATCTCTAGACCCAGACGAAAATTAATAAAAGTAAGTGCTAATAGTAATGGTATGTACTGGACATGCAAAGATGCGTAGAAAACAAGGCTAGCAATTAGCAACGTCCACAAACGCAATTTTTGTTTTGCTAGAGACCAGTAAATTCCAAGTACGCTTAGCAAGAATAGTCCATAAAAAATTGATATAAAGTTCATTTGTTAATTATTGGGCATTGGGGATTGGGG
>NZ_JADEXR010000192.1 GCF_015206995.1 aff. Roholtiella sp. LEGE 12411 | reverse complement strand
TAATCTAATTCATATTTTTCAGAATACTTCATTCATTTTATTTATCATTTTAGGAATTTTTACACTTATCTATGTCATTTTGAAATCTCTCTTAGTTTTTATTAGTAAATAAGGTGCGTTTCCCCTACTCAAGTACCCTCCCCTGCTGGAAAACACTGTCAAGATGGTGGTGCTGTCTCCTTTGTTGGATTTAGCAGACTTTTATCTATCCCCGTTTCATGTCAAATCTGAAAAATCTGTAGAAGTTTCGGCTGAAGATGAAGGCGTAAGAGTCAAAGGGCAGATTGATATCTTAGTTTTGTTTGAACAGCTAGTAGTAGTAGTTATAGAGTCTAAACAAGCAGCTTTTTCCGTGGAGGTGGGCAAACCACAGTTGCTAGCTTATATGCTGGCAGTCTCTAACTCAGATAAACCAGTATACGGACTAATCTCCAATGGTAGTAGTTTTATTTTTGTTAAATTAATAAAACAAGAAACACCAAAATATGTATTGTCTCGCTTGTTCTACATTTTCAATCCGGGAAATGAATTATATACGGTTTTGAGTGTGTTGAAACGTCTGGGTCAATTGGCGAGAAATGGCAGTTAAAAGAGCGCGTGGACGGGTTAGAAGCAAGCTAACATCCGACCAAAAGACTGTGTATGCAATTTTTGGTTTTGTGGCAGTGTTGGTTTAGCTTTAAATATCCCGAATCAAATTGATGATTATTGGGATTTAGCGGAAATTGTGGGTAGCAGCATGGCATGTAAAGCCTATTTTGAGGAATATCTAATACCAACAATTAATAAGCCGCTAACCCTTGGTTTAGATGAAGTTGATAAAATTTTTGAATATCCAGAAATTTACCGGGATTTTTTTGGACTACTACGCGCTTTACACGAAGAAGGTAAACGACGAGAGATTTGGAACAAACTGCGATTAGTAGGGGAGCATCCCAATTTTGCAAAAAGACACAAGACTGGCACAAAAAACCTGTACAAACTGCCCACAAAGCTAAACATTAGTATATATATTTTTTGTATCTGTATAATTAAACTTTTTCTATTAGAGCCATAAACAATTCAGTAATGTAGTATTCTAAAAAACGTGGATTTCTCCAAGTAATACTACTGAAAAAATGAAAAAAAATAATATTTTGACCCCAATGTTAGTACTGGGAATTGCAATAGGAGGAGTTTTACCTGAAAAGCAAGCCTTTTCACAGACAAGTCAAATTTGTGCTTCATCTGCTGTTCCAACAGGTTTTGTTGTAACTGGTATCTCCACTAGTTTTACTCAGTGTGGTGGTTTCACAAATAATATTAGAACTATTACAAATGCTAGTCTTCTTACACCCGGTAGTTCATTAAATATTTGTCCATCATCTGCTATTCCAACAGGTTTTGTTGTAACTGGTATTTCCACTAGTTTTACCCAGTGTGGTAGTTCTTCTTCTTTTAATAATATTAGAACTATTACAAATGCTAGTATTCTTACACCCGGTAGTTCATTAAGTATTTGTCCATCATCTGCTATTCCAACAGGTTTTGTTGTAACTGGTATCTCCACTAGTTTTACCCAGTGTGGTAGTTCTTCTTCCTTTAATAATATTAGAACTATCAGGCTTGCTCAAGGCTTACCTCTTAATAGTTCATTAAGTATTTGTCCATCATCTGCTATTCCAACAGGTTTTGTTGTAACTGGTATTTCCACTAGTTTTACTCAGTGTGGTAGTTCTTCTTCCTTTAATAATATTAGAACTATCAGGCGTCTTGTTTAATAAAATTATAAGGATTCATGTAATTTATATAGCCAGTATTTACAAACTTATTTGTGACTTAAAGGAAAAGATTGCCGTTTTTTAAAGGATCATCTTGCCGAACTCAGAGTCAGACTGGCTTTAAGCATTTTCAAGCGAACGTCGTCGAGCTTCACAGAAAGCTTCCACGACTTCCTTGAATCGAAAAAATTTATCAATTTTTCCTATTTTAATTGCCCAAACGGAAATTAAAATAGTCGAGTCTTATACCACAAAATATTGATGCAAGAGTTCTTGTCTTTGGCAATTTGGTATTAAAAAAATGGAAGAAATTCCATAAGGGTTAGTCATCTGAGGAAGCAAGTTACTATTTTTTCCTACCGCCGACTACGAAAACCTTGTTTTCCATTAATTGGGTCAAAGAGTACATCGTATTTATCAAAAAATGCGATGCCAGTATTTACAAATATAGGAAGTTCTGCTTGTGATGAAATACTCAAATTCCAGCGATTTAATCCGTCGCGGGTTCCTGGTGTCAAACTATAATCAAAAATGCCATTAATTGCTACCTTCACGGCATTTGCTGAGCGTAATATTCCTGCTTTGAGTTTACCTGCTGTGGAAGCTGACTTGAATTCAGTCAAACCATTAATATTTGCAGTATCAGTGATCATTCTAGCATTACAAGAATTTTTCGCAGAACTCCCAGTAATAGTTAAACAAACCTTGCTCAGTCTAGAGTCCCATCGATTACCGGGTACACCATTAACTTCAGGTTGTTGACTCCAAGCAGCCATTTTGAAACCTGCTTGATTATCAGCAGTTAAACCGAGAATTAGGCTGCCATTGTTGTTACTACCACCATTTCCAATCACGATAAATCCGTTATTTAGATTTCCTGGTAATTTTCTCAACGGATTATAGGGAAGTGACTTTTCAAAATAGTTGACACCAACAATACCGGAAAATGGCACACCATTCTTTGCTGAACAATTAGGTTTTTGTGCAGTACATTGGCGATTAGTAACAACCTGTACGGGAACAGGTTCGGCGGTGGGAATCAAACCAAACCGGGCATTAGCATAAACTAATTCTCCTTCCAGGATAGTACCATCACTTAATACCTCCTTGACATTTTGACCTGTTCTGCGAATAGGAGCATTACCCAAAAACTCTTTGGGAACTCGCAGCCCTGCTGAACCAGTATCTAATAAAATACGCTTGGGCTGGCCACCTGCTACTGCCACTTCTAGAAAATAGCCGCGAACACGTTGACCAAGGGAAGGTTTTGGATATAAAGGTAAGGATATAGTGTTAAAAGTAGGCTTGCGGGGTGTATTTTGGGAGATGTCGCGCAACACCGGATTTGGGAAAAGAGCCGCAAATGCTGATTGTCTTTGGGCTGCTGGTTCTGGTGCGATATCCCAAAGGCTTTCGTAATAGAAAAAGCCGATACCTAAACCACGTTGTTGGGCTGCTTGCACCTGAGATTGAATTTGTGGGATAGAAACTGGGCGATTTCGTAACCCTGCCATAATACCGATACCAGTTGGAATAATTTGTTGGGTTTCTAAAATTTCTGGGCGGGTAATTTGAGCGATAAAACTTTCTAAATCATTACGGTACACTTGCATGACTAATTCATCGACAATACCCAACCGTACCCAATTGAGCCAGTCTTGCAGTTGCAGCTTGTAGGCAAAATCATAGTAATTGGGAGAAACTGAGAAGATAGCATTCGGTTTTTTAGCTTTCACAGTTTGGTGGAGATCTACCATGAATGCAGTAATTTTATCTGCTCGCCATTTTATCCATGCTTGGGCTTGGGGATTAGGTGGAGGAGGATTGCCAGTTTCTTGAGTATATAGACTAATTGTGTATTTATCGTAACCAAAATCCACAGGTAAACTCGTATGGTCATCAAATTGAATGCCATCAGCATCGTATTGAGTGATGATTTCGGTGACTAGTTCGGTGATAAACTTTTGCACTTCCGGGTGAAAGGGATTCAGCCAGGCGACTTCTCCCGCAGCACTAATTGAAGTTTGAGTCCCATCTTGCTTTTGTGTGAGCCAATTGGGATGCTTGTATGCAAGTTCCGAAGTTAGAGGAACCATGAAACCAAATTCAAACCAGGGTATTGCTAATAGCCCTTGTCTGCGGGCTTGGCTGATAATGTCTGCAATCACATCTTGTCCATCTGTTCCCTTGAAGAAGAAGGGAATACCCATTTTTCGCGCGATCGCACTGGGGTAATGTGTATAGCCATCGTTCCATACTACCGGATAAACGGTATTAAAGTTTAATTGCCGCAGTTGGCTCATGGCTGCTTCCGCTTTTG
Source organism: aff. Roholtiella sp. LEGE 12411 (assembly GCF_015206995.1). Taxonomy (GTDB): domain Bacteria; phylum Cyanobacteriota; class Cyanobacteriia; order Cyanobacteriales; family Nostocaceae; genus Komarekiella. The sequence goes on along the minus strand of NZ_JADEXR010000192.1, from coordinate 6,116 downwards.
AGCGATTTCTGAAAACGCTAAAATCATTACCACTGAGCCACACTCCCCGAATTTCTTGACGAGGTTGAGGAGGTAGAGCAGCAGCAGGGACAAAGCTGTTGAGTAGCAGTACTGCAACGAACGATATCAGAAAGAATAATGGCAACAGACGCTTCCTCAAAAGCGAATAACCTTGGTGAATGAAAGGTGATATCTGGCAACAAGCTACTTCTGTGCGAAAAGCTACGCGTAGCTTGCTTTGACCTATAAGTATGCATCTACGCATGGGCTTAAATAGTAAGTTAGTAAAAGTTGCGTTAATTTTTATATTTTTTTCCCCAACTGAGTTGCTATTACCTCACATATTAGAGACGCCAACTGCTCAGCACTATCAGGAGTTGCGATCGCCTTTGCTCTTTCCCCCATTTTTGCCAACTTTTCTGGCGATCGCAGCAAATTTAAAACTTGAGTTTGCAATATTTCAGATGTCAACTCTGATTGCTTAAAGGTGAGTGCTGCACCAGATGAAGTAAATACGTCTGCATTATAAGATTGATGGTCTTCAGCGGCAAAGGGGTAAGGAATCAAAATTGCTGGCGTTCCACACACTGCTAATTCTGTTAAACTACCTGCACCAGAACGGCTAATTGCTAAATTTGCTCGCCGCAATAAAGCCGCCATGTTGTCGTAAAAAGGCAACTCTATATATTGCGGATGCTTCAGAATATCAGCTTCGGGATCGCGATCGCCAGTTAAATGCACTACATACGCACCAGCATCAAACCAAGCTGGAGCTGATTGACGCGCCAACTTATTCACAGCAACTGCACCCTGACTACCACCAAAAACCACGATTAAGGGAACACCGTCAGGAATGGGTAAATCTAATGGTGTATTAATTCCTCCATCAAGAAACTGCGAACGTACAGGAGTACCTACGCAGACATTTTTAGCACGAGGTAAATACCTAGCAGCTTCTGCAAATCCCAACGCCACCGCACTACACCAAGGGCCAAAAAAGCGAGTCACTTTACCAGGTAAAGCGTTAGATTCGTGGAAAACCACGGGTAAACCTAGGGAACGCGCCGCGATGACGGCTGGCCCTGCAATATAACCTCCTGTGGTAAACACCCCTTGAAAATTTCCCTGTTTGAGAATTCGCCTAACTTCCAGAATCGAACTGATGAGTTTACCCAAGATCCACAGAGAAGAAAGTCCAAACCCTTGCTGAAACCCTTCAACTGCAATAGTATTCAAGGGATACTGTTTAGGGACAAGTTGAGTTTCTAGCCGATTGGGTACGCCCAGCCATTCAATTTCATAATCTGGCAGTTTTTCTGCCAGTGCGATCGCTGGAAATAAGTGTCCACCAGTCCCACTGGCAGCTATTAGTAATTTTATCGGTGCGTTTGCCATCAAACCTCTACCGTTTAGCGCCTAGCTTCATTAAGATAAAACAATTTCCCTGCTTTCTCTACTCAAATCAGTAAAATCTTACCAATGACTAACATTATTGCCTTATTAGTGACACGCCAACAAAGATTTCCCGTCCGTATCTGGCTGATTTTGTTCTTGCTGACATTTGGTTTAAGCAGTAATTGGCAACGCGCTCAAGCCAATACACCACGTCAATTGGCTGCAACTGGGGAACTTGCTCAACGTAGTACTTCCCAAAATGCACCCGCTGAACTCAAAAACCTGTTGACGCAAATTGATGCAGCCGCTAGTAAGGGCGATGTTAAAGGGGTGATGCAATTCTACGGTACTAATTTTGTTCACGGGGATGGCTTAAATCGCCAAACTCTAGAAAAAGCCTTAACTTCACTCTGGCAAAGATATCCAAATTTACGATACAGCACACAGTTGCGCTCTTGGAAATCTGAAGGCAATGCGATCGTTGCCGAAACGGTAACTAATATAACTGGCTTACCCTCTGCCAACAGTAGTAATCTGGCTCTCAATGCCTCAATTACATCGCGTCAGCGCCTTATAGGTGCAAAAATCGTCCGCCAAGACATTTTGGCAGAACGTACCTTACTTACCTCTGGTAGCAAGCCACCCCAAATTGATATTAAATTACCCCAACAGGTAAAAGTCGGTCAGAAGTATACTTTTGATGCGATCGTCCAAGAGCCACTGGGTGAGGATTTTCTCCTCGGAACGGCTCTGGAAGAGCCGATCCAACCAGAAAAATATCTCAACCCCACACCTGTAAATTTAGAATTACTTACATCTGGCGGACTTTTTAAAGTGGGACAAGCACCATCAACCCCTGGTAGCCAATGGGTTTCTGCGGTGGTTCTCCGGGGCGACGGGATGACGATGATAACTCAGCGTTTGCAAGTAGTGAAGAAGTAGCTTGCTTATTGGCTGTAAGGGCACAGCAATGCTCATTGGTGTCAACTTAAGCAAAAAGTCAGCATAAAATGTAATCTAAGGACATTGGGTTTGATGTTCTTAGTTATACATTATAATATCTGCGATATTACGGTAGCCGCTCCTCCATACCAACATTGCCCTGTAAACCACCAGTATGTACCAGCAGCAGACGATGCCTTTGGCGATCGCTTTGAGGAAAAAATCCCTGCCGTAGCAAATCCATCACCCCATAAAACATTTTGGCAGTATATACGTAATCGAGGGGTATGTCATGGGCTTGTCTAAACTGTTGGCTGAACCTTAGCAACTCGTCGTTCACCTTTGCATAGCCGCCGAAGTGGTAATCACATACCAGTTCCCAAGCTCCTGGCTCAGTTGGTGCAGGTAGACTAGAGGCGAGATAGTTCGTCAATAGGTTATCGATTTCTTGTGTAAGAAATGACCCATTTTTGATAACGGGAAAAGCGATCGCTCGTTGTCCTTTGTGCAACGAAAGCGCAATTCCAGCCAGTGTGGTAGCCGTGCCACAAGCCACGCATATAGTATCAAATTCCGCTGTGTCAATTATCTCTGTGCAACCACGCACACCGTTCAGATTGCAGCCACCTTCGGGAATGATAAACACTCCACCAAAACGTTGCCGTAGGTCTTCCTGTAGCGCTATTGTGTTCCGCTGTCGATACATCTCACGGTTGAAGTACACAAGCTGCATACCTTGCCCTACAGCGAAACTTAGGGTAGCATTCAGCGGTAGCCTCTCCTCGCCACGTATTACACCAATAGTACGGAAACCGCAAAGATTCCCAGCCGCCGCAGTTGCATAGATATGGTTAGAATAAGCACCTCCAAAAGTAAGCAGCGTCGTGAAATTTTTCTGCTTGGCTTCCAAAAGGTTGTACTTCAGTTTGAACCACTTGTTGCCATTAACCCACGGGTGCATGAGGTCTAGGCGTAGCACATACAAATCAACACCAGCGTGATCAGCAATTTCGCTGTTGATTTGTTGTACAGGCGGAGGAAGAAAGATTGACGACATCGATAAACAATTTAACTAAGAATTTACACGACTCTCACATTCATTATTGGGCATAAAAGTAATGATAAACATTGGAAAATTCAATGGTATATCCAGCCCAATGAAGAATAAATCTTTCTGATGAATAGCTTTAGAAATTAGCATTTTACTAATTGAGTACTTCAAGTAAATATAAGAAGAACAACACTCGCTCTAAATAATATATTCTCGGAAAAAATAAATGGTTGCACTCACACAGCCTACTCAAGTTCTTCCCTATCCAGGACGTTTGACTATTGAAACTGTTGAAATTGCTCCCCAAACTACTGCTATTCGTTGTCTCGACTGGGATAGAGAGCGTTTTGATATAGAATTTGGATTACGGAATGGAACAACCTATAATTCTTTCTTAATTCAGGGAGAAAAAGTTGCCTTAGTTGATACTTCTCACCGCAAGTTTGAGCATTTATATCTTGAAATATTATTGGGATTAATTGATCCGGCTAAAATAGACTACTTGATTATTAGTCACACAGAACCCGATCACAGTGGCTTAGTGAAAAATATTTTACAATTAGCTCCCTCCGTTACCGTTGTTGGTGCTAAGGTAGCCATTCAATTTCTAGAAAATATGGTTCACCAGCCCTTTAAATCTATGCAGGTGAAAAGTGGAGAGCGTCTAGATTTAGGTAACGGACACGAATTAGAATTTATCTCTACACCTAACTTACACTGGCCTGACACCATCTTTACTTTTGACCACAAAACTTCTACTCTCTACACCTGCGATGTGTTTGGGATGCACTACTGTGATGATCATACTTATGATGAAAATCTCACCTCAATAGAGGAAGATTTTGCATATTATTATGATTGCCTGATGGGGCCTAATGCCCGCTCTGTCTTGGCTGCTTTAAAGCGAATTGAAAAATTAGAAATAAGAACAGTTGCAACGGGACATGGGCCGTTACTGCAACACTATATTCCCGAATGGCTCGGACGGTATCAAAACTGGAGTCTAGAACAAGCGAAAACAGAGACATTAGTGGCTTTATTTTACGTAGAAGATTATGGATATAGCGAGCACTTAGTGCGTACCATAGCACATGGATGTGCGAAAACAGGTGTGGCAGTAGAATTAATAGATTTCAATAGCGCCGAGCCTCAAGAAATTCGAGAGTTAGTCGCACAAGCTTCTGGTTTAGTCATTGGAATGCCACCCCAATCTTCAGCAATGGCTCAGGCTGCCTTGAGTACCATCTTAGCTGCTGCTCATCATAAGCAGTCAATTGGTTTATTGGAATCGGGAGGAGGGGAAGATGAACCCATTTATCCATTACGAAATAAGTTTCAAGAACTGGGATTAATTGAAGCCTTTCCCGCTATTTTAGTCAAAGACATTCCCACCCAAGCAACCGAACAACTTTGTGATGAAGCGGGAGCAGATATAGGATTATGGTTGACCCGCGATCGCACAATCAAACAAATCAAATCCATCAATACAGATCTGGAAAAATCTTTAGGACGTATCAGCACTGGACTATATATTATCACCGCCAAAAAAGGAGATATTCAGAGTGCAATGTTTGCTTCTTGGGTGACACAAGCAAGCCTTAATCCTTTAGGAGTAGCGATCGCAGTAGCTAAAGAGCGGGCAATTGAATCCTTTATGCATATTGGCGATCGCTTTGTTTTAAATGTTTTAGAAGAAGGAAACTATCAAGGGTTAATGAAACATTTTCTGAAACGTTTTGCTCCTGGGGCTGATCGTTTTGCTGGAGTAAAAACATATCCCGCTACTAATGAATCTCCCATTTTAGCTGATGCTCTGGCTTATATGGAATGTGAAATTACTAGCCGTATGGATTGTGGAGATCATTGGGTAATTTACAGTACAGTCCAAACCGGACGAATTGCCAAAGTCAATGCACTAACTGCCGTCCATCACCGCAAAATTGGAAATCATTACTAAATAATCATTGGTCATTTGTTATTAGCTAGAACACCGATTATTTCGTAGAGACGTTGCAATGCAACGTCTCTACGGTCAACGATAATTTGTCGTTTTACCGAAAATAAATCGGGTTTTTGCGATTACTGAATCCATGCTCTAGAAGCCCCAAGATAGAAATTAGTTATTTTCACCTTTTAACTTTTACCCTTTCCCCTATCACCCTCATCCTCTTATGTACAAGCCTGCTGAAAATACCCCAATTACTATGTATGAAATAAATCGGGGGCGCGTCGTGCGAACCTTGGAATTTATTCAAGATGTGATTGTAATTTCTTTATGTATCGGTTTATTTAGCTTCATGGTGCTTCAGGTGAGAGATATGTTTCTCTCCCTGCTTCCCCCTTTGGATTTTCATGCTGTTACCGCCGATATTCTCTTTTTACTGATCTTAGTTGAGTTATTTAGACTGCTGATCATTTACCTACAGGAACATCGAGTATCTATTGGGGTAGCTGTTGAAGTTTCCATTGTTTCCGCTTTGCGAGAAGTCATAGTTAAAGGTGTTCTAGAAACAAGTTGGAGTCAAGTTTTAGCAACTTGTGCTTTCTTATTAGTTCTGGGAGTACTACTGATACTGCGAGTTTGGCTACCCCCCACCTTTGATGGCATTGATCCCGAACAAATATTATCTAAACGTAACAAAAATCGCGTCAAACCAGAATTAGCCCAAACCAATGGCCGGGAATAGAGACTCAGAACTGAGGATGCCCAATGCCCCATGCCCAATGC
>NZ_JADEXR010000191.1 GCF_015206995.1 aff. Roholtiella sp. LEGE 12411 | reverse complement strand
CCAATGCCCAATGCCCAATGCCCAATGCCCCATGCCCAATGCCCCAATCCCTTTTACCTGGTAGCGTAATAAAACATCAGCGAATAAGTCGATTAAAAAGAAATAAAAACAGCATGGGTGGCAAATTAATTGTATTTGAAGGGGTAGAAGGTTGCGGCAAAACTAGCCAAATGCAGCTTTGTAGTCAGTGGTTGGAAAGTCTGGATATTTCTGTGATTCTCACTCGTGAACCAGGAGGAACAGAGTTAGGTTTGCATCTTCGCCGCTTGTTGCTTGAGAAGTCAGAGAACAAACCAGTGGCTGAAGTGACAGAACTTTTGTTGTATGCTGCTGACAGATCGCAACACGTAGAACAAGAACTTAAGCCAAATCTCGCAGCAGGAAAATATATTTTGTGCGATCGCTATACCGACTCTACCATTGCCTACCAAGGATATGGCCGAGGTTTAAAGATGAGTTTAATAGATCAACTCAACTATATTGCCACTGCTGGCTTAGAAAGCGACCTAACTATCTGGCTAGATGTCGATGTAGAGGTGGGACTGGCCCGTAAACGAGGAAGCGAAGCAGCACTAGACCGCATTGAGCAAGAGACAATCACCTTTCATCGGCGCGTCGAGCAAGGATACGCAGAGTTAGCAGCATCCAATCCCTCAAGAATTGTGCGCGTAGATGGCAGTTTGAGTAAACAAATTGTACACCAGATGATTCAGGAAATTTTGCGCGTACACATTAAGGAATTAGCATAGGTATTGCTTCGTATTTTTCAGCATAACTGCTAAAGTGCCACAATTGAATAATGACTAATGACCCATTTGCACAACTTGTAGGACAACAGCAAGCTATAGAATTACTCACTCAAGCTGTTAGACAAAACCGGGTTGCTCCAGCTTATCTATTTGTGGGGCCAGATGGTGTGGGACGGAGTTTAGCGGCACAATGTTTTGTAGAGTTGCTATTTTCTAGTTTTATAGAGATGCGATTAATTGGGTCTTTACAAAACCGTTTGCGTCAAGGCAATCACCCAGCTTTATTATGGGTGCAACCGACCTACCAATATCAAGGGCAAAGACTGACAGCAACCGAAGCAGCAGAAAAAGGACTTAAGCGCAAAGCACCGCCTGTAATTAGGCTAGAGCAAATTCGTGAAATTACCCAATTTTTGAGTCGTCCGCCATTGGAAGCACCGAGGAATGTGGTAGTGCTGGAGGAAGCTCAAACAATGGCTGAAGCAGCAGCAAATGCCTTGCTGAAGACTTTAGAAGAGCCAGGACAGGCGACGTTGATTTTGATTGCGCCTACGCCTGAATCTGTGTTACCAACTTTGGTGTCACGCTGTCAACGCATTCCTTTTTATCGTTTAGATACACAGTCTTTAACTCAGGTACTAACTCGAACGGGTCATCAGGAACTTTTGCAGCATCAAACAGTGTTGAGCATAGCATCTGGCAGCCCTGGAAGTGCGATCGCATCTTATGAGCAATTACAAGCTATTCCCCCGGAGTTACTCCAAAACCTCATAAAACCGCCCTTATCTTACCGTAATGCTCTAGAGTTAGCGAAGAAAATTGATCACGATTTAGATACAGAAGCGCAACTGTGGTTAGTCGATTATCTCCAACAGCATTACTGGCAACATTGGCATCAATCTAGCATTATTAATCAGTTAGAAAAAGCTCGTAAATATTTACTTCTTTACGCCCAGCCACGACTAGTTTGGGAATGTACTTTAGTATCTCTGTGTCAGAGTCTGGGTAATTATTAAAGCTGGTTTCTTTTTTTAGCAGCACTGACAACTACATTTGCTTTGTTGCTCTATTCAAATCAACTAACTATAAAATTCAGATTTGATTCTTGAAAAAACTGCCTACACTTCTAACTCACTTTTTTCCCATTCCCCATTCCCTATCCCATATCCCCCATTCCCTGTCTCTATGAGTCAGTTCACAAATAAAATCGGATTACTATATATTGTAGCTTACTAGACTGAACAAGCAGAGTTTCAGGGGTATGATCAAAACAAAGCTCAAGAACATTACCAGTCGATAAACAATTTACTAGCAAGGCTACTGACAATTAAGCCTTAAGATATGACACAGTTAATTTAAAATTTAGTAGAGCAGAATAAAATTATTATCTAAATATATACCTCTTTTGTCATAAGCGGAAATTTTACGCGTTTGGGTAATAGGAACGCCAAACTTTTCAAGACAGATAAATTTGTACCTCAGTTGGCTTAAAGTAAATCAGTTCAAGATTGATCCCTGGAAAGATAAATTATATCCCTCTTGAAAATTATGGTTAGAGGGGTTTGCGTTCGCATAACGTCCCATATTTTTACGAAAAAGCAAGCTACACACAGCATCGACCATAGGAAAAGGGAAGAGAAGCAATTAATATTAGTAACTGATCTTGATTGTTTTTTAACCCGAACTACGAGACATTAGTTGGGTTTTAAATAATGAGCAATGTAACTTATATATACAGCTAAAGGTAGAGGTTAGCTATATTATATCTACTTAAAATTAAGCTATCTACAAAACTTAATATTCAGATATTAAATAAACTTATAAAGTTGAGCAATTATGTCTAATTTTGTTAAAAATAATGATAATAATAGGACACATCAAGGTGAAAAAGTATCAATAACAGTTGAAATAGCTCTGATTATAGATCAAGTAAAAAATAGTGTTTGGCTATTTGGTATACCATCTTGGCTTTTTGGAATAACTGATAGAAGTATAGCTGCATTTGCCGATGGTTATTTATCCGCTGTGGAAATATTTCAGCTATTTACAGCTTCCTTCTTTTTTCTGAGTTGGCTATATCTAAAACCAGGAGAGGGCTTTAATAGCAATGATTTAGAACCCAGCCAATATCAAGAATATCTGTATCGAACTCAAGCTAACAAGTTTAAGTTAAAAAACCGACACATGATTAGCCAGGAGTATATTCTACCTTTTCCTTACATTTGCCAAATCTACCATTTACTGAATCTAAAACATTTAGAAACAGTTCACGGATTTAGCTTGAATAACTTAAAAATATTAAGTATTAGCTACTTCCAGCCAACACATAGCGGTGGAATAATCAAATTTAAAACACTTTTAGATTCTCCCGCCAATCCTCTGAGGATTTGGCGACAACCAATTGTTGAAGTGGATTTAATTTTACATACTCCCTATACTGTTGAATTAAATATTCCTGTTTACGATAACAAAAGAATAGTTGTCATATTTCATGCTTTTCCTTTAAATGACACAGAACATCAGTTCTTTGTAGATATTTACAGTGATCTAGAGTGGCCAAAACCTTTGCTACAAATAATTTTGCATTTTGCCTCTTGTTTAACTATTTTTGAAGATTTGCCATATTTACGCGCTTTAGCTGACAGAAATATAGAACGTTTATTCAACTCCAATAGAGCAAATCTAGGTTCAAATCACGAAACTATGTTGCTCTTTAAAAGATTTGTTGAGCTATATGGTTCGACTGGGGAAACAACTAAATTAATTGAGGGAGGGGATTAGATAGCACAGATGCGATTCATCGCATCTGTCAATTATTACTTTCTTTGCAGCTTAATTCATAGAAAGTCGGCGGGAAATTCCATCCCCAGGTGTCTGTAGAGGGATAGGCACCCACCGACTTAGGGCATTGGGCATTGGTAACTCTTCCCCATTCCCCATGCCCGATTTCCCATGTCCAAAAACTCCATCCCCAGGTGTCTGTAGTTTTTTATCTTTGATGCTTTCTAAGCGCGTGCAAGTAAGGGAGCAGCCGCTAGTAAGGTTTTGGTATAGGGGTGTTGAGGATTGGCAAAAATCTGTTTGGTAGGACCTAGTTCCACGATTTTGCCATTATTCATTACGGCAATGCGATCGCACAAAAATCTCGCTAACCAAAGATCATGGGTGATAAACAAATACGTTAACTCAAATTCTTCCTTTAATTCCAACATCAAATCCAGCACTTGTGACTGCACACTAGCGTCTAACATACTCACAGGTTCGTCACAAATCAGCAGTTTAGGATGAGTAATCAAAGCTCTAGCGATCGCTACTCGTTGCTGTTGTCCACCAGATAAATCAGCTGGATAACGTTGATAATATAATTCTGGCGGTGTTAATCCAACTTTTTGAAGCATCGATAAAACCTGTTCTTTTGCTTGAGCAGCATCAGCAAGATTGTGAATAAATAAAGGATCAGCTATACTTTCTCCTACTGTCATTGCTGGATTAAGACAAGCGTGGGGGTCTTGAAAAATCATTTGGATTTGTCGTCTTGAGGAGCGAATTGCTTGGCGCGACAAGGTAGTTAAATCCTGTCCCAAAAACTCAACTTTGCCGCTGGTGGGACGAATAAGTTGTAAGATTGTTCGTGACAGCGTACTTTTACCACAACCTGACTCTCCCACTAAACCGAGAATTTCCCCTGGATAGAGATCCAAGTTAATACCATCCACTGCTTTAATTGTCTGTGCTTGTGATTTAAATAATCGTTCGATTAAGTTAGGTTCTATGGTGTAATGCTGCTTGAGTTCTGTAATGTGTAAAATTGGAGATTGCTTATTAATAATCGGTAATAGCTTTTCTCCCTCATTCGCAATTACCAATTCTCCATCATCATCTACTGCTTGAATATGCAAAGCTGCTTGTAAGAGCGATCGCGTGTATTCGTGTTGAGGTTGCCTAAATACAGATTCAGTTGCACCCATTTCGACCATTTTACCGTTATACATAACGCCAATGCGATCGCAATACTCCCCCACCATTGCCAAATCGTGGGAAATCAGCAGCAACCCCATATTTTCTTCATCGCACAATCGAGTTAATTCTTGCAATATCTGCGCGGAGACGGTAACGTCTAAACTAGTTGTGGGTTCATCAGCAACAATTAACTTGGGGTTGAGAAGTAAAGCCAAGGCGATCGCTACTCTTTGACGCATTCCCCCGCTAAACTCATGAGGATACTGATTCCAGCGACTACCAGGAATCTTCACCTTTTCCAATGTCGCAAGTGCTTTTTCTTTGGCTTTGCGTGTTGATAATTCTGGTGAGTGCGCTTGGAGTGTTTCAATGCAATGCTTACCAATAGTCATCAACGGATCAAGGCGCGTCATCGGATCTTGAAAAATCAGCGCCACCGCCTCCCCCCGAAATTTCCGCAACTGAGGTGGCGTTAAATCAAACACCGACTGTCCCTGAAATATTACCCGTCCTTCAACCTGACTAGAGGTTGGTAGCAGGCGCATTACTGCCCTTCCTATGGTAGATTTACCACAACCGGACTCTCCCACCAGTCCCATTCTTTCACCGGGTTGCAGAGTCAAAGATACATCATCAACTGCCCAACTTGGTTCTTCTCCACTGCGCTGAGGATAGGCAACTCGCAGATTTTCTATACAAAATAAGGCTTTACTCATATTTAGTTATTAGCCCTGAGCTACCTGCTTTGAGAATTTCCAATTTAAGATAGTGTATCAAATTAATAAAAACTGCTTACACTTCTCTCTATATACTCAACGATGGTCGCGTAAACGTATTTTAAAACCCACATTATGATTTTGGAAGCAGTAATGCTCAACGTTAAAAGCAGCACAGAGCAAGATTTTGAAAGCGCCTTCAAACAAGCCTCAGATCTGATTTCGTCGATGCATGGTTATATATCCCATGAACTCCATAAATGTCTGGAAGTTAAAAGCAAATATTTATTACTGGTGAGATGGGAAACTTTAGAGGCGCATACAGTCGGATTTAGAGGCTCTCCTGAATATCATGAGTGGAAACAACTTCTTCACCATTTTTACGAACCATTTCCAATAGTTGAACATTTTGAACTCATCTTATAAAGTAAACAGTTGGTAGAGTTTTTCCACTTTAGGGTATAAGTAATCAAAAGGGTGAAGCTATACTTTACCCTTTTGACTGTAAGCTGATACCTGATAGCTGACAGCTAATAGCTAAATGCCTGATAGACCTTCATCCGAACCCCCAAAACGCCACAGAAGCTTGCCTGATCAGCGCTGGCAGATTTTTCCACAGCAAACTGAATTAGCCCAAAAACTGGCCACTGCGACTAATATTTCACCTATAATCAGCCAACTGTTAATTAATCGCGGTATTGAAACACCAAAACAAATAGAAACATTTCTAGATCCAGAGTCTTTAATATTGCCTTTACCACTAGAAGAATTCCCAGATTTGGCGATTAGTTTGGAGTTGTTGCAAGAGGCGATCGCCTTTCAAAAAAAAATCGCCATTTGTGGTGATTACGATGCTGATGGTATGACTAGCACTGCGTTATTATTGCGTAGCCTCCGCGCTTTAGGAGCACAAGTAGACTACGCAATCCCCAGTCGGATGCATGAAGGCTATGGCATTAATAAACGCATTGTCGAAGAATTTCACAGCGAAGGTGTATGGCTCATTCTTACTGTAGATAATGGCATTTCAGCATTTGAACCTATTGCTAGAGCTAGAGAACTTGGTTTGAAAGTAATTATTACCGACCACCACGATGTTCCCCAACTTTTACCACCGGCTAATGCTATTCTCAACCCCAAACTGATAGCAGAATCTTCACCTTATCGCGGTGTTGCTGGCGTTGGTGTTGCTTATATCTTAGCTGTGTCTCTAGCACAACATCTAGGCCAGATGCAAGGTTTGATTCAGCCGATGCTAGCACTTTTTACACTGGGAACGATCGCAGATTTAGCCCCCTTAACTGGTGTGAATCGCCGCTGGGTAAAACGCGGTTTACAGCATTTACCAAAATCCCAATTACCTGGGGTGCAGGCGTTAATTCAGGTGGCTGGGGTGCAGGCGCGGGGAGCAGGGGAGCAGGGGAGAGGGGGAGCAGGGGGAGAAATAACTAATGTCTCGTGTGTGCCAAAATCCAAAATCCATCTTGAAAAGTTTGCTAGGGAGGGAAACCCTCCTTACAACTTTTCGCAAAACCCAAAATCGCTGAAGCCGGAAGATATTGGCTTTCGCCTTGGGCCGCGAATTAATGCTATTGGTCGGATTGGTAATCCTCAGACAATAATTGAACTGCTGATTACAGATGATATGGGAGTAGCGCTGGAACTGGCAATACAGTGCGAACAAACAAACACCAGTCGCCAGCAAATGTGTGAGCAAATAGAACAAGAAGCGATCGCTTACGTAGAAACACAATATATAGCGTCTCTGCAAGATGACCGTGTATTAGTTGTTGTTCAACCTAACTGGCATCATGGTGTTATTGGGATTGTCGCTTCTCGCTTACTAGAACGCTATGGTGTGCCGGTGTTCATCGGTACTTATGAGGATGAAGAACACATACGCGGTTCAGCAAGAGGAATCCCAGAGTTTCATGTGTTTGAAGCTTTGGAATATTGTCATGATTTACTCGGCAAATTTGGCGGACACAAAGCAGCCGGGGGATTTTCTCTAAAGGCTGAGAATTTGCAGGCGTTGCGATCGCGTTTGAGTGAGTTTGCTAACCAGTGTCTTGAACTCCAACACCTCAAGCCTCTACTCCAAATTGATGCTCAACTCAACTTTAATGAAATCAATCAGCAGTTTTATCAACAGCTTAATGCTCTACACCCCTGCGGTATGGACAACCCCGACCCGATATTTTGGACACCCAATGTCCAAGTAGTTGAACAACAAACCATTGGCAAAGGTCACATCAAACTAACACTCATCCAAAATATCAATAATCAACAGTATAAAATCAAAGCGATCGCCTGGCGTTGGCGCGACTACTTCCCTTTACCACCACGAGTGGATGTTGCATACAAACTACGAGAAAATCACTTTAACAGCAACACCACAATTGAGCTAGAGCTAATAGGTGTCAGACTCCCAATTCAGTCTCACCAAATTTTTACCTCCCCACGTACCCCATCAAATACTACCTTTGAGCATCACCAGCGTCAGTATACTTGTGGTTTTTATAAAAACGGTGTTGGATCAGAATTAAGAATTAAAAATCCTGAAGGCAAAGTCTTAGTTATGCAGCCAGGACATATAATCGGTTTACTTGGTACTAATCGTGAGAACGCTAAAGAAGTTGATCTATCTCAACCCCAGTATGACAGCATTATCCAAGCTGCCCTGCAAGCATTATCAGTCCTAAATGCTGAGTTATGAGTTGTTTAGTAATGAGTTTTGAATTTTAACTTCAACAGTTTTTTCAGTTCAGCACTCTATACTTATGCCTACCTAGCACTCACAGACGCATAGACGCTCAAAGAGCGGCTTCTCGTAAGAGTATAATCGCGTCTTTACTCAGCACTCAGCAATGTTACAGATTCCCGTTGCGAAATGCCAACACAAAGATTACCACTGGCCCAGCAATTATGATTAGAGCCACAGACAGTAGTTGAAAAATAACTTCCCAATTGATACTAGTGAATGTGTTAAACAAAGCATCAAACATTTTTTCTTTCCTCCCAATAGCCTTAAAAAATTCAATAGCCAGTTGCAAAACCCGCATTTGATCATATCCGGCGATCGCCAGTCGAATTTAATTTACTTAACAAAACTATAAGAAAAAACATAAAAACGTAAAATAGAGGGACTGGGGACTAGGGGAAAAGGTGAATCAATGCCCAATGCCCAATGCCCAATGCCCAATGCCCAATGCCCAATGCCCAATCCCCAATGCCCAATGCCCAATGCCCAATCCCCAATCCCCAATCCCCAATCAAATGTCCAATTGGCAATGTGTAAAACAATGTGGAGCCTGCTGTAATCTTAATCCAGCAGAGCGTCCAGACCTAGATCAGTATCTCTCACCAGCAGAACTAGAGCTATACCTCAGCATGGTAGGCGAAGAGGGATGGTGCGTTAATTTCAACCGTACCACACGAGAATGCCGCATCTATGCAAATCGTCCCCGCTTCTGCCGCGTGGATCCAGAAATATTTCAAGATATGTATGGCGTTGAGCCAGAAGAACTCAACGATTTTGCCATTGACTGCTGTCGCCAGCAGATAGAGGGAGTATATGGCGATCGCAGTCTAGAAATGCTCCGCTTCGACCGATCTGTTGGACTGTAATTTCGTTTATAAGGTAGTGCGGTATGCGTAAAACTCAGCGTTTTAACCCTGAGATATAAGCGACACGTGCGACTTTAGTCGCTTTGAATCTTTCTAGGTTCAGGCAAAGTATCTATTAAGTCTTCTATTATTTGAGTAATGGTTTTGTCTTTCTCAACTGCTAATAATCGCAGCTTATTTAATCGACGCTCACTAATCCGAATATGTAATCCTTTTTTGCCATAATGTCTACACAGCAGATACATATTCATGTTAAATAAAACCAGGTCGAAAACAAGTAGCAGTTTAGAAACGAGGTTAAACAGTGATAGTTCTGGAATACAAAGTTAAGGGCAGACAACCTCAATACAACGCGATAGACGATGCTATCCGTACAACCCAGTTTGTTCGCAATAAAGCGATTCGATATTGGATGGATGCACCCCGTGAATTAAAAGTTGATAAGTTTGCACTTAATAAGTATTCTACGGAACTAAGAAAGGAATTTAACTTTGTGGCTGAACTAAATTCGATGGCAGTACAATCTGCTGCTGAAAGAGGATGGTTCGCTATATCTCGTTTTTACGATAACTGCAAATCTAAGAAGTCTGGTAAAAAAGGATTTCCTCACTTTCAAAAAGATTGTCGTTCGGTCGAGTACAAAACATCGGGCTGGAAACTAGACCCAACAAAAAGACGTATCACTTTTACCGATAAAAAAGGTATCGGTGAGTTAAAAGTTTTGGGTAAGTGGGATATTCAGTCCTACGATGTTAAAGACATTAAGAGAATCCGTTTAATACGTCGTGCCGATGGTTACTACGCTCAATTTTCTATAGGGATTGATGTCGTAGATATTCAACCAAAAACAGACAATGAAATTGGGTTAGATGTTGGAATTGAGAGTTTTTACACTGACTCCAACGGATATCAAGAACCGAATCCAAAGTTTTTGAGAAAAGCTAAATCTAAAATTAAACATTCTCAAAGACGCATTTACAAAAAAGTAAAAGGTTCTAGTGGCAGAAAAAAAGCTAGAAAACTTTTTGCGAAAAAACACTTAAAAGTAAGTAGGCAACGTATAGAACATGCTAAGAGAGTAGCGCGTTGCGTAGTCAAATCTAACGATTTAGTAGCCTACGAAGATTTAAGAGTTTCTAATATGGTTAAAAACCATT
>NZ_JADEXR010000002.1 GCF_015206995.1 aff. Roholtiella sp. LEGE 12411 | reverse complement strand
ATCAGTTCAACATAGCTGACCGCCTTTTCTTTTCAGTGACTTTTCACCTGAACAGATATGTCAATTTTTTATCCATACTTTTCTAAGTATTATTTTCCGCTCGCTTATCTTTAGTCTAAACTCCAGTAATTAGGAGGAACGGCAATAGACGGGGGTAAATAAAGTGTATCTTTACAAAGAATTGGTATAACTCATAAAAATATTGCAATGCCATTAACTAAAAAGTGATGGCATTATTTTATGTACAGACAATAATAGCCTTGGCATTAGTGCAAGTGCATATTAGCCGTCATGCCCTAACATTTAGATCAAAAATCCCCTCAGTCACCTTGGCAAGACCAAGATGTGGTTGAGGGGAAGCACTTTATCAATACAACTCCAAAATTTCACACCACTACACCCGTTTATCAATACAGATAATATGTTATGATCATCTGCGGCAATATACGGTTACTATCAATGACCTGGACAAAGGCATTAATAGTAATCAGGCTGTGGCTGTGGTTGTGGCACTGCAAAATTTGATCCATCGTACAAGTAGCGACTGGCTTCCTCTTCTAGACGATGAATCAGAAAAGGTTCAATAGTGTTACCATGTCGCAGTGCGGCTAGATATCCATCCAAATACATCCGCATATCATCCGTGCGATAACCGCGATTCCATAACTCGGCGAAGGCGTCGGTAAGTCTTTGGTAATAGCGGATGGTTTGTGTGTCTTGGAGCATAACTGCTGTATTAATCTCTCTGGAATGAGAATTGTAAATGATTCACGCCGAAATGTGAAGTCTCACTTTTATTTTGGCATTGACTCAAAGCTTATAAATCTACTTTGGGCAATACATTCAGCAGCTACAATTTAACTAAATCCTATTCCAGAAAACCCGGAATATGATTATTTAACAAGCTATTTTTATGATTTTCTCTATTAACAGCCAAATTTAATTGGTAAGTACGGGGATCAATCTTTGTTAAGATAGAATCCGAGTTTACCATGAGACTGAAAGATAGTTATGGTAGTCGTTAGCTAGTTTAGTTAGAGTTTTTTTGGACATTACAACTTGCTAGTTAGTAAGCTATTTAGCCAAAAGAACTTTTGATAAGTCTAACAAAAATTTAAGAATATTACTAATCGGCTCTCGGCAAGGCAGAAATTAAAGATATTGCCACTCTTCCTATGGGGAAATGTAAAGATAATAGCAATTGAAGTAACAAAGACTACAAAACCTTGGGCATGGGCTTGTTACTTTGAAAGTCATCAACGCTAAGGGGTCTTGCCGCCGTGGGTTCGGTTTGTATTGAAATCGTTGAGGGAAATCCCCATCTGAGGTCGTTGCTGGGTTGGCACTTGCAACAACTGGAATACCGTGTGCATCAAGCCGCCAGTATTTATCAAGCAAGGGAAGTATTTTTAAGCCATCAACCAACACTGGTCATCCTTGATGCTGATCTACCTGATGGTGATGGTATTGAGTTTTGTCGTTGGTTGCATCGTCAGCAGCAGCCTCTCATCCTCATGCTATCTGCCCGTAGTAATGAAGCTGATATTGTCGCAGGTTTAAAGGCGGGTGCAGATGACTACCTAAGCAAACCTTTTGGAATGCAAGAATTTCTGGCAAGAGTAGAGGCATTAATTCGCCGCAAGCGCACACCCACAGCACCAGCTTATTTGGATTATGGTACTTTGCAAATCGATTTAGTACAGCGCCGCGTCCGCTTCCAAGGGGAGTTCATCGACTTAACACCCCAAGAATTCAGTTTGTTGTATGTTTTGGCGCAAGCCGGGGGAGTGCCTCTGAGTAGGTCGGAATTGCTGCGTCGTGCGTGGCCTGATGCCATCGACAACCCGCGCACCATTGATACTCACGTTTTATCGCTGCGGAAAAAGGTTGAACTTGATCCCCGCCAACCTAGTTTGATTCAAACTATCCGCAATGTAGGATACCGTTTTAACATGGAAATTTTGAATGTTAATGTTTCACAGTCACAAACAAAGTTAGCTAAAGAAAGATTTAGCAATCAACGTGCAACACTTAGTGGTCAATTAACACAGTCCTGAGTCTTGAGTTGTGAGTAGTGATTTTTAACTCCATTCTTCAGTTGCTTGGGCTTCTGCTTGCATCAAGCTTTCTCGTAAGTTAACCCAATTTATTTCGGATACACTTTGATTTGCCAATAGATGACCTTGTTTTAGGTGTAATAACCGTGTACAAAACATCTGGGCTAGCTCTAGTTGGTGATTTACCATCAAAATTGTGGTTTGATGAGTTTGACTCAGTTGGATTAAGATTTGCATCATACGAAAAGCAGTACCAGCATCCAGGGCAGAGGTTGGCTCGTCTAATAGTAAAATTTTCGGTTGGATGACTAAGGCACGAGCGATCGCTACTAGCTGTCGTTCTCCAGCAGAAAGTTGTACCTCAGTTCGCCCTAACCATTCACTGGGAATGTGTAGTTGTTCTATCCAGTCACTAACTCGTTGCTGAATTGTCTGTTTGGGTAAACCACGCAAAACCAGCGGATAAGCCAAGGCTTGCTGAACTGTCATTCCCAACAGCTTCGACTCTTGTAATACAAGTGTCACCTGTTGACGTAGCTGAATAGCAGGAATTTGGCGATACTCTTGATTTTCTAGATAGATTTTACCGTTGCTGGGTTCAATCAGCCGATTGAGGAGGCGTAATAAAGAAGTTTTGCCAGCGCCAGGTGAACCTACAATAGCAAGGCGTTCACCGCAGGTGTTAGTGGAGCGATCGCCTACGTACAACTCTAAGGAAATATCCTGCAATATGGGATATCCCTGCTGATTACCTGGAAGCTGGGTTTTTAGTTTTGTAAACAGATTAACTTTCTCTAGCCGTAGTATGGCTCTTGCTGTCACATTATCCAAGTTCAATGAGGGAGATGAAGGAGTGGGGAAGTGGGAGAGTGGGAGCAAGTTTTCCCCTCTGCCTCTTGACTTTTGACCTTTGACTTTTGACCCTTGACCAATTCTAAGTTAGTTGTCAAGTGGCTAAGGCTGTGGCGATCGTCCAGCCATCGACTAATAGTAGCAGCAGGGTGAATCCCAGTAAAATCAGGTACATCCATGGCTGTGCTAAAGGGCGAACATCTGTAGTATCAATACCCGTCTTCGCTTGCACAATTTGCACAAAACGAGCAAATCCAGCTACACGCATTGGTAGTAAATAAGCTTTCCCCTCCTGGCTAAGGAAATAATAAACCAGTCCTCCTTGTCCAGTAGTGCGAGGTTTTAACTCTTTGACTTGTGACCAAGGTAAGCTCCAACCTTTACGAAATAAGCGAGGAACCCAAGTGGGGTAAGTAACCTGAATTCCTTGGTCATCTATCATTACTCGTTCAGTCAATACCGCATATAAAGCAACGAAGCCGATGCTAATCCCTACCCATAATAATTCTGGTGGTACAGGTGCAGCCGTTACCTGCGATAAGAAAGGTAATGGTACTGTGAGTGCTAGATATAGACTCAACAATGTAATCCGAATTAACGGAGATAGGCGAAAAATAGAAGCTGAGGTATTGGCTGAGTTGGCTGTCACGGCTCAATCACGATTGTTGGCTTTAAGTTCATACTAACTGGGAACCTGGCAAGCATTCAGGCGGATAAACATAAATGTAGAGCTTCCGGAGAAACACTCTGTTGAAATTCTCCTGACGATTTAATTAGGGTAAATATTTTTGTACTACACTCCAACCAGTCAAAGATACCCAGGCGAATCCCACAAACAGGACAATATTCACGCCAATGTGTAAAGGTCTAGCCCAAGCTCGTCTGGCACGAATTTGCGTAGCACTAAAAGCAGATAGTAAAACTAACACTACCACTATCAGCCCTGCTACCAAGTGTGACGAGTGTCCCAAGGAACCAAAATGTCCCAAAGTTCCAACAATACCAATTACCAGCAGTAGCAGTACTAAACCTACCATGCTGATACCGATTATGTAGTGCAGCGATCGCACTCCCCTATTTCCGCCCATAAATGGGTTAATAAAAGGAAACTCTCGCAAAGTTCTCGCCCGAAACATTAAAACGCCGGTGACAGCTAACATCAAATATGCTACTAGGGACAACCCCATAGACCAAGCGGCTATTTTCCACAACCAAATAAAAGAAGGCAGATTCATTCCTTAGTGCGCTATAAAAAAGCACATTTTCTCGTGAGGGCACTCAACAGTCAACAGTCCAAAGTCAGAGTAAGCTTTTTTTATCCATTGAAGTTGTACATTAACTCGTTAGATTGTCATTAGTCATTAGTCATTTGTGTTTATAAAGGACTAATGACTAATAAAGGTCTTAACGAAAAGATACAACATTTAGACAAGTTAGCTTATTCAATTACTCTTGACCCTTGACCAATAAACAAAAAGGGCTACTGAATTCAGCAACCCTCAAATTGGGCAAAATTGAGCAAAATTTTTTTCTTAATCAACAGATGCTAAACCAGCGACTTGTAAAGGTTTTGTAGTATCTCCGGTTTTTGTATTAATTGACTGTACTATTGGTTTGGTATTAATAGGGTCTTTTTCTGCTGACAAGTCTGTATCAAATTCATAACTGCTTGGTTCTTTGAGCATCAGGCGATCGCACGGAATCTTATCGGATAAAATTGCACTTGCCATCATACCCGTATGAATCTCCATTTGAGCTTTTCGTGGAGCTTCAAACACGAGGCGTTGCCCAGGAAAAACAACCCGTTCAAAGTACCAGTTGGGAATATTGGAGATGCGAGCCACCTGTATTTTGCTCGTGGCATTAACGTAGCAGCAGAGAATTTTCCCCGATTGCTCCGGTGGTAGAGGATCTAATATTTGAGCCATAACTGCTGAGGAGCTTTACGCCACAATTTTACATTACACTAGCCCAGCCTAGCATCAGCTGATCCCCGGTTGCTGTAACTCCTAATACCAACTGAATCTTTGGAGATTATTTATATCTAAAGAAATATCTTAAAGTTATAAAATTTTTGTAAATATCCATGCATTTTTTTGAATTATACACTATACGTAGAAGTTTTTAATATTTTTTTCTGGTAAAAATGCTTTAACTCGCTTAAGGCAGATAATTAGAGTATTGGTACGACGATCCCCCTGTTTGTTGCCTAACTAGGAAGAGAGTTTTTTGCTTCATCTATCACAGGACTAATAAGCTTTGATCATCGCTTAATGAATAAGCTCAATGTTATCGTAAAGCTATATGAAAAATATCTTCATAAAACCTCTATCTAAATGCCATGCATTTGGTAAATGTAACAATTTTCACAGCTACCAACAGAAGGTTAGTAAGTACTATAAATCCGTTTATATGTCAAGCTACATCTGTGAGATACAGAGTAGCCAAAACAAACACACGCTTTAAAACTGGAATTTCTCTCACTCTCCCCAAAATATTGGCAAGATGGAAGTTAAAACACCCATGATGGAAAATCGAATTCTCTACGTTCGCCTTCCCTGTAACCCCATCTTTCCTATTGGGGTTATCTACCTTAGTGATCATGTCCACAAGCAGTTTTCCAATATTGAACAGCGCATCTTTGATTTGGGAACAGTACCACCTTTAGATTATGCTGCCGCCTTGGATCGCTGTGTCGATGAATTTAAACCGACACTGCTAGTCTTTTCTTGGCGGGATATCCAAATATATGCCCCAGTCGGCGGACGCGGTGGTAATCCTTTGCAAAATGCCTTTGAATTTTACTACGCCAAGAATCTTCTATTGAAACTACGCGGCGGATTGGGCGGTTTGCGAATCTTCATCGCTTACTATGTAGAATTATGGCGCAACCTGGGATTAATCAAACGCGGTTTAAAACGCGCCCAGAAATATAATTCTAATGCTCGTGTAGTTGTAGGCGGTGGTGCAGTCAGCGTGTTTTACGAACAGTTGGGTAAAAGCTTACCTAAAGGGACAATTATTTCTGTGGGTGAAGGGGAAACTCTCTTGGAAAAACTTTTAAGTGACAAAGAGTTTCAAGATGAACGTTGTTACGTAGTAGGAGAAACTCAGCCACGGAAACGGCTAATTCATGAACAACCCACCCCACTGGAGAAAACTGCCTGTAACTACGACTATATTGAAAGCATTTGGCCCGAATTTAACTATTACCTCCAAGAACAAGACTTCTACATAGGTGTCCAAACAAAGCGTGGTTGTCCCCATAACTGTTGCTATTGTGTCTACACCGTAGTTGAAGGCAAACAAGTACGCATCAACCCAGCCGATCATATAGTTGCTGAGATGCAGCAACTATATGATCGCGGCATTCGGAATTTCTGGTTTACCGACGCTCAATTCATCCCAGCGCGGAAATTTATCGATGATGCTGTAGAACTATTGCAAAAAATCGTTGATTCTGGTATGACAGACATCCATTGGGCAGCATATATCAGAGCCGACAATTTGACACCAGAGTTGTGCGACTTGATGGCAAAAACTGGGATGAACTATTTTGAAATCGGGATTACTAGTGGTTCCCAAGAACTCGTGCGGAAAATGCGGATGGGGTACAACCTGCGAACCGTCTTGCAAAACTGCCGTGACTTAAAAGCAGCTGGTTTCAACGACTTAGTTTCTGTCAACTACTCCTTTAACGTTATTGACGAACGTCCCGAAACCATTCGCCAAACCATTGCCTACCACCGCGAACTAGAACGGATTTTTGGTGCTGAGAAAGTCGAACCTGCTATCTTTTTTATTGGACTGCAACCCCATACCCATTTAGAAGAATATGCTTTCAAAGAGGGCATCCTTAAACCAGGATATGATCCAATGAGCTTGATGCCTTGGACAGCCAAAAAACTCCTTTGGAATCCTGAACCTCTTGGTTCATTCTTCGGCGAAGTGTGCTTGCAAGCTTGGCAACAAAACCCTAACGACTTCGGACGCGAAGTTATGAAAATCCTAGAAGAAAAGCTGGGTTGCGCCGACTTAGAAGCAGCACTTTCCGCACCAATGGAGACGAAAGAAAAACAGTTAGTAACTATTTAATAGAAGACGGGAAGACGCAGAATCAAATCAGGCAAAATCCCCTCTTCTTCTTTTCCACTCTCCCACTCCCCCACTCTTTTCTTCCTCTGCGATTATTTTCACCAAATCTCATGTTAGAAGGCTCAATCCTACAACAGCTCCAAACTGCCCATCGTCATAGTACCAGGCCAATTCGATTCGGGGTGTACTACAAAAATACCCTAGTCTCCCTTTGTCATGCCCTAGAAGACCATATTTTAGCCGACGACGGTACACCCCTAGTCATCACAGCCTTCCAACAGGGTAAATGGTATCTGCAAGAAGCCCAACGATATGCAGACATCGCCCAGCGCAGCCGTGAAATTGCCATAATGGCTGCCCCTGACACTGGTTTTGCTGAACATCCCACAAGTCAGTTATCCAACATAGACTTAGTAGAATTAGATCCAGTCGATCCAGTAGCACAGGAATGGCACTTGATTATCTTGTCACCGCAATACACAGCGATGGTAATTTGTCAAGAATTATCAGAGTCAGATTATGGCAACGCTGGAGTACCTACATCAGATTTAGAGCGTAAATTTTACGGCTTGTGGACATTTGAGCCAGAGTTAGTGCAAGAGACAGTAGAAATAGCGATCGCCCACATTAAACAATACAACTCAGCACTGGCGGAAAAGCTTACAAATTATAAACAGGCTATTATACCCTCAATTGCCAGAACGCAAAAGTTGGGTGCAGTTGTCTCCCGTGTAGTAGATTACCTCCAGACTGGACAGGATAATTTATCCATACCAACAGCGCTTCGCCAACAAACGCTAGATCGCAACTTGGTTTCTAACGAAATCCAAGCCTTTTTGCGGATGGCGCAACTGATGGACATGGCAGATGTTAACAATCCAATGGCAGCTGCGGAAGTAGTAGTACTTGCCGAGGCGATGGGACAGCTTTTAGATCTTCCCGCATGGCAGATTAAGAGATTGCGGCTGGCGGCTTTGCTGCATCGCATAGATCCATTACAGAAAGCTGAAAGCGTTCTCACTGGCGGGATATCTACACGTTACCAAGAAGATGCCCCTAGTTCTCCCTTAACTTGTCCCTTAGTACCGGGAGCGCAAGTACTGCGAACAATGCCACGACTACGGGCAGTTGCTCAAATTATCACCCACCAAACCGAATGGTGGAATGGTACAGGAGAACCAGCAGGCTTAGCTGGGGATGCAATTCCCTTAGAGTCAAGAATTTTGGCATTATTGGCAGACTTTCAATGGCGAGTTAATCAGCGAAAATCGTCAAATCAGAGTCGCCAAGAAATATTTACTCAAGCTTTGGATGAGTGCAGACAGCAACAATCCAACCGTTTTGATCCTAAACTTGTAGATACCCTAGCTTTATTAGTTATGGGTTTGCAACAGGGACTTGACTTACCCCAAATGACACCCAAAGTCAGCGCCGGCATCTGGATACTTGATTCCCGCTGGGATAGTCACAGCAAGACTAATGAGGAGATTGGTAGTTACCCCAAATGAATATTGAAGCCATTAAATTAGGAAAACTCAAACACTTACCAGGGGCAAATTTAGAAGACGAGGAACTCTCCCAACTGGATTTAAGCCGCATTAATCTTGCTGGCGCTACCCTTGTTGGCACCAATTTCGCAGCTTCCAAACTTGAAGGTGGGCATTTGGAAGGAGCAAATTTGATGGGGGCGAACCTCAAAGAAACTGACTTACGGGCGAACCTAATGGGAGCAAACCTGATGCAAGCAGATTTAACAGGCGCTGACTTGCGGGGTAGCAACTTGCGGGGTGCTAACTTGATGGGAGCGAGACTCAGTGATGTGTCTTTAGCGGGTGCTTTCGTCAGTGGTGCCAATTTGATGAACGTCAACTTACAAGGCGTTGACTTGCGGGGTGCTGACTTGCGCGGTGCAAACCTGACTGGGGCAAATCTTAAAGGTGCAGACTTGAGTCGCGCCGATTTGCAAGGTGCGTTATTAAGTGAAGCAAATCTCGAAGAAGCTGACTTGCGGGGGGCAAATTTGGCCGGGGCGAACTTGACAGGGGCGAATTTGCTCTGTGCGGAGTTAGAAGGTGCAAACTTGAATGGCGTTAATTTGGATAAAACGTGTTTGGTGGGTACAGTGATTGAGACGCTTGCGTAAAAATTGTACCAAAAAACCACCTATGCCGATTATTTGTATTTTTGAGGACTACCCAGAATGACATCCGTCGCCGCCCAAGTCTCAATCACCGCAATTATTCCCATGTTGACTGCGATCGCAAATCGGCAATGGGAACAGTTCAAAGAACTGGAGGCAAATTTTGTATCCCAGTATGGAGTTGAGGTATGGCAAGAGGTTTTTAATTTCCGTCTCAAGCCAGCACTGGATAAAGATTCTGACAGATGGCTACTAATCCAGTGGTGTAGTGAAGGAATTATCTCAGTCAAAAATGTGGCGTAGGTGCGATCGCCATAATTCACCTTTGCGATCGTTTAATTAAAGACTTTTCCTAAGTGCGCTCTTAATGTATCGATACTGCCCCACTGAGATATCAAGCTTGGACTAGACAACAATTTAGCTTTAGTATTATATTAACCCCACTCGGCTCTCGTTTCATTCCTATCAATTTTTAGCCGATATTTTATTTTTCTACAAGTTCATTACTCATTTTTAATTTTTCACTGTTCGCCCCCGTATCCACAAAGCCAGTACACTCATCAACAGTACCCCCATCAATCCTTGTAGAGGATTATTATTCACACCAGTCACCCAATCAGGAACTTTACCAGAATATTTCGTTAATTCTCCAACATTAATAATGTAGTAACCCCAGACTAAACCACCATGTAGACCAATTGGTAAACCCAAGCGTCCCCTACGCCAGCGCTTTCCCCATACCTGCGTTAACCCCAGAACTACTAAAGCTGGAAATTGTGGCAGTGTATTAATAATTGCCTCTAGCGGTTTGATAAAGTGTAGTGCAGCAAAGGCAACGGCATCTGTCCATAGTGCTACGCGCAGACTGTAATCCTTCTGTAACTCATTTAGTAACCAGCCTCGGAATAATAATTCCTCAGCAAACCCGAAACCCAAGCCAACAATTAAACCTTCTAAAATCACTTTCAGCAAGAAAACTTTCGGTTGTTGCCATATCAGCCAACCCCAGAAACCTTGTAGCCCAAAGAGTATCAGAATGTTAATTAACCCCATAGCCAAGCCACGTAGCAAATCTACACCATTTTGCCGCGTGAATTCTAAGCCATAATGTTGCAGCATTTGCGGCTGCTGATAAACGTATTTGCTCCATAACTTGAGCAATAAAATAAAGTTTGCATATAGCAGCACTATTGTCAAGATACTTACTAAGTTAGAATCACGCACTAGTAAGTAAATTGGTGCAGCAAAGGGCAACCACAGCAGCAATAAAATTGCAATAAAACAACCCAGCCTAATGGGGGCAGGGCTTTGGGCTAAACGGACAAAGTTTATTTTCATACTAGATAAGTCAACAATCACCAGTCAATACTCCAGATTATGACTCTTGACTCTTGACTTTTGACTATTCGTCAGGTTCAATTGTGCTACTTAAGCCATGACTTTTCAATGTTTCGCAATAGAACTCAGCATGTTCTTGAGCGCAAGTAATCACCAAAGCTAGCCCATTCGTATGGGCTTCCATCATGATGCTAACAGCTTGGGGCTGGGTGAGACTCGTCACAGTGGTTATTAGTGCCTGCACCACGTACTCCATAGAGTTGTGGTCGTCGTTATGAAGCAAAACGCGATACCGAGGCGCGAGCTTGCGGGATGTGGAACGCTTCTCAATGGTTTCAACTGACACGGCTCTTTGCTCTTTTATCGTTGATTCACTACAACAAACTATCTGTCGAGCGATCGCTTAACAGTTATTTACCCATTCTATAGTATTTCTGTCTGGATACTATAACAGGAAAATTTTTACTGCCGCAATTAGCCCCTGGCAGTATTTTATCAGCACTTTGTGAGGTTTATGTCTAATGCTACCGTGATAGTGCTATCTTTATGTTTCAGGAATTTCATCTAAGCATAGCTCATTGTGACTCTTAAAATGAAGGAAGCCATAAAATAATCTTTGCCATTGCCCAAACTGCATAATGATAGACATGAGCCTATATTTTCAACCAGGACAAATTGTGTCTTTAGAGCATGGCGACAGGAATCTGTATGCAGAAGTAATTCAAGTTGTGCTTTCCCGCCAGTTGTATTGGGTGCGTCCTTTACTGTTAGTCAATTTCGTTCAAGAATCGTCGGTGGTTACAGATTTGCGAGAAGCATCTGACCTGCTTTGGCCTATCAATTTATTTCGACCAGCTCTAGACACAGAAGTAATTACTTTATTGAGCCAGGTTTTAGCCAAAGAACCAAAAACTGAACCAGACTCAACTGCTAAGCAGCAACTCAATGAATTTGTTCACCAACTCTGGCAAGCATACCAAAATAGCACTCAGCAATGACTAGAGATTTAAATAGTCAACCTTATAGAAAAATACAAGTGATGATATCGCGCCTGTCATATAGGCTGTTTGTGCTAATAAAAGTTTGACCTACTTTCAAATTTGATGACCTAGCCATTTCTAAAATTAACTTGATATCAGAAAATAAGCATCAATAGTAAATCAATTAGAATTATTATCCCAGGCTAGGAACCAACTGGATTCGACCAGCATCCATCTCTGCCATTAATAATTCCAAGGCTTCGTAGTCAACGTCAGATATATAACCTAATTCCGTCAGTTCTGAGTTGATTTCATTTTCTATCTCTGGAGTTAATTTTTTAATGTCAAGAGCTTTCTCTACCAAGTGACGAATAGCATACTGAGTTTTCATAAGTAATAAACCAACTGTATATGATACTTAATTATCCAAGATAGAGTTAAGTATAAATTGTGATTTAGACACTGATTTTTAGTGATCTATATCACAATTTAACCAGATAGATAATTCGTTATCTACCCTACAATATGCCATTAGCAATCATGAAAGTGAAAGTATTTAATCTACCACTGAGCCTGGGCTAAATCGGCTTTATTTATAGACCAAGCAATTGTTCTCAGCATCGTTACAGATGACTTGTTTGGTCTACGGCTGTCTATGTTGATTGTTTTGGAACTGAGATAAAAAAAAAGTATATATAAATACATTTTGCTATGCATTTATGACAATCTTTAAACAGAGATACTAAAGCAATAAAGATTCCGCAAAGAGACTTAAGACGTATGGTCGATGCAACAAAAAAGAGTTTATGTTCAAATAAACCTCAGCTTGATGTTTTAATAACTCTCAATAGGATTTAGTTATGCAAGCAGTACTTAAATATCCCAAGATTGCAGTTATTCGTCCTCAAGGCTCTCTGAATGCTGCAAACGCTTTGGAATTTGAACGAGATCTGACCACAGCGTTGGCACAAGATGGTATGTCCATCTTGGTAGCGGATTTAGCAGATGTAGAATCTTTAGACAGTGCAGGGTTAATGGCATTGGTATCTGCACTTAAGCTGGCTGGGACTTTAGGAAGGAGTTTCCGACTTTGTTCTGTTTCTCCGTCCATTAGAATTATTTTTGAAATGACACAACTCGATAGAGTGTTTGAGATATGGGAATGGGAATGCGAAGCCGAGTTGGCAGACAGAAATCTGTAAAAGCTTCTACGATCAGAAGTTGGCGCAGAGGCTTAGGCTATAGGTACAAAGCTACTTTTCATCTGGCATCTGAACTTCAAACAAGCTTCCCTTTCCCTCCAATGGCGACTTATGGAGCGCTAGATTTTCTGATAGTGCAGCAGTTTTTGCCGATTAGAAGTTCAGTAACATAACTTTATGTTCAAAGAGCGATGCTGGCCCAAAGCTTAGGTTAAGAGCATAGTTTATGTAAAGGAGTTGTAAGTTGCAATATTCAAACCTGTAAGGAAACCTAATCAATGCTAAAGTTAAAGCTGAGTAGCTGTAATTAAGGTAGCTAGAAGATAGCACAGTGACTGTTGCAGTTGAACAATTAATAACATCGGATATTTTAAAACCAGCGCGTTACCTCGGTAACGAGCGCCTAGCAGTACACAAGCCTTGGGATACGTCAGTAATACGCTGGGTTTTAACCTACCCAGAAGTATATGAAGTTGGTGCATCCAATTTAGGACATATCATCCTCTATAACGTTTTGAATGCCCAGCCGCGCCAGTTATGCGATCGCGCTTATCTCCCAGGCCCAGATCTGGTAGCCAAACTACGCGAAACTAATACACCCTTGTTTGCGGTAGAGTCAAAGCGATCGCTCACAGAATTCGACATTTTAGGCTTTAGCCTAAGTTATGAACTGGGAGCAACCAATATTCTAGAAATGTTGGATTTGGCTGGAATTCCCCTAACGTGGCAAGAGAGGCAAAACAGAAGAGGAACAGGGGAAACAAAAGAAGAATCTCCTGATTCCCACTCACCATTTCCGTTGATTTTTGCAGGAGGACAGACGGCAACATCAAATCCTGAACCATACGCCGACTTCTTCGACTTTTTTGCTCTCGGCGATGGGGAGGAATTGTTACCAGAAATTGGCTTGGTCTTGGAAGAAGGCAAACAAGCAGGATTGAGCCGAGAAAAACTACTACTGGATTTGGCACAGATACCAGGTGTATATGTTCCCCAGTTTTACAACATGGCAAAGGATGGCTCAGTTCATCCCAATCGCCCAAATGTTCCAAAACGAATTCTGCGACGGGTTGCGACTCCAATACCAGCTTATTCTATTGGGTTAGTTCCTTATGTAGAGACGGTACATGACCGTTTAACAATTGAAATTAGGCGCGGTTGTACTCGTGGCTGTCGTTTTTGTCAACCAGGAATGCTCACCCGACCAGCACGAGATGTAGAACCAGATAAAGTGGTAGAAGCCATTGAACAGGGCATGAAGGCAACTGGTTATAATGAGTTTTCCCTGTTATCCCTGAGTTGTTCTGATTATTTATCCCTGCCAGCAGTGGGGATGGAAATTAAAAATCGGTTAAAAAATGAAAATATTTCTCTGTCTCTACCCAGCCAACGGGTAGATAGATTTGATGAAAATATTGCCAATATCCTAGGTGGTACGCGACAAGGTGGACTGACTTTTGCTCCCGAAGCTGGAACCCAGCGGATGCGGGACATAGTTAATAAGGGTTTGACGAATGAAGAACTATTGCGGGGTGTGAAAACTGCCTGGGAGAAAGGCTGGGATAAAATCAAGTTGTATTTCATGATTGGCTTGCCGGGTGAGACGGATGCCGATGTTCTAGGTATTGCAGAAACGGTAAGCTGGCTACACAGAGAATGTTGGGCTAAGGACAGAAGACGGCTTAACTTTAACTTGACAATTTCTAACTTTACGCCTAAACCGCATACGCCGTTTCAATGGCACTCTGTTTCTACAGCTGAGTTGAAACGTAAGCAAAATCTGCTGCGGCAAGAATTCCGCCGGATGAAGGGAGTAAAGGTGAATTTCACCGATGTTCGCATTTCGGCAATGGAGGATTTCATTGGACGAGGCGATCGCACTCTTGCTCAAGTACTGCGACGTGCCTGGGAATTGGGTGCGGGTATGGATTCCTGGTATGAGAACGTAGATCAGGCGTTTACAGCTTGGGGGTTGGCGATCGCTGAAGCTGGTTTAAACTGGAAATACCGTCAAGTGGAAAACGGTGAATGGAACGTCATGGAGGATAGTAGTGTTGATGACCGCCTCGACGTTAAGTTCCCTTGGGAACACATTGATACGGGAATTGACAAAAAATGGCTCAAAGAAGACTTACAACGTGCTCTAGAAGCTGCAACTGTCCCGGATTGCTCGTTTGAAGGTTGTTCACACTGTGGTGTTTGCAGCACTGACTTCGGACACAATGTTGTCATCGAGCCGCCATCTGTCCCAGAATTCACTGGTAATTTTGTCCCCAACACCACCAAAGCACAACGACTACGTGTCTGGTTTGGCAAGCAAGGCGATATGGCTTTGGTGAGTCACCTGGATTTAATGCGTCTGTTTGACCGAGTTATGCGGCGAGCAGGCTTACCAGTTGCTTTCACAGGTGGGTTTCATCCCAATCCACGAATTTCTCTAGCAACTGCCTTAGCGCTGGGAGCTACCAGCAGTGGTGAGATTGTGGATTTTGAGTTAACTGTACCAGTGGATGTTGATACTTTCCGCGAACAACTAGCTAGGGAACTGCCTACAGACATACCTATATATCATTTGGTACAGCTAGATTTGAAAGCTCCAGCAGCTACCCAATTATTGGAAGCAGCAGAGTATTTAATTACAGTAGGAGTACTCACAGAAGCAACACCTGCACAATGGCAAGCATGGATTGATACAATTAAAGCCAAAGACGAGCTTTGGTACGAGCAAACGACTAAATCAGGCAAGAGCCAGTTAATAAATCTGCGCGATCGCTTATTTGAACTGGAATTAGTAGAAACCTATCAAAGTATTGCAGAGTCAATATCTGTTATGCGTTATGTGGGTAGTTATCGCCAAGATGGTGTGCTGTTGCGTCCCGAACAAATTCTGTCTATGCTTGAAATAGTGGCTGGTGAAATTCAAAGCCTTGGCTTGGGAGCCTCGGACTTCGCAAAATTTCAACTCTTACACATACATCGCAATCGGCTAGTTTTAGGAGTATAATCCCTGAAGGGCAACTTGCTAGTAGTTGTCTTGATAGGGCATATCATGGGAATTGATTTTTAGCAAGGTTGCGTTAGAATGTGATGAAGAGAAATTTTCTGGCGCTGCATTGAATCAACTGGTTCACTACCCTCATAATAAGGGGGCGAAAGCAAAGATATTTAGAGTGCAACTTCTAGGATTTTATCCCAGACAAACTGAGGCAGATTAAAGAACACTCTCTGTATAGCTAACTTTGGAATCAGTAACTGAAAGCAGGCTCCGTCGGCAACTTTTTCTCTATGCTTTTAAAACAACTGCTGAAAGCCTAATCTACAGTAGTGCTGAGTACTGAAGATCCAGCCGTGTACGAGGGTTGCTCCCGTTGAGCGGACTGGTCTTGCTGAGTGTAACCCTAATGACGACTACGGGGAATAGAAAACAGAAATAGTTTCTTTTTCTTAAGGACTCAGTCGGTTGCTTTCAAATCAAGCGTCTTGACTCAAAAGCTCACTCAGCGAAAACTCTGAGGTGCGGCTTGCGCCCCTCAGAAATTCTGAGACTCAGAACTTTCAACTCAGGATTTCCTTTGATGAAGGTATTGCATCAAAAATCAACCGTCCGTGGTTGATTTAATTACTTAAACAATATGCAGCGGTTCTGGATTAATCAGGCGTGTAAACGCAATTACACCGTCAACAGCTCTTTAACTTTGAGCCGAGATTCGCAATTTTTATTATCAGTAGCGCTTTTGGAGCTGGCAGGGGCGAAAGGCGTAACAAACCTCCAGAGCTACATTGGTGCTGCCAATTTTTGAGGAAATTGAATGCCAAAACAAATTATTATCGCGGAGCAGCATCAAATTGCTGCCGTCTTTTCTGAAGACCAAATACAGGAACTCGTTGTTGCTACAGGTCATCACCAAATAGGTGATATCTACTTAGGTGTAGTAGAAAATGTATTACCTGGGATAGATGCAGCTTTTGTCAATATCGGTGATCCAGAACGCAACGGTTTTATTCATGTAACTGACTTGGGGCCATTGAAGCTAAAGCGTACCGCAGCGGCAATTACAGAATTATTAGCACCACAGCAAAAAGTTTTGGTGCAAGTGATGAAAGAGCCAACAGGGACCAAAGGGCCGCGGCTTACTGGTAACATCACCTTGCCCGGACGCTACGTAGTACTGATGCCCTACGGCAGAGGTGTAAATTTATCCCGGCGGATTAAGAGTGAAAGCGAGCGCAACCGCTTGCGGGCACTGGCGATTTTGATCAAGCCTGCGGGGATGGGTTTGCTGGTACGTACCGAAGCAGAAGGCAAACCAGAAGAAGCAATTATGGAAGACTTGGAAGTGCTGCAAAAGCAATGGGAGTCTATCCAGCAAGAAGCGCACTCTACCCGTGCCCCCGCGCTACTCAACCGAGACGATGACTTTATCCAGCGTGTATTGCGAGATATGTATGGCGCGGATGTGAATCGGATTGTAGTGGATTCCAGTACTGGCTTGAAGCGGGTGAAGCAGTATTTGCAGAACTGGAGTGGAGGTCAGACACCGCAAGGATTGTTGATTGATCATCACCGCGATCGCTCTCCAATTTTAGAGTACTTCCGTATCAGCGCTGCGATCCGAGAAGCATTGAAACCCAGAGTAGACCTACCTTCTGGAGGCTATATTATTATCGAGCCGACTGAAGCATTAACAGTGATTGATGTCAACTCTGGTTCATTCACGCGATCGGCGACAGCAAGAGAAACAGTTCTGTGGACAAACTGTGAAGCTGCAACAGAAATTGCTCGCCAACTGCGTCTGCGGAATATCGCTGGGGTGATCGTCGTTGATTTCATTGATATGGAATCGCGGCGCGACCAACTGCAAGTTCTAGAACACTTTAACAAAGCACTTAAAGCAGATAAAGCTCGTCCCCAGATAGCTCAATTAACTGAGTTAGGTTTGGTAGAACTAACCCGCAAGCGTCAGGGTCAAAATATTTACGAATTGTTTGGTGAAACTTGCCCCACCTGTGGCGGTTTAGGGCATACTGTGCGTTTACCAGGAGAAACCGAAAGCCGTATGCCAATCCCAGTAGAAATACCAGAGCGCTTTGTATCCCTACCTTACAAAGAACCGCGTCAACCAGCTGCCCGAATCATGGAACCACGAGAAACCTACGATGGGTTTGGGGAAGCATTCGATGCTGACTCTGAAATGGGTGCTCTGAATCTGATGAATCATCCTAGTTATCAAGAATTAGGCGACAATAATAAGCGTCGTACTCGTACCCGCCGTCATCGGATTGGTATCAACGGAGTAAATGGGAAAGATGAATCTCGGGTTGGTGCAAATCCACTAGCTTTTGTTAATGAGCCAGACTTAGACCTTGATGCTGAAGCAGAACTAGGAGGAACACCTGAAATACCTGCGCCCAGCCTCGGTAAACCGGGTTGGAGTGAAAGAGTAGAACGTACTAAAGTTACAGTTACTAAGGCAGAACCAGTTAAACCAGTTGTAGAACCGCCAGAGATTGTCTCTGTGGAAATGACACGAGACGAACAAGATGTTTTTGCCTTGATGGGAGTCTCTCCATTGGTGCGTTTGAATCGGGAGGTTAAAAATCCTAAATCTGTAATTATTAACGTTACCCTCCCAGGACAAGTTCCAAATATACCAACAGAATCAACCTCAGAATCAACCGTTACCCAAAGGGCAACTCCTGAAGTAAGCGCACCTATCTTGCCTACATCACGAGTTGAGTTAGAACAAAAATTCTTGCCACAAGAAACAATAACACCACAAGAAACAATAACAACAGAGGAATCAGGATTTACCGCGAACCCTTCGGAACGCTTATCTGCAAGAGGCCCCGCCAAGACCAACGCAGATGAAAGTGAAGCAAATAGCTCCTCTATTGCCAACCGTCGCCGTCGTCGTCGTTCCTCCGCAGCAGATGGAGGCACATCCACCATAGATGAAAGTTAACTTACATCTATGGTAAAAACAGAGCAAACTGCTGCTCTTGGGTCGCCAGCACCCATAGGCGAATCCAGCTGGCTTGAGTTTTCTACCTTGTCAGGTATTCAAGGGATGCTTGCAGGCGTGGATGAAGTTGGACGAGGATGTTTATTTGGGCCTGTGGTTGCCGCAGCAGTAATATTACCAGATCATGCTTTGCCAGAACTGATGGCAGCTGGAATTAAAGACAGTAAAAAATTGTCTAGTTCTCGTAGAGTTGATCTGGCGCAGCAAATTTATAGGCTGGCCATAGAATGGAAAATCGGCTTTGCTTCAACTGCTGAAATTGACCAGATGAATATTTTGCAAGCAACACTGCTAGCGATGAAGCGGGCTGTGCTCAAGCTGAAGGTAAAACCTGCACTTTGCTTAGTTGATGGCAATCAGTCAGTAAAAAACTTGCTAATACCGCAACAAACAATAGTCAAAGGGGACGAGCGATCGCTGAGTATTGCCTCTGCTAGCATTGTTGCTAAAGTTTGGCGTGACGATTTGGTGCTGCGTCTGGCAGCAAAATATCCCATGTACGACTTAGCGCGTAACAAAGGTTATGGCAGCCAGCGGCATTTGTTGGCGCTGCAACAATATGGTTCCTCACCCTTGCATCGCAAATCTTTTCGTCCTTGCCAAATGAAAGTACTCACTGATTAAATAATTACTCAGGATTCAGTATTGGCAATTCAGTACTGTCATCGTCAAGCCCTTTCTCTTTTGTTTGTAATATCACCCAGTGGCGATAATCAGCTAGAAGTTGATGTAGCAAACGTTGCTTAACTGTCAAGAGCACACTCTTGAGCAAACCATTGCCGGTTGCTTCTAAAATCGGCTTGGGAGTGAAGGAAAATGGCGGTGGCAGATCCACCTGTACTTCTAAATCGGCTCTTCCTTGTAGGCGAGTGCCAGTGCTTAGATCTTTGGCAGACAAATATCCTTTTAAATTTAGAGCAAAACGCTGATTAACATACTCAAGACCCAGAATTTCACAACCTACCGATCGCAGATAAATTATTCCATTGGATTCTGCCCAGACTCTCATGTCTACAGTAGGTTGAATACTCAGTGACATAAAAGTCATAGGACGCATTTTCAAGCGAAATACTTCCTCGGAAAGCTGCTGAATACGGCTGTTATCAACCAAAGCTCTAACCAGGCGTGGAGGCTGACGCAAGTAGTGCTGAATAGGAATAGGCTGCTGTGGAACAGCAATTTCCACCGATTGGGAGGCAGTAAACTTGGTAGCCATGAGTTGAAGGAAGTAATTGTTTGATACTTTTATTATTAATTAATTATGTTTATTTTTTTAATTCAATCAAATAAATATTTATCATGACTGATTTATTTTCGATTCTATATTTGCCTATAGTTATACTTCATTATTTAGACAGTTTGAGAAATTATGATTACTATCTTCAGAGAGATAAATTTAAGTCTACATAGGATTAATGAATAATCGCTCTCACCTACTGCTAATGCTGCTCTGGTTAGGCATTGGTACTAGTCTACGCTTCGTGCGTCTGGAATCTCTACCGCCTTGGACTGATGAGTGTGCAACGATAGTTTTTAGCTTAGGTAATAGTTTTCACACTGTACCACTCAATCAGGCAATTAGTTCAGATGTTTTGTTACACCCACTGCAACCTATTCCCACGACTGGAATTAGCGCAGTTATCGAGCATTTATTTGATGAGAGTAATCATCCGCCAGTCTATTTTGCTGTGGCACATTTCTGGATGAAAATGTTTTCGCCCACAGGGGAAATAGCCTCAATTTGGGTGGCGCGATCGCTCAGTGCTTTATTGGGGGTTGCATCGATTCCTGCCATGTTTGGCTTTGGCTATTTAGCTTTTCGCTCCAAGTTGGTAGGTCAGATGGCAGCAGTAATGATGGCAGTTTCACCCTACACTGTTTTCCTGGGTAGAGAAGCGCGTCATTACACTTTAGCAATTTTGTTAGTAATTGCGTCTTTGTGTTGCTTGGTCAAAGCAATTCAGACTATCCATCATCAGCAATCTCTACCTATGTGGGTGGTATTAGCCTGGGTAACTGTGAACAGTTTAGGAGTAGCAACTCACTATTTTTTCACCCTAACTCTTTGTGCTGAAGGCTTTGTATTACTGTGGCAAATTTGGCTAAAAAGCCAGCAGACTCACCCAGTGCAACATAACTGGTGGCGTATTTGGATAGTTGCTATGGCTACTCTAATTGGATGTCTGATCTGGATACCTACTCTACAGAATATTCCTGGTAGTGATCTCACAAACTGGGTTGTGGGTAGTAATCCTCAGGTTAGATGGTTAGAACCGATAGGACGACTACTACTTTGGACTATGAGTATGCTGTTGCTGTTACCTTCCACACTCACAAACCTGCCGATGGTGATTGTAGTTGTTTCTGGTGTGCTAACTTTGCTGTTTTTATTTTGGAGCCTGCCTAAACTCACTTATGGGCTGAAAATCCAGGGGCAATACCCTGATAGTTATCTAGCCATTCAAATATTGAGTATGTATGTTATTGGGGCGATCGCCTTGTGCTTGTGTTTCACATACGGCTTGGGAATGGACTTAACTTTAGCTGCTCGGTTCCAATTTTTCTATGCCCCGGCAGTAATTTTGCTCTTGGGCGCTGCATTAGCTGGCTGTTGGAACCAAGTACAGAATTTAAACCACCATAAACAAAAATTCTGGTTTCTGGTGAATGGGAAAGTTGCAGTCAGCCTAATTTGGCTGATGGCAGTGCTTGGGGGAGTGACAGCAGCCTGGAATCTGGGCTACCTACAAAATCAACGTCCTGATGTCCTTGCCTCTATCATCCAAAAAGCATCTCCAGGCAATGTGTTGATTGCTACAAATCACTTGCATCACGGGCAAACGGGTAGAATGATGGGATTAGCTTGGCAATTAAAACACCAACCGGACAAAAATTTGCAATTTTTCCTGGCTCATAAAGATTCAGAGACTAAAACTTATACCCACGCATTACAAGTATTTCAGGAAAAGCTAACTGAAATCCCGCGACCTTTAGACTTGTGGTTAGTTGAATTCCGTACTCAAGTCGATCTGGAATCCCAACACTGCGTTCCTGATAACCAATATGGTAAATCTGCTGGCGAATACAGTTATAAACTTTATCGTTGTTTTATTCAAAATAGCAGTACCGTAGTAAAAGGGTACTAGTGGTACGAGTAGAGTACTTAATGCCACAGGCAACTAAAATTAGGAGCAGTAATTAATCGGTAAATAAAAAATAAGAAATTGCAAAGGTAATTTATTACCAAAGTCTCAACAGCAGAGGCTTTTACAATGTGCGACTGTTGAGCCTCCTTGCGCGATCGCTGCTTCATAATTTTCGCACCTTCAACCAATATTTCAAGTTAATAAAGGCTGGGTTTGCCTAGATATAGTTTATAAATTTAACAGATAACTAATAAACACTATGACTATATCTATTGCTCATCTAGGGCCTCCTGGCACTTATGCAGAACAAGCAGCTATTTTTTATGTCAATTGGTTAGTCCAAAAGACGGGAATTGAAGCTATTTTATGCCCCTATCCTAGCATTGCTCAGTCACTCCAAGCCGTTGCTGCTGAACAAACTCAGTTGGCTGTTGTACCCGTAGAAAATTCTATTGAAGGCAGTGTAACCATGACAATGGATACGCTGTGGCAGTTGGACAGTTTGCGAATTCAGTTGGCTTTGATTATGCCCATCGCTCATGGGTTAATTTCCTGCGCCACTAGTTTAGATAGTATTAAAACTGTTTATTCTCATCCGCAAGCTTTGGCACAATGTCAGGGATGGTTAGAGACATTTCTACCAACTGTGCAAGTGATTCCTACTAATTCCACAACCGAGCAGCTACAGCACTTGGAAAATGATAAAACAGCAGCGGTAATTGCATCTAGCAGAGCCGCTCAGCTCTACAATCTACGGATCCTTGCCAATAGTATTAACGACTATCCAGAAAACTGTACTCGCTTTTGGGTGGTAAGTAAGGGTGAAGTAGACGCTAATTACCGTATATCTTCAATAAGTCCTAGTCACACATCACTGGCTTTTAGTACGCCTGCTAATGTACCTGGAGCGCTACTTAAACCCCTGCAAGTATTTGCTCAACTAGGTATTAACCTTAGCCGGATTGAATCTCGTCCGACGAAGCGATCACTAGGGGAATATTTATTTTTCCTTGATTTAGAAACAGATGCCACTTCAGCACAGATGAAATCTGCTTTAGCAGATTTATCCATCTATACAGAAATTTTGAAAATCTTTGGTGCTTACAATGTTTTGCCAATCAGTAGAGACTTGATATAACTTCTGTCTATTTCTCATTAAAGGTGTCTTTGAGTACAGCGCGAGCTGCCAAGTGATTACGAGTAGAAGTTAAAATTTCTGCTTCCCGTTCTAGACGAGCAGCAGTATCCTGCATTTCTAGCAATGACTGCTGCTCTGCGGCAACACCGTAAAGATTGCTGGCTACCCAATAAGATAACTCTGTTGGTAGATCGGGCAGATCTTCTGGTAATTCGATGTTTTGTTCAGTTAATTTAGCTGATAGACGCACAACATCTCGCAGGAGTTGTTCCACTTCAGAAGACAAAGGTCGCAAATCTTTAGTAGGCTGATGGTCTTCAATCCACTCTACTAAGCCAACGCGGTAAGGTTTTTCACGAACATATTCTAGCACACGAAATCTTTGCTGTCCCAAAGTTAACATTTTCATGCGATCATCTGGTAGCCGTTGATGATGAATGATTTCCGCACAGCAGCCAACGTTTGCAATCCCACCTTTGACCGGATCAACCATTAAGACACCGAACCTGCGATCGCTCTCCAAAATCGTGTTCATCATGATTCGGTAGCGAAATTCAAAGATGTGGAGGGGTAATGGTCTTGTGGGAAATAGAACTACTTCAGGTAACGGGAACAGAGGTAGTTCACGAACTGCAATTTTAGAAGATGATGTCATTGTTATCTCAGTATAAACTTAATCTTTAAAATTTATTCTTCTCTGCTTTTCCCGTATTTTGTTTACATTCTATCATTTGTTTTGTAGCTAAATAAAAGCCATGAGATATATTTATTCAAGGCAATGTAAATATTCATACTAGTGTCATTTGTTCTTAAAGTTATGCTCGGCCGAAGTTTGCAGCAAAGGAAGCCTCCGCTGCAACTTGTTTGTTTATGCTTCGTTATTAGCCATTTCTTCGAGTACTAATGATTAATGACTAATGATTAATGACTAATTTAAAGTTTTACTTCTATATCCACACCTGATGGTAGATCCAGTTTCATCAGAGCATCAATAGTTTTAGAAGAGGGTTGGTAAATGTCAATAATCCGGCGATGGGTACGGGTTTCAAAGTGTTCCCGTGAATCTTTATCTACGTGAGGCGATCGCAGCACACAATAGATCCGCCGTTTTGTTGGTAAAGGAATTGGGCCTATGGCTGTAGCATTAGTACGGTTAGCTGTATCTACAATCTTCTCGCAAGATGTATCCAATAAGCGTCGGTCAAAAGCCTGTAAACGAATTCTAATCTTTTGCTGCTGTAGAGTTGCCATTTTTAAATTGTCCAGGTTCTGAGTAATTAGGGGAATGGGACTGGGTACAGGGGAATGGGGACTGGGAACCCAATCCTCATTCTCTAGTACCTAGAATAAAGGGAAGAGAAAGGAGCAGAGAAGTACTAATACCATCTCTGCTCCTTTTTTATCAGAGCAAAAAGGTGTTACTTCAAAATTTTGGAGACGACACCAGCACCAATGGTACGACCACCTTCGCGAATAGCGAAGCGCATTCCTTGCTCAATAGCGATCGCGTTGATCAATTCTACGGTCATCTTAATGCGATCGCCCGGCATTACCATTTCTGCCTCACTACCATCATCGGAAGTAAAGGCTCTGATAGTGCCAGTTACATCTGTTGTCCGCACGTAGAACTGGGGACGGTAGCCAGAGAAAAATGGAGTTTTCCGACCACCTTCTTTTTCAGTAAGGACGTAAACTTCACCTTCAAATTGAATGTGAGGTTTAATTGAACCAGGTTTGGCTAGCACCATACCCCGTTCAATATCAGCCTTCTGAATACCCCGCAGTAATACACCGGCGTTATCTCCAGCCATACCTTCATCGAGACTCTTTTTGAACATCTCGATCCCGGTTACGGTTGTGTTACGAGTATCTCTGATACCTACTAATTCAACCGTATCGCCGACTTTGACTTTACCACGCTCAATCCGACCAGTAGCGACAGTACCACGACCTGTGATCGAGAACACGTCTTCTACAGCCATCAGGAAGGGCTTATCTATATCACGTTCAGGAGTTGGAATGAAAGAATCTACAGCATCCATCAGTTCATAGATCTTATCTACCCAAGGATCTTCACCCCGTTGGGTTTTGGGGTTGGCGGTCATTTTTTCCAACGCCTGTAAACCAGAGCCTTTGATAATAGGAATGTCGTCACCAGGGAAATCATAGCTGGAAAGCAATTCCCGAAGTTCTAGTTCCACCAGTTCCAGGAGTTCTGGGTCATCCATCAGGTCTTCCTTATTCAAGAAGACAACCAGACTAGGAACGCCGACCTGTTTTGCCAGCAGGATGTGTTCACGGGTTTGGGGCATAGGGCCATCTGTAGCAGCAACTACAAGGATAGCTCCATCCATCTGGGCAGCGCCGGTGATCATGTTCTTCACATAGTCAGCGTGTCCAGGGCAGTCTACGTGAGCATAGTGACGATTTTCGGTTTCATACTCAACGTGGGCGGTATTGATGGTAATACCCCGTGCCTTTTCTTCTGGCGCGTTATCGATTTGATCATAGCCCTTAGCTATAGCCTGACCCATAGCTGCCAAGGTCATAGTGATGGCTGCTGTTAACGTGGTTTTGCCGTGGTCAACGTGGCCAATGGTACCGATATTGATGTGGGGTTTATTCCTTTCAAACTTTGCGCGTGCCATGAATGCTCATTTCCTTATTCTAATTAAGCGTTCCCTTTGCTTTTAGCAATGATAGTTTCAGCTACGCTGCGAGGCACCTCTTCGTAGTGGCTGAACTCCATAGTGAAGATACCCCGACCTTGGGTCTTCGACCGGATATCAGTGGCGTAGCCAAACATGGTCGCCAGTGGAACTTTGGATGCGACCTTAGCGAGTCCCTGTTCGGTGCTTTGGCTTTCAATCTGCCCCCGGCGGGAGATGAGGTCGCCAATGACGTTCCCGATATAGTCTTCAGGAACTTCAACCTCAACTTTCATCATAGGCTCTAAGAGGACGGGTGAAGCTTTCAGCACAGCCTCTTTCATCGCCATTGAGCCGGCGATTTTGAAAGCCATTTCCGAAGAGTCTACATCATGGTATGACCCATCAATCAGCGTCGCTTTGACGTCAATCAACGGATATCCAGCAAGAACACCGGATTCGCAGCTTTCTTTCATTCCTTGTTCTGCGGGGCCAACGTACTCTTTAGGTACTGTACCGCCGGCAATTTTGGAGACGAATTCAAAGCCAGTACCGGGTTCTCCAGGCTCCAAATTGATCACAACATGACCGTATTGACCTTTACCACCACTTTGGCGGATGAATTTGCCCTCAATTTTGCTCACAGCTTTCCGAATTGTTTCCCGGTAAGCTACTTGCGGCGCACCTACATTGGCTTCCACCTTGAATTCTCGTAACATCCGGTCTACTAGAATTTCTAGGTGTAGCTCTCCCATCCCCGCGATCACGGTTTGGTTTGTTTCCGGATCGACGCGGACACGGAAGGTTGGGTCTTCTTCTGAAAGAGATTGCAGAGCCTTGGACAGCTTGTCCATATCGTTCTTGGTTTTGGGTTCAACCGCCACCGAGATCACAGGTTCAGGAATGAATAGGGATTCCAGAATTACTGGCGATCCATCATCACAGAGCGTGTCACCTGTCAAGGTGTCTTTCAATCCCAGAGCTGCTCCTAAATCACCCGCTCGCAGTTCATCGACATCCTGCCGATCATCTGCCTTCATGAGAACTAAGCGGGAAATCCGTTCTTTTTTATTCTTACTAGCGTTGAGAACGTAGCTGCCCTTTTTCAGGACACCAGAATAAACGCGAACAAATGTCAGGCGACCGTAAGGGTCAGCCATAATCTTGAATGCCAGAGCTGCTAGGGGTTCGTTGTCATCAGCCCGCCGCTCGATAGTATCACCATTAGGCAGTAAGCCTTGAATTGGCGGTACTTCACTTGGCGATGGTAGGTAATCTACAACGGCATCCAGCATCAATTGCACGCCTTTGTTTTTGAATGCCGAGCCACACAGTACTGGTACGATTGTGCCAGCAACTGTGCCTTTACGCAGTCCAGTGGCGATTTCGTCTTCTGTCAGTTCTTCGCCATCGAAGTACTTAGCCATCAGAGCATCATCAGTTTCTGCCACTGCTTCTACTAGCTTGACGCGGTATTCATCTACTTGCGCTTGCAATTCGGCGGGGATATCAGTTTCCTGGATATCGGTTCCTTGGTCGTTTGCGTAAATATACGCACGTTGACGTACCAGATCGATGATACCTTGGAATTCGGTTTCACTACCGATTGGTAGTTGAATAGCGATCGCATTTGCCCGCAAGCGATCGCGCATTTGCTCGTGAACTTTATAGAAGTTCGCTCCAGTGCGATCCATCTTGTTGATGAAGGCGATCCGAGGAACTTTGTAGCGGTCTGCTTGTCGCCACACTGTCTCGGACTGCGGTTGCACGCCACCCACAGAACAAAATACTGCAATTACACCATCCAACACGCGCATGGAACGCTCAACTTCAATTGTGAAGTCTACGTGACCCGGAGTATCGATAATGTTAATTTGATGATCTTTCCAACTGGTACTAATAGCAGCAGCAGTAATAGTAATTCCCCGCTCCCGCTCCTGATCCATCCAGTCTGTTACAGCAGTTCCTTCATGAACTTCGCCAATCTTATGAATTATTCCAGAGTAAAATAATATTCTCTCTGTTGTCGTTGTCTTGCCCGCATCTATATGCGCCGCAATACCTATATTGCGTACTTTCTCTAGCGGGATCGTACGTGCCACAGCTACCTCCTATAATTTTTGCCTCATGATATCTTGTATATTACTCTTTGTTAAGATTCTATACTTTTACGGAAAACCGTCTTTTTGGAAAAATCCACGATATACCGCTTACAAAAAAGCGATATATCGCTTTTCTACTTAGTAACGATAGTGTGCAAATGCTTTGTTTGCTTCCGCCATGCGGTGCGTTTCTTCTCGCTTGCGAATGGCATTTCCAGTTTCGTTAGCAGCATCCATTAACTCATTTGCCAGTTTGCTTGCCATTGTGCGCCCTGGTCTAGACCTGGAAAATTGCACCAGCCAACGCAGTGCTAGGGTAGTACCCCGGTCTGAACGCACTTCCATTGGTACTTGATATGTTGCTCCGCCG
The DNA here is from genome assembly GCF_015206995.1 of aff. Roholtiella sp. LEGE 12411. Lineage (GTDB taxonomy): Bacteria > Cyanobacteriota > Cyanobacteriia > Cyanobacteriales > Nostocaceae > Komarekiella. Next base: position 86,157 of record NZ_JADEXR010000002.1, on the reverse strand, counting down.
ACTCGCCGAGCTTTTACTTCTACTAAAGGCGTTGCATTTCGCACTGCTCTTTCAAAGGTTTCCAAGGCACCGCTACCAGTGCGTTCCTCAATAGTTTTCAAGGCATCATAAACAATCCGTGCGGCAAGTGATTTCTTGCCATGACGCATAATCCGTCTGATAATCATGCTCACAAGGCGACTGTTATATACTGAGTCAGACGGAACTGGGCGCTTTTGAACAACACCACGACGAGACATACTTCACCTTTAATTCGGATTTGGCAACGAAATTATATGCTATCAGGCTATCAGACATTGGAAACTAAAAGCGGTGGAACCCGCCGCTCATAATTCCTCTATTTTTCCTCTACAGTTGCAGCGAGGCTAACCTATTGACTTGCTGCCTGCAACTAGACACACAAGGCGACAACATTAGAAACCTTAATATCTAGATTAAAATGCTGCTGTCGCTCACAGTATTTTGCCTAAAACTTTCTACACTTGCTCGCTTAGTGTAGGGTGTAGTTTCATTTTTTGAAACAGTTACAACAGCGATGATTACTATTGTTGAAAAGCAAGCGCTGCTTGTTTTTCTGTCTCTTGAATTTTTAAGATAGACGATTAACCGTGTTTGATGCGATTAATCGCCTAATCCTATTTTTTCGCTTCCTTAGGACGTTTGGTTCCGTACTTGGAACGACCTTGCTTGCGGTCTTTGACTCCGGCTGTATCTAAGGTGCCACGGATGATGTGGTATCTCACACCTGGTAAGTCCTTAACCCGACCGCCACGAATCATCACAACTGAGTGTTCCTGCAAGTTGTGACCAATTCCTGGAATGTAGGCTGTGACTTCAAACCCAGATGTAAGTCGTACCCTTGCTACTTTGCGTAGAGCTGAGTTAGGCTTTTTAGGTGTGGTCGTGTATACTCTGGTACAAACACCCCGACGTTGAGGGCATTGCTTCAGAGCTGGGGACTTGGTTTTCTGACGCGCTTTCTCGCGCTCATTACGTATTAGCTGCTGTATGGTTGGCATGAGTTACAGCGCGTGAAGCTGCATTAGGGTCTAAGTTTTAACAAATCCTAATTATATCGTTTTTGATGATTTTATGTCAATTGTTATTTATCTTTTGTCCTATTGACTAATAGAGAAAGAATTTCCACAGCCACAGGTAGCGATCGCCTGGGGGTTGTGGAACCGAAAACCACCACCCATCAGATCCTCTGAATAATCGAGTGTCAACCCAATGATGTAATTTAAGCTTTCAGTGTCTATGATTACTTGAATTCCATTCAAGTCAAAAACCTGATCATTAACTTTTACTACTTCATCAAAGAACATATCGTAAAACCACCCAGAACAGCCACCGGGTCTAACTGTTAATCGAAACAAGCCTTTTGGCTGCTGCTTGAACTTAATTCGCCCGATCTCACTAGCGGCTGCTTGACTCAAATGAATCATGAAATTCTTTTTTTGCCATTGGAAACCCTATCTTAATCTTACAGATGGGTCGACACTTCCACGCCTGATTATTAATCTACTTTCACATCCTGAACTAGAAATTGACACTCTCAGGTCTAAAGACACGCTCGATTCTTTAATCAAAGACGTTGCTTACTCAGACAGGATTACTCGATAAATTTTGCTTTCCACCATCACTCAGGAGTATGTGTGAGTTGTTTGCCATATATAGGATTCCTATTTGATTTTTGAAAGAACTGCGTACACCTCTAACTCCCTTTTTTCCCATTCCCTATCCCCTATCCCCCATTCGGTGTCTCTACAAGTCCGTTCACGAATCAAATCGGATTACTATATCTGGAATAGGTATCCCTAATTTAAGCTAGATGTTGTGGTGTGAGAGCGATCGCTATTACCACTTTAACACTGGAACGCCAGAAGTTCCTGCCTTCTTGAGGTGATCACTTCTGGCGTATGTAGAAACATAATTTTAGTCTTTGTTTTCAGGCAACCGATGAGGATTTAGACGATATTTAAAAGATCATCTGATTTTAACCCTTGGTACGTGCATAGTCATCTTGGTAGCGAATAATATCATCTTCTCCTAAATATTCGCCATTTTGGACTTCAATCAACACCAAGGGGATCACGCCAGGATTTTCTAGACGATGAGCTGTACATTGGGGTACATAGGTTGATTGATTATTGCTCAGCAGAATTTCTTGCTCGCCACAAACTACCCTAGCTGTACCTGACACGACAATCCAGTGTTCGCTGCGGTGGTGGTGCATTTGCAAACTAAGGCGGTGTCCAGGCTTAACTTCGATGCGCTTGATTTTGTATCCGCGCCCTTCTTCCAAAACTGTAAAAGCCCCCCAAGGACGCAGCTCAGTTGCAGCAACGCCTCTGGAAGTAATGACTGGAGGTAGGGGCAGAGTGTTAGTTTGTGCCATTTCTTGATATTGAGCCATAGTTACCTTATTTGGAGACATAACAAACCGTTAGTACTCTTAATCATTGATGAAAAATCTAGCGCGATCTCGCAACCGTGAAAATCAGCAACTTTATTCCACTTTGATAAAGATAGCAAAATCAAGCGTGATTTTTTACACCATCACTACTAAAATTTTGGTATCTACACCAAGTCTTCATCAAGCAAAATGGCTACTTATTCTAAACTTTAAAAAAAGCATTGGGCATTGGGCATTGGGCATTGGGCATTGGGCATTGGGCATTGGGAATTGGGCATTGGGCATTGGGCGTTGGTGATTAAGAGACTTTTCTATTCTCTACTCCTTTATTACCGCTGTTGCAGGAAAATACCAATTCCATTGTGGACGCGAGCTGCTGTACTGGGGGAACGGTCGAGTAGTTGTCCTCCCAAGTAAAGACTGGTAGAACTACCACCGTCCAAATTTAGGGCATTTACACACCCTAGAAGTTGCATTAGTTGTGCGTGTTCTGCCAAGCTAGGGCCATATCCGCCAGCACGATTATGCACGGTAGTAATCATCAGTGTGCCTGGTGCTGTTGTACAAATACCACTGCGAATTGCTTTTTCTGCAATAAAGGCATCGCTGAATTTCTCGCCTTTGGCATCAAGAACAATTTGACGATTTTGCACTAATAGCGGCCCTGCTCCCACAATGTGGGGGTAACGGCTAAAATCAGCCGGAGTAGTAGCGCTGGTGATGCGGACTGTGGTGCCAATAGGTAACTGTAGTGCGGTAGTAGCAGCGCTACCGCGTAAAGTGAGTAAGTATCCATCTTGAGGAATGGGAAGCGTGGTATTGCCTGCTTTACTACCTAGTAACTGCTTGGTAACTTGATCTTTCTGGACAACAAGGATAACTTCATTATCCGTTAAGGGGGTGTAAGTCGTTCCCCACACTGGTGTGTAACGGGCAATACCACTCTGAACGTAACCACTGTTAAGAAAAAGAATTGGTAAGCGCAGGTTGTTTGCAGTAATTAAAGTTTCTACCAAGGTGAGACGACCAAAGTAAAATTCCCCAGAATCGTTCCAAGCGATCGCTCCTCGGTTAAGAATAGGCCCTGATAACCATTGACCATCACGACGAATTGCACCCAAGGGCAATTTGTTATTGCGGTTAAAATAACCACCATTGATTGCTGCTACTGCTAAGTACCGCTGTGCTGTTTGAATTAAGGGTGCAGTACCCGCAAGAGTATCAGGGTTTGTCCAGATGGGTTTCAAGATCAGCCCAAATTTGTGGGGATTAATTTCTAACGAAACCACAGGAAAACGGTCTGTGCCTAACTTGACAAAACGCTGTTGCCAGCGTAATCCCGATGCCCAAGTGATATCCTTCTCTTCTAGAGCGTCGGGTCGAATATCGATAATAAGGCGATTGGGGTTAGCTACAGTACTAATTTGAGGAGATAGACCAAAGGGAACGCTCAAACGAACAATAGTTTGATTCTTGACTACCTCCACTTGTTGAATTAGCGAGTCAGGAACTGGCGCTGGTGGTGTTGGTGGTGTTGGTAATATTTGTTTGAGCAGGTTTGGCAGTAATGTAGGTGGTGGTGCAGGTGGCAGAGGGCTATAGCGTTCTACTAACACAGGATTGGCTATTCCATCTAGGGTAATTGTCCACTCTCGATTTGGCGGTGTAGTCGGCTTGGAGATAGGTACGTCTGGGTCAGAGAGTGAAGTTTGGGTTTTTTTGGCTGCCAAGCCTTGTGTAATTTGCCAAGGAGTTGGACGATCTAAATCAATCAAAATACGAGCCTGCCCCAAAGGTGCAACAGTTGAGACGGAAGATTGCTTATTCTCAATAATATTGGTCACTTGCGCCTTTGGAGTGACAATCACCAAGGTGTTGCCATTGGTTTGTATCTGCCATCCTGCTGTTTTCGCAAAATTAGTAATATCTAGATAACGATATGCTCCCAGCAGCCTAGTGGTTAAAACTACTGGCTTTGTAGCGGATGAAAACCACTGTACTGGTTGTTTAGCTGGACTACTACTGTTTAAGAAAGTTACCCCAATTACTTGCCTAAATATCCCATCACTGAGATGAGTTGTTGCTTGACTTGCTCCAGGTCGCTGCAACCAAGTTCCTGGTAATGTGCGACCATTGAGAGAAATTTGATTCCCAGAAGATAATATCCCTGGAAAAGGAGACCTAGAGGACTGTGAGATCAACCTCGGTATTGATTGGGCACTGGTAGCATAGTTAGTAGTTAAGTACAGTGTTGTCAAAAGTATTGGTGACATAGTTGACCAGAAAAACCTACTATTGCCGTGATTGATAATAGTACTAAAGTTTTCTCGTCCATAACAATTTGGTATTTTTACCATAATTTACTAAGTACTGGTGAAAGTTATTACCCAAGGAACAAACTAAAGATTAAGTTATTGGCAAATATTAAATAATCATGAATTTATTTTTTAATGAGTATGGTATTATATAGATTGGCTTATTATCGCTTTTCAATCAAAAAAAGCATTTTGTCGCTAGAGTTACCACAACGAAGTGTTTGAACTGGCACCAGTTCTGACCAGACTATACACGGTAGTTTTAGTCAGCAAAACTGGATTAAAATATTCGATCCTTACTGATCGCTGCTACTGTTGCTACTTAAGCGAGGCCTAATTAGTAGTAAAGCAAATGGCAGTTGTGAAGCAGCAAGACTCTAGACAGCAACAGAAATATTTGGGAATTGTCAAATGGGTATATATTGTAATACGCTGATTTTATTGCTGGGACAGGATAGTGTTAGCTTGAAAACATAGTACAGCGTTCAATGTTAGTTTTATTTCAGGTAGATCGAGATATGCTCTACCTGGTAACTAGGGTGCATCTGGAAAAAGGAATTGAGAAAATACTTAGCTTCACATTGTTATAGAGAACAGTCTGTCAGGGCGAGAATAATGTCCGGGCAGAAGTATCTTGTTTAACACCGCATAAACACATAGAAAAATAACGCAACGATTTTAACACGGGTTAACTAAAAAGTAAAGCCTAAGTTAAAATTTTTTTTCCTTAAATTTTGGTACTTAAATCGTTAAATTAAGAAATTTTTCCCAACCAAGTAAGTAGCAGCAAATTTTATTAACTCAACACTTCAGGAATAGGGTATGAATCAGAAACCGATGAATCAAGACCAGAAAATCACAGCGAATATTGGCTTAGGAGATACCTACCAAGAACCAAGGTGGTTGGTAGAGGAACGAGATGCTTGTGGTGTAGGTTTTATTGCTCATCGCCACAATCATGCCAGCCACGAAGTTGTGGCAAAAGCCTTAAATGCTTTGACCTGCTTAGAACACCGGGGAGGTTGTAGCGCAGACCAAGACTCTGGTGATGGTGCAGGAATATTGACAGCGATTCCTTGGGAGCTGTTCCAGCAAGATTATGGCCAAAAGATGAGGGAATTGCCATCCATCAGCAATATGGCTGTGGGGATGATATTTTTACCGCCAGACCAAGAGGCAGCACAAAAAGCTAGGACAACAGTTGAGCAAGTAGCGGCTGAGGAAAAACTGACTGTACTGGGATGGCGAGTCGTGCCAGTACAATCTGATTTACTGGGGGTACAAGCCAGAGAAAATCAACCCCAGATTGAACAAGTTTTACTAGCTTCCATTTACAAAAGTGGTGATGAATTAGAGCGGCAATTGTACATTACCCGCCGCCGAATTAGTAAGGCTGCAACCAGTATTTCAGAAGAATTTTATGTCTGCTCTTTATCAAGCCGCACAATTGTTTACAAAGGCATGGTGCGTTCCGCTGTGTTGGGAGAATTTTATAAGGATTTAACAAATCCAGCTTACAAGAGCGCCTTTGCTGTTTATCACCGCCGCTTTAGTACCAACACAATGCCCAAGTGGCCCTTGGCTCAACCGATGCGGCTTTTGGGTCACAACGGCGAAATTAATACCCTATTGGGTAATATCAACTGGATGATGGCACGAGAAGCCAGCTTGAATCATTCAGTATGGGGCGTACAGCCCTCCGCGCATGAAAACGGCGAAGCCTCTTTGCAGGAGACTCGCATCAATGAACTTAAGCCATTAGTCCATATTGACAACAGCGACTCAGCCACTCTAGATAATGTACTGGAATTACTGGTGCGTTCCGGTCGCAGCCCCTTGGAAAGCTTAATGATTATGGTTCCAGAGGCTTACCAAAATCAGCCTTCTTTGCAGAACTATCCAGAAATTGTCGATTTTTACGAATATTACAGTGGTCTGCAAGAAGCGTGGGATGGCCCAGCACTTTTGGTATTCAGCGATGGGCAAAAAGTTGGTGCAACACTAGATCGCAATGGCTTAAGACCAGCTCGCTACGTGATCACCAAGGATGACTACATCGTCGTCGCTTCTGAAGCAGGTGTAGTGGACTTCCCAGAAGCCAGCATTCTTGAGAAAGGCAGACTAGGACCAGGGCAAATGATTGCTGTGGATTTAGTAAACCATGAAGTGCTGAAAAATTGGGATATTAAGCAGCGCATCGCCAAGCAGCAACCGTACGGAGAATGGTTGCGACAGCATCGCCAAGAATTAAAGTCATTAGTCATTAGTCATTCTTCATTAGTAAATGGAAATGGAAATGGCAAAGGACAAATGACTAATGATATGGAGCCGACAACTGATAGACAAACCTTACTTCAGCGTCAAACAGCCTTTGGCTACACCTCAGAAGATGTAGAAATGGTGATTCAACCAATGGCGATCGCCGGTTCCGAGCCGACTTTTTGCATGGGTGATGATATTCCTTTAGCAGTGCTGTCAACAAAACCCCATCTGCTTTATGACTATTTCAAACAGCGCTTTGCTCAGGTGACGAACCCAGCAATTGATCCCCTACGGGAAAAGCTAGTGATGTCCTTGAAAGTCGAACTGGGTGAGCGGGGTAACTTATTAGAAGCAAAGCCAGAATATGCTCGGAGACTGAAGCTAGAATCGCCACTATTGACAGAAGCAGAGTTAGAGACAATTAAGCTATCGGGATTTGCCACGGCTGAGTTGTCAACCCTATTTGCAATTGCCAACGGCCCAGAAGGATTGAAAGCAGCAGTGCAGTCTTTACAAGCACAAGCCGCTGAATCAGTCCGAGCAGGTGCGAAAATTTTAATTCTTAGCGATCGCCCTGTACTTGATACTGAATACACCTACATTCCTCCTTTATTGGCAGTGGGTGCTGTACATCATCACCTCATTCGCGAGGGATTGCGAATGAAAACATCCCTAATTGTTAATACAGCCCAGTGCTGGAGTACCCATCACTTTGCTTGTCTCATTGGCTATGGTGCAGGCGCAGTTTGCCCGTACATGGCTTTGGATACGGTGCGCGATTGGTGGTTTGATCCCAAAACTAAAAAGTTAATGGGTTTGAAGAAAATTCCAGCCCTCACACTAGAGCAAGCTTTAGGAAACTATCGCAAAGCGGTAGAGTCAGGTTTGCTCAAAATTCTCTCCAAGATGGGAATTTCCTTGCTGTCCAGTTATCAAGCAGCGCAAATCTTTGAAGCCATTGGCATCGGTAGGGATTTAATAGAACTAGGATTCCGTGGTACAACTTCCCGTATTGGTGGTTTGAGTATCAAGGAACTCGCTGATGAAGTGCTTTCCTTCCACGTCAAGGCTTTCCCGGTAACGACCAAGAAGCTAGAAAATCTGGGCTTTGTGCAGTACCGTCCCGGTGGTGAGTACCACATGAATAGCCCAGAAATGGTAAAGGCGCTGCATAAGGCTTTGGATAGCAAGGAGTACGACCACTACGAAGTTTATAAAAAGCATCTTCAAGGCAGGCCAGTAACAGCCTTGCGTGACTTGCTAGATTTCCAAAGCGCTCCCTCGCCGATTCCCATAGAAGAAGTTGAGTCAGTCAGTGAAATTGTCAAACGCTTCTGCACTGGGGGTATGTCTTTAGGCGCTTTATCACGAGAAGCGCATGAAACTTTGGCGATCGCCATGAACCGTATTGGCGGTAAATCTAACTCTGGGGAAGGCGGTGAAGACCCAGTGCGCTACACAGTCTTAGATGATGTAGATGAGTTTGGTCACTCGCCAACCCTACCGCATTTAAAAGGATTGCAGAATGGTGATACTGCTTCTAGTGCGATTAAGCAAGTTGCATCAGGACGCTTTGGTGTCACCCCAGCGTACCTCAGCAGCGCCAAACAAATAGAAATCAAAATTGCCCAAGGTGCAAAGCCTGGGGAAGGTGGACAGCTACCAGGGCCCAAAGTTAGTCCTTATATTGCGATGTTAAGGCGCTCCAAGCCTGGGGTAACGCTGATTTCGCCGCCACCACACCACGATATTTATTCCATTGAAGACCTGGCACAGCTGATTTTTGACCTGCACCAAATTAACCCGAAAGCGCAGGTGTCGGTAAAGCTAGTTGCAGAAATCGGCATTGGTACAATTGCCGCAGGTGTAGCAAAAGCCAACGCTGATATCATCCAAATTTCCGGTCACGATGGTGGTACAGGAGCATCACCGTTGAGTTCCATTAAACACGCTGGTTCGCCTTGGGAACTTGGTTTAAGCGAAGTGCATCGTGTTTTGATGCAAAATAGTCTACGCGATCGCGTGATTTTGCGCGTAGATGGCGGATTTAAAAGTGGTTGGGATGTGGTAATAGGTGCATTGATGGGCGGTGAAGAATTCGGTTTTGGTTCCATCGCCATGATTGCCGAAGGTTGTATCATGGCACGAATCTGCCACACAAATAACTGCCCTGTGGGTGTAGCCTCCCAGAAAGAAGAACTCCGCAAGCGATTTACGGGAATGCCAGAAAACGTCGTTAACTTTTTCTACTTCATTGCCCAAGAAGTGCGTAGTCTTTTAGCCAGACTCGGCTACCGTTCTTTATCGGAAATTATTGGACGTGCAGATTTGTTGAAAGTCCGTCAAGAGGCAACACTCACTAAGACGCAAGCACTGAACCTCGACTGCTTACTTCAGCTACCAGATACCAGAGAAAATCGCAGTTGGTTGGTACATGAGGAAGTCCACAGCAACGGCGTAGTTTTAGATGACCAATTGCTTGCTGATCCCGAAATTAAAGCTGCTATTCGCGAGCAGTCAACTGTCACTAAAACCTTCCCAATAGTCAACACCGACAGAACAGTAGGCGCAAGATTAGCAGGGGCGATCGCTACTCAGTACGGCGACAGCGGCTTTGAAGGACAAATTAACCTCAACTTTCAAGGCAGTGTTGGACAAAGCTTTGGAGCCTTCAACCTCCCCGGTATAGTTCTAACGCTGGAAGGAGAGGCAAACGACTACGTAGGTAAGGGTATCCATGGTGGCGAAATCATCATCAAACCCCCATCTGATGCTACCTATGACCCTTCACAAAACGTGATTGTGGGCAATACCTGCCTCTACGGTGCTACGGGTGGTGTCTTGTTTGCCAACGGCTTAGCAGGAGAGCGCTTTGCTGTGCGTAACTCTAAAGGCACAGCAGTTATTGAAGGCGCTGGGGATCACTGCTGTGAGTACATGACTGGTGGTGTGATTGTTGTCCTTGGCAAGGTTGGACGTAACGTAGCTGCTGGGATGACTGGTGGACTAGCGTACTTCTTAGATGAAGACGGCTCATTTCCTGAGTTAGTCAACCGAGAAATTGTTAAAATACAGCGAGTGATTACAGAAGCAGGCATCAAGCAACTGCAAGAGTTAATTAAAACTCATGCAGAACGCACTGGTTCACCAAAGGCAAAGAAGATTCTGCAAAACTGGCAAGAATACTTGCCGAAGTTCTGGCAGTTAGTTCCGCCTTCTGAAACTGATAGTCCAGAAGCAAATCCCAACGCTGAACCTGAAAAAACAACTGAGTGGAGTTTAGCTGTCAGTCATTAGTGATTATCGTTGCAATACGACTTCCCTTTGATTGGGTAGAGGTGATGGTTGATGAAATCAAAAAGCCTCTACCTACACTACTTCCGTATCAGAATTCAATTTTATGCAATTGATTGATGCAGCTTTTTTAGGTAAATACCAGAAGGCTGAAAATATTGCCGAAATGGCAACATTACTCATCTGAGTTTAGTTATTCTCAGTGTTAGGTCTATCTATTGTGAATTTTGAATTGATCCTTATCTATTAAATACGTAAACTTTTGTATAAAAAATTACTGGTATCAAATGACCTAAATCTCAGATTTTCACAATCATTTGCTAAACTTTACATAGGAAAGCTTTATTTGGTATCTCCAAACATTTGGTACAACCAAATATATGTTAGAGAATAGACGGTGTAAAGATATGAACAAGAGGCAGTAAAACGACGCCAAGTGGCATTAGAGCCTCTTAAAGTAGTAAATTTAACCGCACATTTCCCATAAAAATGGAATATGTAGCTTTTCTATAGTTGACTAGTACCAAATTTAAGCTACTCTTAAAACGGATAGCTGCCAGTAATAATCTATCCTGACAGGATTATATGAAGAGAAAATTAAGTTTAGTTATTCTGTCTGAGATTTTGACTTTACAAATTGAATAGTTTGATACGGCAGGCAAACTCGTTATCAACTACCCTAAGCAAGGTAGTCTATTAACGATTTCATCGATTTTTGGTAATTGTAATGAATAGTTTACAATACCAGTGGATGAGAAAATCTAAAGAAAATATAAAAGAGACTCAAATGACTGTGGTGTCTGGAGGGCAAAAGTGTTTCTGAGACTAGCACATCAACACCGACAATTCGTCCAAGACTTGGTAATGAACCTACAAGCCTTGGCAGTTGTACTAGAACGGCGTGGATATCCTGCGTCCTGTTATACCTGTGGTGACCAGATGAATAGTGCATCATTTATGGTTAGCTTGGGTGATAACCATCTAATTCGGTTTTTAGTGTCCGATTACGGAATTACTTGGACAGAAATGCGGGATGACCGCGAACTAATGAAGTTAGAGGGTGCAGAGGCAATTAACCAGTTACAAGAACTAGCTAATCTTGTTAAGCAATCCATGCAAACTGGAACAGGTTCTAAAACTCTTGCCAAGAAGTATTAAGGTTCCAAAGGTCGATGGCAAATTGGGAATTAATCATCGGTAATGGAGAATACGTGGTTTGGCTGACGATCGATCGCCTATTACCGATTCTCTATTACTGTTAAGTGATTGGCTCATCGCTAGCTTGTCATATCTTTTCTTAAATCTGCCAAAACCTCACGAAAGGATTATGAGCTTTTAGATCAAAGTTAAATTAAAACGCATTGCTAAATGATATGAATGGTGCCCAATAATACAGACAAGCAGGGTTATATCTGCTGGTCATCAAAGCAAGGTGTAATTTTTTAAGGGCTTCTGCCTTCGTAAACTTGCCCGTTTGCTCTGTGGCACGGAAGGTTTCATCAAGGGGAACAATTCGTCAGAAAGTACTAATTGCTACTTTGATTGCAGTGTTTTAGATGAATATGACGCGATCGCTATTTACCAAACAAAATCATAAAATCTTCTAACTTACCATCCACATACCAGCCAGAAGCTCACGAAAGGCGTTCTCTGGCAAAGCTTGCGATCGCTCAATACCTAAAGTCCATTACCAATTAAAATGAATGGTGCCCAATAGTATGGGTGACTGAAGTCGCTAACTGCTCCTGGAGCTTTACTGTGGCTTTCCTTCCAGTCTCCAGTAATTAAAGAGATTTGAGCTTGTCGTAAAGCTTCGGCTTTTGTCAACTTACCTGATAGTAGCTTAGCATAAAAAGCACTCATTAATACCTGCGTACCACCATCGTCCACAGCCCACAAGGAAGCAATTGCTGCTCTAGCACCGGTTTTTTGTATCTGATAGCCAAAACCCAAAATTTCCTCCCCAGTGCCTAAAGAGCCTCCCAAGCCAGTTTCGCAGGCACTTAAAACTACCAAATCCACATTAGGAAGCGACCAAGTTGCGACATCTCGAAGGTTAACGCGATCGCCATTCCCAAATAAAATAAACGAATCTTCTGGTTTACCCATTACAAAAGCTGCATGAGTTGCTAAATGGACAATTGTATAATCATCCATTTGCGGTACAGTGGCTTTGGGGCTAAAAGCATCGTCTAAAAGTTTCTTTGTTTCAGGAACTACCTCTGCTAAGCTCTCCACTTCTCGCCCTGCAAACGGCAATCCAGCAAAAGCAAACTGCCGATTACCAATTTGGATTTGATAATTACCTTTAGTAAAAGCACCTGCTAAAATCCGCAAATTAGATTGTTTTTGGGTGTTCAAGTTACTCAGGCTGGCAGATGTAATGTGATTAACACTGAAGCGCTGGATTAACCATTTGCCATCAAATAAAGCAGCGATAGGAATGTAACGTAACTGGTTATCTGGAGCGTAAATTAGAGTTTGTGTACCTGAAAGCTTCAGGTCGTTTTCTATCGGCTTAATTAGCCAGTTATATAATTGGCGTGCAGGTATTTTGAGATTCCGACTGGGATTTTTTAAAGCTTGGCGAAAAGCAACAATTGTCTGACTGAGATCTTTGCTTGTGACAGCAACGGTGCGATGAATTGGTGGGGATTCAGGAGTTACCAGTACCAATTCCAAACTATCTTTTAAAATTAGTGGGTAAAGAAGTGCAGATTTTTGAGGCAATCGCGCTAAATTATCTCGAACTTGATTGAGACTCTCCAAATCTAAATTTTGCTGCCTTGCTGTACGGCTAATTTGCTCTACCTGTGCAGTGACTGCGGGACTAGTAATAAATTTATTAAATGCGTCTAATTGTTGCTGCTGAGTCAATACTAATTGCTCAATGCGTTGTTCTTGTTGAGGCGATCGCTTTTGAGGGGAAATTTTACGCAGCTTTGTCAGTTCTTTACCTAGTACAATAGCCTGATTTAGGATTTGCTCCAACTTTTGTTTAATTGGTTTTTCTCTGCCTACAATCTCAATACCTTTAGCAGTACGTTGATTACCTGGCACATTCTGGAGATATTCCTCTAGTTCTTCAACTTTGAGTAAATCCATTGTCCTTTGCGCTTCAGCAACACGTTCCTGTTTGAGCAATCGTTCAGCCAAAATGCGATATGTCTGGGCAACAGTTATGCTGTATGCATCTGGTTGTGGTACAGAAAGCGCTGATGGATTCAAGCGAGCTTTCTCACGATTAATCAAGCAATGCTTGTAGAAAAAAATTGCTAACTCTGGTTTGTTTTGGATATCAAATAAATAACCTATATTACTGTAGGTTTTGCCAAGTCGCACAGGATCTCCGATTTCCTTATCAATAACTAAGGCTTGCTGATAAGACTGGAGTGCTTGAGAATACTGACCTTGATTTTGGTATACTCTGCCAATGTTATTGAATGTTACGGCTTCCCAAGAGCGTTCTCCAAGTTCCCTAGTTATACCTAATGCTTTCTGTAATCTCTGTAATGCTTCTGGAAAGTGCTTTTGCTGAGATTGCTCCATAGCCTCTTTGTTGAGCCTCTCGATCTCTAATTTGCTATTGTTATTAGGTAAAGCTTGAGCTTTTTCTCCGTGGTAGTACAGCAACTTTGCATTTGAGATTACATGGTTATTTTCTGGGTACGCCATCCCAAAACCTAGTAAACTAAATACAGTTAAAGTTATCAGATTAACGTAGCAAAGATTAGGCTGCATAACAAAACACTCCTTGCGTTCAGAATTGTAAATCTTAAATCAAGAAGTTCTGCAATGCAATTGATTTTTATGCTATTTAATATCCGTAAAACTTCTAGCTGCTCAGAAACTTAAAGATGTCAGAAGAAAAATCTAGTCAACCGCAACTACCGCCAATTAGTGCTATTGATAGTCCATCACTGAGGGCATACGAGAGTTGGTTTGAATATCCTATTAGAGTACAACCCCACCACACTGATTATGCAGGTATTGTCTGGCATGGTTCCTATATCGCTTGGATGGAAGAAGCGCGGATAGAATGCTTGCGCTCGATAGGTATTGAATTTGCTGATTTAGTAGCTTTAGGTTGTGATTTACCAGTTGTAGAACTGTCGGTACATTATCACCGTTCAATTCAATTAGGTATGGCGGTGGTGGTAAAAACACGCATGGCTGAAGTGACTGGTGTCCGTATCAATTGGGATTATGCGATCGCCTCAATGGATGGAGAACAATTGTACGTCACTGCTCAGGTAACTTTAGTGGCATTAGATCGCGAAAGAGGCAAGATTATGCGTCAGTTACCTGCAACTTTTAAGAATGCATTGGCAAAGGTTTCTGCCTTACCTAAATAAAGGATGGAAGACGAAAGTTTTATCGTTGATAATTTCATCTTTCTTATTTGCTGCCTTTGATCTGTGACACAGTTTGAGCAAATTGAGTTATCTGATGCCAAATATCTTGGGGAGTAATGCCAAAACTAATATTTAATAAAACTAGGATCGCAGCAATAGTCAATGCAGTGCTCACAGTGGTTCTTAGCAATTTCCACAATATAGTAAAGACGATCCAAGCTACAATCAAGGTAATAATCATATATAAATTCCTTGAGAATTGCTCTGTTTTAAAAACCCATTTATCAAGAGGAAATTTTTGTCTTGATAACAATTACTGGTGTCAAATAAATTTGACAAAATTAATAATAGCTACTCAATTTAGGATTTTTTATTTAAAAGTATCACAATAAATATACCCGAAAATGTGAGAATAATTCGGCTCTCAAGCAAGTTGTTTTGTAAATTTTTGAATAATTTTTCTGGAGTCGTAGATTTGAAAACCATTCTTAGCCTTCAGCTTAATACTGAAGGCTGAAGGATTTTATCGCAGAGAGATTATCCGCGATTGAGTTTGTAGCTTTTCAGTTGCTGTTAAAACTTCTTGTCTTGCCCATTTATCTGCTGCCAGAATGTCATCTAAAGAAGGATTTGCACAGTTATCATTTTGATGGCGATCGCACACCAATTCGATACACCGGGGAATATCTAAAAACCGAATTTTTTCTTCTAAAAATAACGCCACAGCTTGTTCATTTGCGGCATTTAATACAGCCGGCATTGAACCACCAGCCCTACCCACAGCATAAGCCAACTGCATACAAGGATACTTTTGGTGATCTGGTTCACGAAAGGTTAAATTTCCCGCTTTTACTAAATCCAGTCGTTCCCAATTGGTATAAATGCGATCAGGCCAAGATAAAGCATACAGCAGAGGTAAACGCATATCTGGCCAGCCGAGTTGGGCCAAAACTGAAGTATCTTGCAGTTCAATGAGCGAGTGAATAATGCTCTGGGGATGAATGACAATATCGATATTGTCATAATCCAACCCAAACAGGAAGTGAGCTTCAATCACTTCTAACCCTTTATTCATCAAAGTGGCAGAGTCAACCGTGATTTTACGTCCCATCGACCAATTAGGATGTTTGAGGGCGTCAGCAACTGTCACTTCTGCCAACTTTTCTACATCCCAATCTCGGAAAGCCCCACCAGATGCGGTTAGCAAAATCCGCCGCAAACCATTTTTGGGCACACCTTGAAGGCACTGAAATATGGCGGAATGCTCGGAATCGGCTGGTAATAATTTGACGCCGTGTTTCTCTATTAAAGGTAGAACCACAGGGCCGCCAGCGATCAAGGTTTCTTTATTCGCTAAGGCGATATCTTTACCAGCTTCAATAGCGGCGATGGTGGGTAGCAACCCAGCACAACCAACAATACCCGTAACAACCGTTTGGGAATCGCCGTAGCGGGCAACTTCTATCACTCCAGCTTCGCCACCCAGTAAAATTGGTTGGGGATCAAGGTCTTTAATAGCTTCTTGGAGTGCTGGCAATTTCTCTTCTGAGCAAATTGCAGCAATTTTTGGTCGAAACTGCCGAATCTGAGCAGCCAACATTTCCACATTGTGCCCAGCTGCTAATCCCACAATCCGAAACTGATCTGGGTACTGAGTGACAATATCTAAAGTCTGAGTACCGATAGAACCAGTGGAACCAACAAGAGTAATCGCTTTCACAATTGCTTCAGGATTTACAGACAACTCTCACTATAAATTGCTTGGGACTCCTTAATAACAGCGATCGCCATAATCAATGTATCCCAAAGGCAAGCCAACTGTTGTTTACCAAGAAGTATAGCCGCTAGCCACAAAGTTCTAAAGTTGCTCAATTTTCATCGGAATAGACAAAATATGTGTTGATAAATACTATATATATAAATATAAATGCTGAAGATTTTGGCCAAAATGACTAAATAGGAAATACTTTCAACTAAGTGCTAATTTGTTTAGTGGTAGAGGATTAAATGTGCAAAATGTTACTCATAAATCGCTGTGTTACAGCCATAGGTAAGAGGATGCATAAAGGAGTTTGTTGAAACGCTCAAGCCGATGGTTAAAGTTCTGATAGTTATAAAAAAACTTTTATGGAAAAATGATTTCCTCTTTCCCGCAATAATGTGGCTTGTCAGCCGAATATTTATCTTGACTGCCATGTTGGTGGTTGCGCCAAAGCTGCCATTACCAGCAGAAGGAATTGTGCCCCATTTTGGCTGGGAAGTATTTGACGCTTGGGATAGTATGCATTATCGGGCGATCGCTACTTCCGGCTACGAATTCGTCAATGACGGGAAACAACATAATCTAGCCTTTTTCCCCCTATTTCCCCTAAGCATCTGGGTCTTAATGAAGTTGGGCTTGCCGTTTGAAATGGCAGGTACGCTGGTGAACAATCTGGCATTTTTCGCAGCGCTTTACTGTTTATACTTTTGGGTCAAAGAGCATTATGGGATCAGCGCAGCGCAGTGGGCTACTGTAGTTTTGTCGTGGTGTCCATCGTCCATGTTTACAGGAGTGATTTACACCGAGGGGCTGTATTTGTTTTTGAGTACAGCTGCTTTGCAGTCCTTTGATCAAAAGCAGCATGGTTGGACTGCCTTTTGGGGTGCAATGGCCACAGCAACACGGCCCACAGGAATGGCACTAATTCCGGCGTTGGCGATCGCTGCTTGGCAAGAACGCAGACCACCCATTGCCTACGTTGCTAGTTCAGCTACTGCTATTGGGCTACTTTTATTCAGTCTGTACTGTGCGATTTCTTTTGGTGATCCCTTAGCGTTTATCAAAGCACAGCGTGGATGGCGACCCTCCCTAGGGTTTGATTGGCAGGGTTGGTTAAACATGCTCATGCAAATTCCATTTGGCGCCAACAATTGGCAATTTGGGTGGATAAAAAACCCATCTGGCGGGATTAAAGACCCCTGGTATCCTTTGTGCTTTGGGCTGATTGTTACCAGTAGTTATCTTTTATGGCGTTACCGTAGACATTTGAGTTCTGTGAAGGTCATCTATGGCTTTTACGCGTTCGTCTTATTTTTGTTGATACTGGCAAACGAACAGTTAATCAATAACTTGCTTAACGTGTTTATGGTCTTGGGCGGAGGCTATATGTTATGGCGATTACGCACGCAACTAACCCCAGTTACTGTTCTCTATGGCTTTTGCGGTATTGGTTTGCTGCTAGCCTCTGGAGGTACTATCTCCTTAAGTCGTCTCGCTTATGGTATTGTGCCTCTGAATATAGCCATAGGTGTGCTGCTATCTCGCCATCCGCGTCATGGATATTTAATGTTGGGCTTGTTTGTGACATTACTTGCCAAGATTGCTATAGGATTTGCCCAAGAACGTTGGGTGGGATGAACAGAATTGGGTACTGGGGACTGGGGAATGGGGAATGGGAAAAAAACTGATTCAGCTTGGTTCTGCTAGTTGGATGATTGGCGTAAGTGCCTTAATTTTATTCGCGTCCAGCGGCTTAAGACACGAGCTGTTTAATTCAGGCGCTTGGGACTTAGGCATTTTTGACCAAGCAGTGTACTTAATTAGTCAGGGACAACCGCCCATTTCTTCTTTCTTGGGTTTTCATATTCTTGGCGATCATGCTGCTTGGATATTGTATCCCTTGGCTTTACTCTACAAAATTTATCCTAGTGTTTACTGGTTGTTTGCAGTGCAATCAGTCAGCTTGGCGTTAGGTGCTCTGCCTACATGGTATCTAGCCCGTCAAGCTGGGTTGAAAGAAAGCCAAGCAGTAGCAATGGTGGCGGTTTATTTGCTGTATCCAGTAGTGTATAACGCCAATCTGTTTGATTTTCACCCAGATGCGATCGCCATCCCAGCACTTTTGGCGGCGGTTCTAGCAGCACGGCTAAATCAGGTAGGATGGTTTTGCTTAAGTATTTTCATAGTGTTGGGTTGTAAAGCGGTATTATCTCTAACAGTTGCCGCGATGGGAATTTGGTTACTTGTCTTTGAAAAACGGCGACTATATGGTGCGATCGCTTTAATTACTGGTATCGCCTGGTTTTTAATTGCTAACAAAGGGATCATCCCATTTTTTGGGAGTGAGGCAGCATTACTTGAACGTCATTTTTATCGATATAGCTATCTCGGAAACTCATTTCCCGAAATGGTTAAAATTTTGCTGTCACAACCAGAACTAATTTTAAGAAAAGTCTTTTCATTAACCAACTTGGAATATTTAGTTTTGTTGTTAGCACCTGTAATTTGGGGGCTTTCACTTCAAGGTTTGACACCTTTGGTTGGTGCTATTCCTTGTTTGGTACTCAACATGCTCGCCAATCACCCATCACAAAAAAACCTGATCTTTCATTACTCGCTACCAGTTATACCATTCCTGATGGTAGCTGTAATTGACAATTTAGCAGTAGGTAAGACATGGCTACGAACCCAAAAAGCAATTATTTTGTGGTCATTAGTGGGATTTTTGGCTTTAGCTAAATTCGGTTTTTTTGCCTCACAGCATCTTAAATATCTGGATAATTGGCAAGCTACACGAGAAGCGATCGCTCTAGTTTCTTCATCAGGAAATGTACTTACCACAGAACACATTGCTCCGCATTTAAGCCATCGAAAATTAATTAAGTGTAAATTTGCTAATTTTCCATCAGCTTATGAGTTAAATACGTTTGATTATATATTTCTAAATGTTCGCCATCCTGGTTGGTCAGATACTTCTGAATCTGCTATGGGCTTAGTAAATAAACTAAAAAATCAATCAATATTTAAGTTAAAATATCAGCGCGATGATGTATTTCTATTTGTGAAAAATTAATCAAATTATCTAAAATTACTCACAGAATGAAAAAAAGCCTTAAGCTTGATACTGTTGGTTGGATGATTGGCATAAGTGCGTTAGTTTTGTTCGCTTCTAGTAGCTTACGGCACGAACTATTTCAATCAACTGCTTGGGACTTAGGAATTTTTGACCAAGCAGTTTATTTAATAAGTCAAGGAAAAGCGCCTATTTCTTCTTTTTTAGGCTTTCACATTCTTGGTGATCATGCTGCTTGGATTTTCTATCCTTTAGCTTTACTGTACAAAATTTACCCTAGTGTTTACTGGTTGTTTGCTTTACAGGCGGCTGCTTTGGCGCTAGGTGCTTTACCGACATGGCATCTAGCCCGTCAAGCTGGATTGAAGGAAAGCCAAGCACTCGCTATTGCTGCTACATACTTGCTATATCCACTGATTTTTAACATTAATTTGTTTGATTTCCATCCAGAAGTGATGGTTTTACCTGCACTTTTGGGAGCAGTTTTAGCAGCTAGAGGAAAACACATTTGGTGGTTTTGTTTCAGCATTATCCTAGTGTTGGGATGTAAGGCTGTGTTGTCTCTTACAGTTGCTGCGATGGGTGTTTGGTTACTATTTTTTGAAAAGCGGCGAGTCTATGGTGCGATCGCTATTATTAGTGGTCTTGCTTGGTTTGCGATCGCTACTAAAGGGATCATTCCCTTTTTTGGTACAGAATCAGCCTCTGTAGAACGTCATCTTGGCAGATATGGCTATCTGGGAAACTCATTTTCAGAGATAATTCAAAATTTACTAGCTCAACCAGAAATTATCTTAGAAAAGCTTTTTTCATTTGATAATTTAGGATATTTAGTTTTGCTGCTAGCACCGATAATTTGGGGTATCTCACCTCAAGGAATGACGCCTTTAATTAGTACAATTCCTTGTTTAGCAATCAACCTTTTTGCCGACTACCAACCTCAAAAAGAATTGCTGCATCAATACTCTCTACCAATTTTGCCATTTTTATTATTATCTGTAATTTCCAGTCTGGCAGCAGGTAGGGGATTGTTACAACAGAAACGAGCAATTATTTTGTGGTCTTTAGTGGCATTTGTGAGTCTAGCAAAGTTTACCTACTTCGGTGAAAGATATCTAAAATCTCTCGATACTTGGCAAGCTACACGAGAAGCGATCGCCCAAGTTCAACCTTTAGGAAATGTTCTCACCACAGATGAAATTGCTCCGCATTTAAGCCATCGAACATTGATTAAGTTAATTCAATCAAATTCTCCAATAGTTAATTTAAAAATATTCAATTATATATTGCTTAATATTCGTCACCATGGTCTATCAAGTAATCAGGAATTTGATATATATTTACTAAATCAGCTAAAAAATCAGTCAGATTTTAAGCTGCAATATCAACGCGATGATGTGTATTTATTTGTAAAAGACTAATTATTTTAGATCGGATATTTATTATTACTATTTATAACTGCAATAAATGAAAGCTCAAAAAAATCTTATTACATTACTTTTACCTTTAATAGTATGTAGTGCATTTATACTTTGTGCAGCTATAGGGATGCTAATTTATCCTGATACTTTCAATAAGTTTTTTTCGTCATCTCAATTAGTTCGAGAAATTCCCCCACAACTACCCCATAAAAGTTATTACTGGGATATACAAGCTTATGCTGAGATGGCTATAAATCCAAGTTGTCAGGCATTTTATGCTCTTTGGCCCTTTATTATTCGTAATATATTTCATCCACAAAATATAGAGCAGGCTGCACACTATTTTTTACTTGTTGCTACTACATTATTCTTTATTTCTACTTTTTTGTTTTTTTGGGTTTTAAAAATAGGCTTACAACGCTTATATTTAACTTTCTGGTTAGTTTTAGCTTATACTCTGAACCCTATGGCAATATTCCGGGTTATAGGTTATACAGAAAGCTTATTTGCCACACTTAGCACCTTTCTTATTTGGGTTTGCTTACCACAAGTAAAACTTAATGAAAAAATCAAACTTTGCTTGATATTCGCTATTACATTTTTCATGGGTTTAACTAGACCAGTATTGATCCAAATATTTTTTTCGACCACAGCGGCAATTCTCACAATGTTTACATTGGAAATTTTACAGCTAAAAATCTATTCTTGGAAGAATGTATTAATTAGTATAAAAAAATATAGATATGAACTGAAAATGTCCATGACTATGTGGATGTCAGCATTATTAGGCTATTCTCTATATGGAAGTTTTTGTCTACAAACCAGAGGTGACTTTTTTGCTCCTTTCCATGACCAAAAAAACTGGGGAAAAGCTATAGGTTTACATTTAGAACTATTATTATTTCCTAAATCTTTGCTAATTGACCTTTTAGGTTTGTATTTACCAGTAATAATTTTATTTATCTCACTTATTTTGGTTTATTTTAAACTTATTAGATCCCAAAATATATCTCTTCCTAAATATAGGTTTTGGCTCAATATATTAATTTTATATCCACCTCTACTAATTTGTGTATATGCTTTTAATTTTGTAAGATTAAAAAAGAGAAGTTTTCAAGATAATTTACACCAATTATTGATATCAAAATATGCTATAACATTGGCTAGTAACTATATTTTTTGGTTTTCTATTTACTTTACTACCGCGCATTCAATTATCATATTTTTCACCCAAGATCGCTTGCATAGCTTGGGAAGATATATATTTGCAGTTCCCTTCTTTTTCCTAGCTTTAGGATATTTATATCGTTGTATTCCTGGGAAAACAAAGTACCATACTCTCTGGTGGATAATTTTTATTTCTGCTATTGCCCTAGTTCAACAATGGATTAATTATGGCCAGGATAAATGGCTTGGTTAAAACATATAAAATCTCATAAATAATTATATAGATAAGAGTAATGATGTTGAAACTTTAATTAATCTCTGGCAGAATCAAAGTAAAATCTTCAGCAGTACCAAGAGATTTACTACCTAGTAAATTTATTTTCTGCAAACTTGCATTATCTAGCAGTAAATAAGATTTATTTGACCACATTCGTTGTAAATTTGGCAAAGTTTGGGGAATTACTTTGCAATCACAATAAAAATCTAAACTAGGACGACTATAAGCAAAAGAGGTGTAAATTGTTGTTCCTGGTGAGACGTGTTTGCGAATTAATGTAGCAACTGGCTTGACTGCGAAGGCTTCATTTAATTCCCAAATCCAAGATTCTGAACTCATTAACAGTGCTAAAACTAAGTACATTCCAGTAAATAAAACTGGAATAAAATAGCGATCGCGCTGTTTAATCAGCCATGCTACAATGCCCATACTTATTGTCAAAACTATGCTCATAACGATTAAAACAGGCTGAGGGTTTGCAGTGACAAAGTAAACACCTCCTCCTAAACCAGCAATAGCTATAACAGCCAATAATACTGCACAAATTGGTGCTATGAAATGACGTTTTTGCCAAACTTCATTAAGTTCAGCGCCAATTGCCAAAGCTAAAAATGGATAAACAGGCATGATATACCACGGCAATTTGGTTCTCATTAAAGAGATGGCTCCTAAGTAAATAATTGTGCCGATAATAATTAGACAACCCCAAGTAGTTTGACGCTTTTTCCAAGCTAGATAAAAACCTCCCGGTAAAAATAACAGCCAGGGAAAACCATATTTAAGTAGCTCAATTAAATAGTACCAAGAAGGTGCGCTATGACCTTCAACAGGTTGCACGAGGCGAGCAAAAGTCTGGGCTTGAAGATTAACTTGTAAGAAACTAGCTCCATAATGTTGCCATTGGGCAGCATACCAAGCGATCGCCGGAGTATTTCCTAACAACATACCCACCCATAAATAGGGGCTTATCAACAAACTTGATTGTCGATTTAGTATGATAAATAAATAAATAATACCTCCTAATAGCAAAACTATCATTCCCTTAGTCAGAGTAATTAGCCCAAAACAAAATCCTATACCTAGAGCATATCGTTGGTTATGACGTACTTTTAAAAGACAAAACAACGACAGTAGGAAAAAAGTAATAGTCGTACCATCTAACATCGCCAGTCGTCCGTGACGCACCACGGGTAACATTGTCAGGTAAACTAAAGCAGCAAACAGAGCTGGTAAACTTTGGTTAAAAAGCAAGCGCCCTACCAAGTAAAGCAAAGGCACTCCCAAAGCAGTTAAAACTGCACCAGGTAAGCGTGTTGTCCATTCATTTACGCCTCCAATCGAGTAAGTCCAAGCAATTAGCAAGTGAATTAAGGGCGGCTTATTATGATAAGGTTCGCCTCCTAAAGTAGGGTAAAGCCAACGCATTGAACCAACTGGAGCACGCCAAATTTCACGAGCAACCTGTGCCACAGTACCTTCATCCCAGTCTCGTAAGGGGGAGTTTCCCAAGAATATTAGCCATAGAAACAGAGATCCCACGAGCAAGCTCAATAGCCATTCTTTTTGTCGGAATGGGCGCATATCTAAAATCTAGATAATCCTTTGATAATAAATTGATTCATTCCCATAACTGTATATAATTTTCTCTATTCATTTGCACAGAATTTTATACTTGTATGAGAGATGACAGGAACGATTTTACAGTAAATATTGCAGATTATATAAATTAGATAATAACTGTGACTAAGCCAATCTACTCTCTAGTAATCCCAATTTATAACGAAGAAGAAAATATTACTGAAATGTATCGGCGTCTAATTAATGTCACAGCACAGTTAGATGGTGAAGTAGAATTGATTTTGATTGATGATGGTAGTCGCGATCGCTCTTTAAGTATGATTCGCGAACTCCACCATTGCGATCGTCGTGTACGTTATCTAAGTTTTGCTCGGAATTTTGGCCATCAAATCGCAGTCACAGCTGGTTTAAACTTTGTTCAAGGCAAAAGTATCATCGTCATGGATGCCGATCTCCAAGATCCTCCAGAACTAATTTTAAAGATGATTGAAAAATGGCAACAAGGCTACCAAGTAGTTTATGCCCAGCGTTTATCTCGCAAAAAGGAAAGCTGGCTAAAACGCTTCACTGCCTATGCCTTTTATCGCATTCTCCAGCGGTTAGCTAATGTAGAGATACCTGCTGATACAGGAGACTTCTGCTTGATGGATCGGCAAGTAGTAGATATTCTCAATGCAATGCCTGAGCGCAACCGCTACATTCGCGGCTTACGAGCTTGGATAGGGTTCCGTCAAACAGCCATACATTTTGAGCGAAACCCTCGTTTTGCTGGTAGAGTCAAGTATACCTTTGGTAAGTCTTGGGCTTTAGCAGTTGACGGAGTTATCTCATTTTCAACTGTTCCCTTAAGGCTAGCAACTTATATAGGATTGCTGTCAGCTGGTGTAGCCATCTTTATGATATTGCTAGTATTGTATTGGCGTTTATTTGATCCTGTATCTCCATTAATCGGCTTCACTTTAATTACAATTGCTATGTTGTTTTTAGGATCTGTTCAATTACTTTGTATTGGTATTTTAGGCGAGTACATTGGACGTATTTATGAAGAAGTAAAAGGTCGTCCTATCTATACTTTGAAGGAAACTGGGGGATTTACTAAAACATCGGAAATGCCAGATCAATAAGCTTGATATTTGTGTTGGAGCATTATTCTTGATCTAGCGCTCTCAAGTATACTGTTTTGTCTAGCTAATATTCTAGCAAGTATGTAAATGCCTTAACTTCCAAAGGGTGGCTTCTTGTCAGACAACACCTGATGATTTAGTTCGATTCACCTCCAGTCTGATTTATGAGGTTTTGTTAAGTAACTTTACATAAAATTTGACTCAAATTAGATGTATTTTTAAACACATAAATTCCAGCCTTATTTAGGATAATCATTAAAAAACCTGAAATTTCTATGATATATTTGATGCTGTAATAGCTATATAAAATAGCTAATGTAGTTTTAACATTTTTCTCGTAAAAATGCTGTCAACTACCGTATAAATACGGTAACATTATATATTTAATTGTACTATTAATAATGTATTGACCTCCTGAGCTTGAGGTAAATAGTAGTATACAAAAAGTTTGAAGTAATTTAGGCTGATATCTCAGCATCAAAAATCAAACGAACTGCTGATAAAATTATTTTTAGTGAATGAGTCAGAAGTATCTAAATTAACGAATAACTGCCCCTTGGCAATGAGAAACTATATTAAGTTGATTTGCGTCTATGTGTTTCCTAGAAGGCAAAAGGCAACATTCAGCAGGTTGAAAATTTAACTTTTTCTTAAAAAGGAAGCAATAGTCGTAGGCAGTAGAATATACATTAGCAAGAATAAACTGTTAGTTTCCTTAGATTCTTTCTAGGTAGTTACTCCGCTCCTTGTGATTAATTATATATATTAATCAAATAATTCACTAGCTTACCTCATTTGCTAAGGCACCAAACCGGAACGCTACTTGCTTCCGGATAGCCTGTCTACAAGCAATTAGCGAGTTAGATGAAAGACAAGAGTTATAAATTGACTCTTAGTAACATAGTTTGTTGAGATTAGGAATCATTCAATTACGCTCATTCCTTAACCTAGGTGGAAGTGTGCAAGTGCAAACCTTACCTCTTATGGGCGGTAGTTGAACCTAAATAGTACCAATTATTATATGGTCAGCGTACGTCCAAAGCCAAATAATTCAGGCTTCGATTAAACTTGTATAGTTTTGCTTTCCGATTTTTTAATTCCTGTTAATCCATACTCTATTTTTCATAATTATTAGATAGTAACTGCGTATCTGAGTATCTAGAAAAAATGTCCCATAACGTACCGTCGGAATCGTAATCGATGGTTTGACCCTTGAAGGAGCTATGAAGTGGAAAACAATAAGTCGTTTCTTTGGCCGGAAGGAATATTAATTGCATTGCTTGCCTTATGCGGAACTTTGAGCCTTGGTTTCATGATGCTTGTAAAACCAACTTCCTCTGAGGCTCAGAATAGACAGAATATATATGTAACCGATATAGCAGCAAAAATAGGTACTCAGCAGCGCATTGAGGGATTAAAAGCAGCCATGCTCACAAGTTGGCAGCAACAGGCGCAAGCAAAGGGACTTTCATACTCTGTACCATCGAGCTTTCAAGGAGTAATAATTAAGTCTGCAAAACTCACTCATGGTCAAAAAGTAATTGCCCTCACCTTTGATGACGGCCCTTGGCCTCAGACCACAGACCAAGTATTAGATATTCTCCAAGCAAATAATATTAAAGGGACATTTTTTGTTGTTGGGCAGAACCTGAAAAATTATCCAGAATTAGGGAAGCGAATTGTAACTGAGGGTCACGTCATTGCTAACCATACTTGGCATCACTGGTATCATTTCTTTAATCCACAAGCAGCAGCTTTTGAAATTGACCGGACGACAGACCTAATTTATCAAATTACAGGTGTTAAAACAACTCTGTTCCGACCTCCCGGTGGGATTCTACATAATGGATTAGTTGCTTATGCAAAAAACCAAAAATATACTGTAGTGATGTGGTCAGCTGACTCCATAGACTACAAGCTGCCAACTGTACCACACTTGATCAATAACGTAATCAAAGATTCAAAACCTGGTGGGATTGTATTAATGCATGATGGTGGTGGTAATCGTTCCAGAACCGTGCAAGCTTTGCCAGAAATTATTGGTAACTTTAGAAAGCAAGGCTACCGTTTTGTAACTATTCCAGAACTTTTAGAAATACAAGATACAGACCAAAAGTTGACTGCTAACAACAAAAAATAGTTATTAATTATAAGTTACTCATCAATACTTATTTGCTAACAATTAACAACTAACTTGCAATTCTGTTATTCCACACTACCGCCAGTTTTTCTGATAAAAGTCTATTTATGAACGATTACACTTCCTCAGCGTCATCGTTCATAAATAAATATAAATACTTATAAGACTACTTGCCACCAACCAAAAGCTGGGCCGATAAAACGGATAGTCACCCACGCAACAACCATAAGACCAATACCTATCCAGGCACCACGAGTAGTCCAAGCGACAAATAGTTCAGCTTGGGTTTTAGTGATGGGAACCCAAGACAAGAACCGAGTCTCTTGACCGTATTTTTCTCCAAGTGTGGTTTTACGACGCTTTGCTTCACCCATAATCGGCAATTCAAAATTTAAAATTCAATGTAGGTTCTAAGTTCATACTGGCAGATTTATTACTTGCACGACAGCCGTTGTAAATTTTATTGCTAGTGCAAGCTGATGAAACTTGGAATGTCCAATCAAACTGATAATAGCGCTTGCTATGAGACGATCGCGCTTCGGTTGACAAAACGTAAATAGTCGTTGGTCATCAGAAAAAAAGAAACAATCTGACAACTGTCGCTTACGCCGAATTTTCCTCACTATTATTAGAAAACAGACTTGGGTCAAGATAGTTAATACGTGCTAAAGGACTAAGGGCAGCAAGAATTTGAGCGCCATAACTACGGTTAACCACTCTACTATCAAGCAAAGCAACGATACCTTGACTTTCTCGCACCGGAGCGATCGCGCGTTGCAATTCATTCAAGGCAGCTGGCAATAAGAATAAACGAAACCAGTCTTGATGCGATCGCTTATAGTGAGCTACCCTACCAGCGACCAAAGGATTTTCCAAAGATGGCAGGGGCAAAGTAGCAATGATTAACAGCTGAGGTGCTGGCAAGACTGTTTGATGTTCTCGCCAAAATTCCCAACCAGTGACCAAAATACCATTTTCATCCAAACAAGTTTTTTCCACCTGCACCCGCGAACCAAACTCTGAGGCCAGAATCGCCCCTACCTGAGACTTGAGTGGCACATCTCCCACTAACACAACCGTTAATCCTGGTGATGTAGCACTTAGACAAACTAATGTGCGGACTTTGTGAATAAATGCCGCTTGAAATTCTGGCGTGTTAGGTAGGGGTAACTTATAGGGTACATACAGTTGAATTGCTTCCGCTTGGCTATCTGAAGAAAATTTTAAGCAAGTTAAATCGTCCAAACCCAAGCGCTCACGGAAAAGTGGAGCCTCTGTTTCCGACTCTAAAGCGCTGCCAATTAAAACCACAGGTTGATGCTGCCAAATGGGCGAAAGTATTTCCGCTAATTCGATTGGGGCGTAGTGCAAAGAAAATAAACCTTGACGACGGGCAATTGTCGCCCAGAACAGAGGAGGGGAGAAGGCCAGAGAAATATTTTCATTTATGTATTGAAATTGTTGCCAAAATTGTTTCCAGACATCAGGTATATCGGCTGACTCCAATACTAAATAAAGATGGCTTAAAATCTCTACTTCGGGCTGGGAAATTAGGTAGCACTCATAAGGATTAGTCGGATGCTGGAACAGTTCGTGTGTCAGTTGCACCCGTGCAGAGCGAATTGCTTCAGCTTGGTTTGGACAAGCGAGCATAAGTTGATCCCAGTCATGCGGTTGAATAGCTTGAGTCAGCTGATGACGTACCCAATCTTCCAGATCATCCACCCCATCAATTATTGTGGGAATACCGTGAGGAAAACGATCGCCCTCACTCAACTGACCTTTTAACCAGGCTTCTGGAGTAGTCAACAGTAGTCCTTGGAACTCACTACCAGGCCAGGCGTCACCTGTCCTAATCGGTTTGTTGGCTGGTAGCCACTGCTGTAGCCGAGGAATTTCCACTTGCAGCAGGCGTTGCTGCACTACTTCTTGAGCAACAATAATTACAGGCCCATGCCACATCAATGCTGATGCGACAAAACTAGTACGATAGCGCCCTTGATAACCACAAACTGCCCCTACTTGAATTAAGGCGCTACGTCCTAAGCGCAAGGCGCGTGCTACCAACCGTGCCATCGTCAAATGATGGGGCCAGGAAGGGAAACCCGCCTGCGATCGCAAAAAGTTATGTAGTGACAAATGAACTTCTGCCTCAATCACACGCTTTTAATCCCATACAAAGTGATTTTTACTTACAAAGCTCCATTTCTATTATCTTGTCTGCTTTGCAAGTCGAGGGTCAAAAGTCAAAAGTCCAGAGTAATTAATTTTGACTCTTGACCCTTGACTCTTGACTCTTAACCCTTGACCCTTGACCCCTGACCCTTAACCCTTAACCCTTGACCAAATCCCCGTAAATTATGCCAACTTACACAGGAATTTCCAGCGAAGCCTTCAGGCATCCACTGGATCGCCAAGCCGAGCAAGCTTTACGAAACTTACCAGGATTTGATTTAATCGCTCGTAAATTCGTGGAATTTGTCTACGAACGCCCTCAATTAGTCTATCTAATGGGCAACACCATCCAAGTTGGGCCGCGCCAATATTCCACTATTTACCAGATGTTTCGGGAATGTGTGCGGGATTTGGACATTTATCCAGAGCCAGCACTGTTTGTCTCACAAAATCCCCAAGCAAATAGCTATGCTTTGGGGCAAGAGAATCCTTACATAGTCATAAATACAGGGATACTAGACTTACTAGACGAAGCTGAGATTCGGGCGGTGCTGGCCCATGAACTGGGGCATATTAAATGTGGTCATACTATTTTAATTCAAATGGCGATGTGGGCGATGAGTGCTGCATCTGCCTTCGGGGAATTAACCTTTGGCATCGGAAATTTCCTGAGTCAGGGCTTGATTTATGCCTTTTTTGAATGGCGACGGAAAGCCGAGTTATCGTCAGATCGTGCTGCGCTGTTGGTGATGGATGACTTGAACCCGGTGATGTCTTTGATGATGAAAGTATCTGGCGGTAGTATCAAATACGCCAATGAATGTAGTTTACAGGAGTTTATTCGCCAGTCAGAAAGTTATCAAGCGCTGGATGAAGATGGACTGAATCAAGTGTACAAATTCTTGATGTACAGTGGCATACAAGGAACGATGCTGAGCCATCCTTTTGCTGTAGAACGCTTACACTATCTACGGCAATGGGCAGTATCAGAAGAATATCAGCAAATTCGCCGAGGAAATTATCAGCGATCGCCTGCTTCAGGAGCAGTAGATGTTGCAGCCCAGACTAGTGAAAACGAAGCTGAAACTTTGCGCCGTCAAATTGAAAAATTACAACAAGAAATTGAGAGAATGAAAAGGTCAGAGTGAGCTTGAATGCTGAGTAAATTTTGGTATGGTACGTTAAGGCTTGGCTTAAGTACCATACTAGACTGAAATTTAATTTAACAATTTCTCAATATGACAACTCACTTGACAAAACGGCTATTTGTCTTATCTACTATTCTTGGCATTTTCCTCTTCTTGCCTAGAATTACTTTGGCTGCGCCAGTCCAACTCTATGCCAATTCTGGTGCTATTTTTGCCCAAGCTGCTAACCCTGTAAAATACTCCACCTCAATTACTGAGATTAACCTGACTCCGCAACAACGCCAACAACTACAGGCTGTGCGTCAACGCAGGAACAGGGAAATTAATGCAGTCTTAAACTCCTCTCAACGTGCTCAACTTGCTCAAAAACTGCGCTCTGGAAATAATATCTATCAAGCTTTAGAAACACTGAAGTTGCAATCAAACCAGCAAGACCTTGTAAATGCGATCGTACAATTTACTAACTTGAAGATGAAAGAAATTTCAGGCATATAAATTATGCATTTCCTTTAGCGGCGATGTCTGACGACAAAACGCTTTGCGTCTGTGCATGGCATTCTGAAAGTAGCCTGCAAAGCGTAAATATCTCTGACTGCCAACTTTTGCAGCATCTATAATTAATCTTGCCCTATTTAGTTCGTTACTATGTCGGAAGAAGATATCCGTGCCGCCAGGCTGGAAAAAGTAGACCAGCTCAAGCAGCTAGGAACCAATCCCTACGCCTATCGTTGGGAATCTACCCATCATGCAGCGCAATTGCAAGAACAATTTGCCAATTTACCCAATGGTGAAGAAGTTGATTTAGAAGTTGCCATTGCTGGACGCATTATGGCGCGTCGCGTTTTCGGTAAACTGGCTTTCTTCACCTTGCAAGATGAAACCGGCACAATTCAGCTTTATTTAGATAAAAATCGCATCCAAGAAGGCATGACAGATATTGATGCCGATGCTTTTAATCATTTGAAACAACTTACAGATGCCGGCGACATCCTGGGAGCAAAAGGCACTATCAAACGGACTGAAAAGGGCGAGTTATCTGTCTACGTCAAACAATACACCATCCTCACTAAATCCCTTTTGCCCCTACCCGACAAGTGGCATGGATTAACGGATGTTGCTAAGCGCTACCGTCAGCGCTACATTGACTTGATTGTTAACCCGGAAGTGCGGCAAACTTTCCGCCGTCGTGCCCAAATTACTGCGGGTATTCGCCGTTATTTAGAACAGCAGGATTTTCTAGAAATTGAAACACCAGTTTTGCAAAGTGAAGCTGGAGGTGCAGATGCACGTCCATTCACCACCTACCACAACACCTTAGAAATGGAGTTGTATCTGCGAATTGCCACAGAACTCCATCTCAAACGGTTAATTGTGGGTGGTTTTGAAAAGGTGTTTGAATTGGGACGAATTTTTCGCAATGAGGGAATTTCGACTCGCCATAATCCTGAATTTACAACGATTGAAGTTTACCAAGCTTACGCCGACTACAATGATATGATGGTGCTAACTGAGGGGATTATTACCACTGTTGCCCAAGATGTACTCGGCACATTGCAAATCACCTACCAAGGGGAACCTATAGATTTAACACCACCTTGGCGACGGGTAACAATGCACGATTTAGTCAAAGAATTTACACGCTTAGATTTCAATTCTTTCCAAACATTGGAAGAAGCAAAAACAGCAAGCAAAAATGCTAGTATTCCTGGTGTAGATGAAGCCAAATCAATTGGTAAGTTACTGAATTTAGCTTTTGAAGAAAAGGTAGAAGCTAATTTAATTCAACCTACCTTTGTAATTGATTACCCTGTAGAAATTTCGCCTTTAGCAAAGCCCCACCGTTCTAAGCCTGGCTTAGTGGAGAGATTTGAGTTATTTATAGTGGGGCGCGAGACTGCTAACAGCTTTTCAGAACTTACCGATCCCATCGACCAAAGAGAGCGCTTAGAAGCACAAGCACAGAGAAAAGCCGCTGGTGATTTGGAAGCGCAAGGTGTAGATGAGGATTTTCTGACTGCTCTTGAGTATGGAATGCCACCTACAGGTGGTTTAGGTATTGGGATTGATCGGTTAGTAATGTTATTAACTGATTGTGCCAGTATTCGAGATGCGATCGCCTTCCCTCTACTGAAGCCTGAAAGCAGCGTGATTAAGGAATTTAGCTATGATCCAACAACTCAAACACTGACTGTTGAATTTGATAGTGGAAGTGTTTACGAGTATTTCAAAGTACCTCCCAGTGTCAAGGAAGACTTAGACAATGCACCGTCCAAAGGTCAATACTTTAACAAGTTGATTAAAGGGAAATTTAAGTATGAACAATTGAGTTGAGGCAGTAAGTGCCATTCAACAGTGGGGTGCGTTATGGTTTTGCCTAACGCACCATTTTTATGACTAATTTGCAACTTCAGCCAGTTCAACAACACGTCCTTCATAATCCTTAACCAAAAAATTCAGGGGCTTCTGATTACGAATCTTGAACTTCAAGCCGCGTGTTTCAACTCGCATTAAAATCATTTCCAGGCAGTCACGCTCAAAGCAAACGTGGCGTTGCTGATTTTTGCTGCCTAAACTAGCACCAGTAATAACGTGTAGCTGGGTGTTTTTCTTCAATTGATACCACAGCCCATCGTTGGCATTATTCATCATTCTGCCTGACAAAGTGGGACTTGTGGACATATAAAGTGGATCAATCCCAGTTGCGCCGAGAGTTTGTTCGTAGTTGTAGTAGTAATGTAAGGGCACATCTGCTGCTGGTAAATCTAGCAGACCTTCATACAGTTGTCGTGCAATCTCCAAATCCGACACCATAACGGTGTGTACTTTTGGGGCACTAGTAAGGAACATCCACATGGCTCCAGCATACGCCGCCAGCAGTATTACCATAATGCCTTGGGTAGAGAACAAGCTATCCAAGGGCAGGGAAGGTAAAAAAGAGCCTAAAGTAACAGGATTAAACAGGAACGATATCACACTAGCTGCTATAACCATGAACAAATCAAGGATTGTATAAGGGAATCGCTTTTTATGATTGTCGATTAAGACTAAAATTAAGTCTTTGTTTTTAGTTTATCAATACTCAACTAATGTGAGTCTCAGCTATAAACTGAGCAACACCAAGATATTATGCTTTTAACTACGAGGCTATGAGCCTCAAAGATATTTTAACAACTATCAACCGAAAGGCTTGTGCAAATTCCTCATTTTCCTGAAGCTAATCACCCACTAGTTAAATCGCTGTTTCATCACAGTGACCATGAATTGCTGACTCTGTTTCAGCGCTATCCAGAGGCAGGCAAGTACTTTACAGTGATTTTTTGCCGTTATAGCCCAATAGTGTATACCTTGATTCGGCATTCGGCGCGATCGCCTGTGCAGGCAGATTATCTGTTTGCTCTTACTTGGCGTCACATCTACTACGAACTCGGTGGACTAAATTTAACCAGCGCTCAATCAGCCGAAGAAGCTTTAACCATTCAAAATTGGTTGATTAATATGACAGCTTTCTGTATTAACGAGATTAAATTACCACCCACAGAAGCAATTCATTATTCTCTCCAGGCGACTTCTCCGCCACTATGGTGCTATGTAGAACAAGCATTAGACCAACTAAAACCAGTTTTGCGATTAATTGTGTTGATGGCTCAAACTTTTCACTGGAGCGAAACTAGAATCGCTGCTTATCTACAAGCCGAAGGAGAAGCGATCGCCCCTATTGAAGTAGCAAATTTTCTCCAAGAAGGCTATCGTATGCTAGAAGACAAATTACCTGTAGATATCCGCGCAATTTACTTTAGCGAGGATTTAGGTAAATCCTGATTTACGTATAAACGCGTATGCTAATTGTCTTTATTTAGAAACTTAAAACTTTTTCTTAAACCTTCTACTTAAACCCGAAATTTCAGGGATAAGTTTTATGAAACAACGGCATGTATTCCTAGGGCAGACCATTTTGGATTTAGAGCCAACCCGACGCTATGGTTTGTGGATTTTGGCTGTTACCCATGCCTTACGCCAGGTTGACAAATTCAAGTTTTGCAGCTTTTATTTACTGTTTACTTTTTTGCTTAGTCCTATAGCAGCAGGCGCAGTTGATATTACCCAACAACTCCACCGCCCTTTAAATAGTTCGGTTGGGCGACAATCGAGAGATGAAGCGGACAGTTTGCTGCGTATCGCTGAACAACAATACGCTTCAGGATATGCTGATAAAGCAATTGCGTCATGCTTGCGGGCGCAGCAAATATATCACTCAATTGGCGATTTTAAAGCACAAGGTCTGACTTATAATTTGCTTGCTAAGGCTTATGTACAGTTAGGTAGTTTCAAAGAAGCGGATAATGCCTTACGGCGAGGTTTAGCGATCGCTCGTGATACTAAAGACTTTCAATCTCAGATTTTTGTGCTCAATAACATCGCTACATATTTGCTGCAACAAGGGGAGTTTGCTGCTGCTGGTAAAACTGTTGAGGAAGCACTTTCAATTGCTCATGATGTCAAAAATATTGAAGGAGAAGGATTATCTTTGAGCAATTTGGGATTAGTAACTGCCAGATTAGGAGATTATAATAAAGCGATTAAACTTTATGAAAATGCTTTAATTTTTCGCCGTCAAACTGGCGATGCTATCGGTGAAGCAAATACCCTGAATAATTTGGGTGATGCCTACTTAGCATCTGGAAATTATCTAGATACGATTGGCACTTATGGGGCAGCAATGCGGATAGCAAAAACTAAGAGCGATCGCACTAACCAATTACGATCAATTGATGGCTTAGTTACAGCTCACAGTGCTGTAAAACGCTATGAGCGTGCCTTTGACTTGCTAGAACAGCGCTTAACACTTGCTAACGAACTACAAAGTCTACAAGAAGAGTTAAACTCGTTTGAGTCCTATGCTCAGTTGTACGAGCAATTAGGTAATTACCCAACTGCTCGCAATTTTTACGAAAGGGCGATTACACTGGCGCGGAATTTGGAAGACAGTAAGCGGGAGGTGTTTTTACTGGATAAGCTGGCTAAAATTCAGAAGCGTTAAGGTGATTTAAGAGCTTTAGATTCTCGACTTCTTAGAAAAGTCGAGAATCTTATTGTTTGTCTAACTAATTCAACAACACTGCGCCGTTTTGTTGAATCCGCATCGTACCTCTATCTTTGCCAATATCAGTTGCTTCGTTCAGTCTCAGTTCTAACATTCCTGGCTCAGAAAAGGCCTGGGGAGTCGCTTTTAATAGTCCGCCATCTTCTCGTTGGAACGTCACTGTTACTGGCGCACTTAGACCTTGCAGCATCACATCTGATTTACCTTTTAGCGATCGCGCTGCTGTATCGCCAATTACTTCATAAGTTACATTAGCCGCAGTGTCGTTTACTAACCTGATATTAAGTTTACCATTCGCTAGTGCGATCGTGGTGCTAGGGGCTTGTTGTTCAGGTGCTGGTGGTTGAGTCGTAGTCGGAACCTGTGGGTTAACTGAGACTCCTTGTTCAGCTACTGATGATTGGGCGGTAGGTGGGTTAACTGAGACTCCTTGTTCAGCAGCTGATGACTGGATTCTTCTAGTTGGAACCTGTGGGTTAACTGAGACTCCTTGTTCAGCAGCTGATGATTGGGTAGTAGTTGTAACCTGTGGACTAACTGGGACTCCTTGTTCGGGTGCTGGTGGTTGAGTCGTAGTTGGAATTCCCTGGCTGGAAGTTATTCCTTGTGCTTGTCGTTGTTGGGTGAAAGCATTTGGAGGGCATCCCTGCGGTACCAAAATCCTACTGTTATGTGGTTCTTCGTAGAAAATTTTTGGACAAGGGTTGACTTTGGGAGTTGATTGCTGTGGCTGTGCTAATGCTGCTTGAGGAATTGCTGACAAGCTAATCAGTAATCCCCCACAAATAGTGCCAAATAACTCAGCCGATTTATGTAACTTTAGATATTTATTCATTTTTTACCTCCTGGAAAATATATTTAAACCTGCTTTACAGTACTTTGCTTAATTGCAACTGCTGTTAAGCAAAGTGAAAACTCATCTACTTTTGTCTGCTGTACTCAGGCATCATTGTTACTTATAAGTATAAAATTATGATTAATTTTAAATTAATAATTAAATAAGAAGTTTTATCTCATACGATACAGATGAGAAAAGATGATTTACAAGTATATCTTTCACTCGTCAGCAGCGGGTAAATAAATCAAGAGTTATAGTTAAGAGTTAAGAATTATTTCCTAACTCCTAACTGAAAACTTTATTAAGCTTCTTCCCAAAGTTGACGAACTCTATCAGGCAACCAGCTAGCAATTTCTTGGATTCGTTCTGAGGACAATTCGTCTTTAGTAGCAGAAAACACGGCCTTAACCACTTGTTCGCGGTCTACATTTGGTGGCATTCCACCTTCATTTGCTACCCGAAATAAAAAGCGATCGCTATCAATTTTAAAGATACCAGGGCCTTGCCAAGGTGGACGCACTCGGCTCAGGAATCCCACAATCGGATTTGTATCATGCCACAGGTCTGCAATTTCCATTTGCAGCGATTTATCATCGGTGATTTCAGCTGGTTTGTGCAGTTCCTCTTCAACCCGATCAGCAGCTTCGGTAGTCATCAAGTCGCGCATTACCCGGAATACTAATTCGGTTAAGTCCCTAGCATCGTAAAGATCTGCTAAACCACTCTTAGCCTTAACCTTTTCTAAAAAAACTGTATCTTTTTCTTCTATGGGAACTGGTGGCATCTAAACCCTCCGAAATACTTTTATAAATGCGTCATAGCTGAAAAATTTTGTCAAATTAAACTCGCAGTTTGGATGACTACTTACTAAAAATAATCATGGCAGTAGGGATATCAAACTGTTAAAAGTTAAATTTGTAAGTTAATTTTTCAACCTTTGCAGTATAAATTAATGTCTAAACCTAAACGTCAGCATCTATCACAGGAAACAATTATGTAATTAAAAATTTAAGACTCAAGAGTTATTGGTAAAGTGACGATGAATGTAGTGCCCTTTCCAAGTGTGCTTTCAACTTGAATTTGACCTTGATGATGTTCGACAATAGCTTGAGCGATCGCTAATCCCAATCCCGAACCAGTAGCGCTTTCTGTAGCTGTATTCCCAGTAGTATGGGTACGTGCCGGATCTACCCGATAAAAGCGGTCAAATAAGTGTGGTAGCGCCTCTCTTGGAATTCCAATCCCGGTATCACTGATCTTAATTTGCAACTGGGCACTGGTGTAACGTAGTCCAGATATCCGATTTATTCCCTCGATACGCGCCAATTCCACATTCACCCGTCCACCAGCAGAAGTGTAGCGCAAAGCGTTACTAATCAAATTTGTGAACAACCGCACCAACTGGTTCCAATTACCAAAAAATGTAAACCAACTGTCAAGTGATTCAGGGCTGGTTTCTTGGGCGGACGGATCAATTAAGTTTAAAGAAAGGGTAATTGCTTGTTCAACAGCTAATAGTTGTTGTTCTTCCACCACTTCTATCAGCAAAGCGTCAAGCGGACAATGTGAAAAGGTATCTTTGGTAATACCGCTATCTTGCCGTGCTAGAAACAGTAAGTCATTAACTAACTTACCCAAACGCTGTGTTAAGCGTTCCACCACTTTTAACTGTTGCCGATAGTGTAAAGAAGTAGTGGTTTGTGCCTCCGCTAACTCCAAGTCAGCAAGGGCAACCTGCACATTAGTTTGAATCAAAGTAATAGGACTTCTGAGTTCGTGAGAAGCATCAGCAGTAAATTGTTTTAGACGTTGGTAAGACTCGCCGACTGGTTCCATTGCTTTACCTGAGAGAAACCAACCACTTGCACCTACGGAAAGCAGCATTAACCCAATACCTAGGGCTAAATCAAAAATTAACTGACGACTGGGTTTAGTAACTTCAAACCAGGGATGGCTAACACGCAGATATCCCAATACCTGCCGTCCAACTTCTACACGCTGTGTTATTTGTCGTAATAACAGTGGAGAGTGGGGAGTAGCAAGTTTATTCCCTTCCCATCTTTCTTGTTTGATTACACGTACAGTTTCACCTGTACGGTTGGCATGAATGGGAATATTTAGAGGTTCAGATAGAGTTGACCAAAGTAATTCACCAGTTGAACTGAACCATTCTAAATCGATGTGATCATCTTCTACGGTGTCAGCGTTATCACGAAAACTGGCTTCTATATTAATGTGGAATTTGTCAGCATTAGAATTGACTGGCTCAATTATGAACGCTCTCTCTACTATTTCCACCACATGGTTAAGGGTGTCATCAATCCGCTCAACCAGCGTACTACGGACATATAAATATACGCCACTGGCAAATAGTAGTAGTAACACGGCTGTGACGGCAGTGTACCAGAGGGCAAGACGGCGACGAGTAGCTTGAAACATATTTTTTACTTGACTATTTCTACTAGGAACCGCTTTGGGGTTGAGTAGTTAAAATCAAGAGGCGGTGGGTGCATTCCAGCAGGCTCTACAACTTAACCCAGAGTACACGGAAGCTTACAGTAAATTAGGAGTAGCCTGTAATTTTGAGTTCTTGCCAGGAAATTGAGCAAGAGGGCGATCGCTTGCTTGATGAATTGCAAGCGTTAGACAGGTGAAGAAATCACGCTCAGATATCCGGTTGGTGTTGCTTCAGCATTTTGTTGTTTATATTTACTCACTTATCAGTTCATAGTTACGTTCTCTTCATCCCCTATTTAATTTACTATGTTTATATTCTCCAGCTAAATGGGCTACATCTGCCTCACACTAAGTCATCATGGCAAAATCCAAAAAGAGCGCGACCCCCATCAATCTGAGTGACCCACAATATTATATAAATCGAGAGTTAAGCTGGTTAGAGTTTAATAGCAGGGTATTGCATGAAGCCTGCGACCAGCGATCGCCCCTTCTCGAACGGCTCAAGTTTCTGGCAATCTTCAGCTCCAATTTGGATGAGTTTTTCATGGTGCGCGTTGCAGGCTTAAAGCAACAGGTAGAAGCAAAAGTTAGTCAGTTAACCCCCGATGGTCGCACGCCTCAACAACAGCTAGACGATATTAGGTCTACCCTCAGTCCTCAAATAACGAAACAGCACCAACATTTTGAGCAAGTACTTCGACCGCTGCTAGCAAATCACGGCGTCCATATCCTGAATTACATAGATTTAAATCAGAAACAGCGGACTCATCTGGAGGGCTATTTTGAGGAACAAGTCTTTCCGGTCTTGACTCCCCTTGCTGTTGACCCTAGCCATCCCTTTCCTTTTATTTCCAATCTCAGTCTGAATTTAGCAGTTCTAGTCAAAAATCCAGATACCGAAGAAGAATTCTTTGCCAGAGTTAAAGTCCCCAACGTTCTGCCGCGATTTTTACCTATACCGACAGAGTTAGGAGATAAATACAATGGACAAACTGTGCATTGGACTGGAGTACCCTTGGAACAGGCGATCGCCCATAATTTAGAATCCCTATTTCCAGGCATGAATATTCTTGAATATCATCCCTTCCGCATCACCCGTGACGCTGACTTGGTGCTAGAAGAAGATGAAGCAGATGACCTGTTGTTAGCCATAGAACAGGAATTGCGAAAACGGCGCATGGGTGGGAGTCCAGTCCGACTAGAAATTCAATCCCAGACTCCGGAACCAGTGCGATCGCGATTATTGCAAGATTTGGAATTAACAGAAAACGATATTTACGAAGTAGACGGTCTTTTGGGACTACGGGATTTGATGTACTTTATGGCATTGCCACTGCCGGAACTCAAAGACCCACCACGACAATCTGTTGTACCATTGCGCCTACAAAGGCTGAGGGAACCAAGTTTAGACCCGGATGTTGTCGAAGTAGACGAAGGAAAAGACTTTTTTGCTGTAATTCGGGAAAAGGATTTGCTAGTACACCATCCCTATCAATCCTTTTCGGCAACAGTGGTGCGCTTTATTACCCACGCTGCCCATGACCCGAATGTGTTAGCAATCAAGATGACTCTTTACCGGACTTCCGGGGACTCGCCCATAGTCAATGCTTTAATTGCGGCTGCTGAAAATGGTAAACAGGTGTCTGTACTAGTGGAATTAAAGGCTCGGTTTGATGAAGAAAATAATATTTACTGGGCAAGACGACTAGAAAGAGTCGGAGTTCATGTTGTCTATGGTTTAGTGGGATTGAAAACCCATAGTAAAACCATCTTAGTGGTGCGACGGGAAAAAGACCGGATGCGTCGCTATATACATATTGGCACTGGGAACTATAACCAGAAAACAGCAAGACTATATACAGATTTGGGATTGTTCAGTTGCCGTGAAGAATTGGGTGCTGACATCACAGATCTATTTAACTTCTTGACAGGCTACTCTCTGCAAAAGTCTTATCGAGAGTTACTAGTTGCACCTGTGAATATGCGCGATCGCTTTTTAGCACTAATTCACCGCGAAATCGAAAATGTTCAAAATGGATTTTCTGGACGTATCGTTGCCAAAATGAACGCCCTAGTCGATCCACAAATTATTGCCACTTTATATGAAGCTTCCCGCGCTGGAGTGCAAATTGACCTAATTATCAGAGGCGTTTGCTGTTTACGCCCAGGACTCAAAGACATTAGTGAGAATATTCACATAATCAGCATTGTCGGTCGCTTTTTAGAACACTCTCGTATTTATTATTTTTATAACAACGGACAGGAAGAAATTTATATCGGCAGTGCTGACTGGATGCGCCGTAATCTAGATCGCCGAGTAGAAGTAATTACCCCAGTGAAAGACCCAGATATTGCTAAAGATTTGCAAGAAGTTATGGGAATTATGTTGGCAGATAACCGTCAAGCTTGGGAGTTACAACCCGATGGCAGTTACATCCAGCGACGTCCTGGTGATCATTGTCCAGAAGCTAATTCACAAAAAACTCTGATGAATATGGCATTACGTTCAATTGGCATAACCTCAAACCTAATTGATTAAAAAACAAGTTGTTTCTACCTTGACAACTAGCTCAACTTGGTTTTTTTTAGAAAACTTTAATTTTTTCGGGTGATCTAAATTATTTATCATGGTTATACACAAGTTATTCAACCATAGGATAGAGTTAGGGCTGGCACTTGTTCCCATAAACTATAAAAATTACTGCACGTAGTTTTTATATTTCCCTGGAATGTTAATGTTGTCCTGTGAGCTTTCTACCTTGCGCGTTTTAGTAGTTGATGATCACGAATTAACTCGTTTAACCTTACAATTGGTTTTTTCTGGTCAAGAAAATATTCAAGTAGTAGGTTTAGCTAGTAATGGTGAAGAAGCTATAGAAATGGTTAAACGTTATCATCCTGATGTGATTATTCTAGATTTACAGATGCCCGTCATGGATGGTTGGAGTGCGTCTGGTCATATTAAAGCTATATCTCCAAATACTCAAATTCTTGCTTATTCCTCGGTGGAAGATATAAATATTCAGGAAACAACAGCAATGCCTAGTTTTGATAATTTTTGCAAAAAAGATGTGTCCACAACTGAACTCATTGCTTTAGTCAGGCAATTAGGTCAGCGTGCAGGAGATGGTTCCGTTGCAGGATAAATGGCTTGGAAAATCTAGGCATAGCTAAATTCTGGGGATTTGGGAATTATTTATACATTATTGAGTAGCGTCGGTAGAGCCGTAAGACGGTTACACCGACGCTATTTATTATCCGGGATAGTGCCTAATTGGACTTAATTATCTTCTGTTTGTGTTTGCGGAATAGTACGTCTAAATTCATCAATTAACTCGTCCAGTTCATCTAGAGCTTGATCTACGTCAATTTTTAATGTTCCTAGGTTTGGTTGCTCCAGCAGATTCAGCAGGTACTCGCGTTTACTTTGTACTATCGCAATTCGTTCTTTTAACGTCTGTATATCCATTATTTACTTCCAAACTTTGACTACCCTCAAGTTTAAAGTTAACTCAAAATCCAACCCTCTGGGCGCTGAACTTTCTAGTAGTTTGAGCTAACACCTTCCCTAATCTGTTACTCATAGCCGATGATAATAAAACTGAGGTATTAAGAATTTATAGTAATCTAAGCTCATGCTACGCCAAATTTCTTTGGGAACACTCGGTTTGACTATCGGCAGCATATTAACCATCATCGGCTTTGTCGCCTACGCTGTGAATAATGCCACGCTTAACCTTGTAGGATTTTTTTACGGTATTCCTCTATTGTTGGGTGGGCTGGCGCTCAAAGCTAATGAACTCAAGCCCATACCCTTTAGTCAAATTACAACACCGTCGATATTAATGCTGCGCGAGCAGCAAGCAACTGTTACTCAAAATAAAATCCGCAAAGACATTACTCGATATTGCTATGGTCAAGATGCTCATCTAGATACGGCACTTTCTTTTTTAGGACTGAGTCCTACGGATGAAGAACGACCTATAGTTACAGGGTTACGAGAAACGGAAGTCAATGGGTCTTATATCTTGATTTTAGAATTTGATTCGCCTCTGATCCAAATTGATATGTGGCAAAAAAAGCAGGAAAAAATGACTAGTTTTTTTGGGCCAGGAGTAAAGGTTGAAATTACACAGCCAGATGAAAAAAAAATTGAACTGGCGCTGATTACTACTCAAAAAGAGTCAATAGTCAATAGTCAATAGTCAATAGTCAATAGTTACGAATGCTGCCAATTGACTGTTACTTCAAAAATTACTTT
Source organism: aff. Roholtiella sp. LEGE 12411 (assembly GCF_015206995.1). Taxonomy (GTDB): domain Bacteria; phylum Cyanobacteriota; class Cyanobacteriia; order Cyanobacteriales; family Nostocaceae; genus Komarekiella. Next base: position 42,993 of record NZ_JADEXR010000002.1, on the reverse strand, counting down.
TCTAAGCGAACTGCATACCACTGCAAATATTGTCCAGGCCCAATATCTAACTCGCAACTAGTGTCGAGTAAATATTGGGCTTGGGCTTCCACAGCATCAAACTTTTGTAAATCTGGCGGCAAATCTTGAAAGTTTAGTTGTCGAATAATTTTTTTGAGCTTTTTTAATAACTCTGATGCTGTAAGAAATTGTTCTGGTTGGTTTGTTTCTAGAACGACAAAAACATCCTGTTGATACATTAATGGATCTGGCATATAAAAAAATTGGTAAATGTAAATAGATTTTGATTTTGCGCTTGTAGTTGTTTTTGTGTACTAATAGGACTGTTTTATATGTCTTTCAGCTTGTAGAATGGGCATTGCAATGCCCATTCTACTGTGCTTTATCCTTATGAAATCCGCTATATATGTCTTTTCGTAAGTAATTATAGTCTTATAAGTAAAATATATTAATTTTCATTTAGCATTTTTATATTTTAGATTATTTTAACTACCAAATTGGGATAAAAAAGCAGCCTATCTTATTTACCCTAGATATGTATATCTTATTGAAGATAATTAAGGATTTTTACTTAGTCTATTAACCCTATAATCAATCGAGAACAAAGTTACACTTTCAGTCTTGTCTTCATTTTATGTAACTATCCTAAACGCTGATACCTTTTACAAATCCTCTGAGTGAGTACAGCCAGCTTAGTCCCAGCAGTAACATTTAGTATTAGCTACTGTTTGTAGCGGTGTGGTATTTGCTTTGCCCTATTTTATTTGGGTTCAGAAATTCCTAGATAACTAAATAATTAAGCTGGACATTTAAAGTTTTCAAGAAAATTGCCAAATAATTACATTTCACTTTACCGCTGGGGAAAGATAAAACTAACGTTCATTACCATAACCATGATTGAAAAAAAGCAAAAACTGCCTTTGCATTCTAAATATATTGTCTGTGAAACCTAGTCATCTGGAGCTTGCTTAGCTCAATTGTTTTGAGCAGTCTATTGTCAGAAAAAAGGTATTTGTGAAGCAAGACATACCTTTTCTACAAGTTTTAACATTTATGAGGAATAAATAACCTTTATGCGATCGCAGCACAGCTTATTTTTAGGATAGTTCCGAAAGTTACTAATTTCACACATCACACATTTGTTGTTCACATCTGTTCTGCTAAATTGACCGTCAAGTGGGAATCTGATAGCTGCAATAAAACTACTGCTCATAGGCAATTTGGTTATGGAGGCAAGGTTTTTCCTGGCTTACCTCTACTCAATACTTTCATTTTCTGTGGAACGCAACTCATGTCAGGCATAAGCCCATTTCCTCTTTCTAAGCAACCTCCTGTGATTCTAGTGGCTGATGATGACAAGACCATCCGACTACTGTTGCGTAAAGCTATGGAAAAAGATGGCTATCGAGTAGTCGAGGTTTCTGATGGTAAGCAGTGTTTAGATGCTTACGAGACTGTTAAACCAGATATAGTTTTGCTAGATGCTATAATGCCAGAAATGGATGGCTTTACATGCTGTAAGCAGTTGCTCCAGATTGCCAGAAATAATTTGATATCGGCACTCGCAACATTTGATACTGATTCTGCTCTTGGTAGTACGGTTATTTCCAAGTTATGGGAGCGTACTCCTATATTGATGATTACCAGTTTAAATGATGAAGAGTCCGTAGACCGTGCCTTTGAAGCAGGGGCAACAGATTACATCACCAAGCCAATTCACTGGCCAGTATTGCGCCAGCGGTTGCGACGACTGTTGCAACAAGCGCAAGTATACAAGCAATTAGAGGCAGCAAACCAAGCTTTGCAGCACCTGGCAAACGTAGATGGCTTAACTGGATTGGCTAATCGTCGTCGCTTTGACGATTATCTTAATACTCAATGGATTAATCTAGCACAGGAAGAATCTCCCCTATCGCTGATCTTGTGTGATATAGACTTTTTTAAATTTTATAATGATAAATATGGACATCCTGCTGGAGATGTTTGCTTACAACAGGTGGGTGCTGTTTTAAATCGGAAGGCGCAAAAATATCAAGATTTACTAGCGCGTTATGGCGGCGAAGAATTTGCTGTGATTATGCCAAACACCCATGCTGCCGGTGCGTTTCATGTTGCCACGGCAATGCAAGCAGGAGTCAGAGATTTACAAATTGTTCATGACGGATCTGCCGTTAGTCAGTATGTAACTTTGAGTATGGGGGTGGCAACTGTTATTCCCACTTGGGAATCTTCACCTTCCGATTTAATTGTGAGTGCAGATAAGGCACTTTACCGAGCAAAAGCAGAGGGGCGCGATCGCATTGTCTCAAGCTAATTTCAATTATCCTTTGTCAGACTTACTCTCGACTAAGATGGGTAAACTGGCAATGTGAAGTGGAACCATGCTCCGCCATAGGGAGCAGTGTCTACCCAAATTTGACCGTAATGTGACCTGATAATCCGTTGGCATAAACAAAGACCAATGCCATAACCTTCTGTGCCTTCATCGCGTTGCAGGCGGAAGTGATTTTCAAAGATGCGATCGCAATTTTCTACAGGAATACCAGGGCCAGAGTCGCCAATACTGAACTGAACTTTTTGGGTAGTACGGTGCAGTCCAGCAATGCTTATTTTCCCCCCTTCTGGGGTATATTTAATGGCATTGTCTAACAGATTCATCAATACTTGTCGTATACGTTCTGGATCGGCATAGACACAGGGTAAGTCTTTGGGGATATCTGTGTCTATATTTTGGGATTTGGCGGTGTAGCGATCGCGCAATTCCTCCAATACATCCAGGCAAATTTTGCCTAACTCTACCTTTTGTGGTATGATTGGTAGCTCAGTGTCGTTACCACGACCTACGTGCAAAAGGTCAGTAATCATTCGGTCAATAGTTTTAGTCTGACTGCGGGCTTGCTTTAATAAATGCACCGTCATGGCTGGTTTGAGGCGCACAAACTCACCTGTATCTAAATTGTAGTTAGATTGGAGAGTTTCAATAGCGATCGCGGCAGCAGTTAGCGGATTGCGGAGATCGTGTGCCAACATTGCTATCACCCGGTCTTTAAACTGTAGCTGCTCCTGGAGCTTATCTTTTTCCTGCTTCAAGCTAAAAATTTCGTCTGAAAGTCTTATCAATTCAGCGGAAACAGCAACTGAGGCGATTGTAGATTTAGGTGATGTCGCCCGACTATTTTCCTCTACACGTTCTTGTAAATCCTCCTGTAATTTTAAGTAAGCATCTACAGCAATTTGCCAGCGAGGCCACCAGTTTTTCAATTGGGCAATTATATTACTCCCTGCTAAAACCTGCCGGGGTTCCGGGTGGATTTTGATTAAAGCTGGTGTTGCTACCAATTTAAAGTGTTCAGCCAAGTAGGGTTGTTGCCCGACATCAATGATTTCAAGTTCAAAACTATACTCAGCCTGCAATTCTTTTAAGTAAGCACGTATTCGTTGTACCTGTTGTCGGGACTTTGGGCGTCCATCAACAAACAGTAACAGATGGAGTGGAGCCTCAGAATAAATAGGCTGATCCTGGGAAACTGGCATGTATTCGTGTTTCAGCACTGGTAACAACCCGGCGACGCTTACGGAAAGTAAAATGGACTAACGGTTGTCGATGGTCGTTCTTTGTTCTCAATTTAATATCTATTTTAGATTCTTCATACTCTTATCCGATCTGCGTTTTTGACATCAACATATCTTTATGCACCTTGAGAGTTGATTTCTCCATAAGCATTTCCCCTTAGCCAAACTTAGTACTGAGCTACCGAAGTTCAGAACAGCAAAAGCCGATATAAACTTTTGTGACCAACCATTCAGTACTCTTGACCGCTTTGCCTATGACCTCGATTCCCAAGAACTGCAAACTCACGCTAAGTTCCTGGAATTGCCTAAAACTGGCATTTTCCGCGTATCGCCTTATTCAGCTTACCATTCTCAGATGAATAGTCTCCAGAATCGACTGCAAGCCAGTCTTAGAAAACGTTGTCCATTTCCCTCATTGGATGAGGCTAAGGGGGGATTTACTCTCAGTCTATCACTTTAGGTAGTTGGCGATCGCTTCTAGTTAGTTTACTAAGCATTAGATGACAGCTACACCGTTCTTTGGCAAGTTTTCAATCAGTTTTCGCATCCCATGAAGATTTAAAGAACCCTACCTTAATCACCAAAACCTCATAACTTATGCCTGGCGAGTCTTTTAGGCTTAGTTATAATTTTTTCTGTAAATGTTACTTTGCCAGAATTTTAGGGAACTCTATAAATAAGCATGGGGATTATCAAAACCTAATGGCTGTAGACAAAAGACAATACGGTAGCAAAAGCTACCGTTTACTCATTTTTTTAGAGATCACTTTATCCGTAGGGAAAATTTTTGAGTATAACTGAGGCTACTTACTTACGCAAACTAGACAAGTATTAATCAACCTAAGTATAAACCTCCAATCCACTAATGCCCAGGGAGCTAAATTAAATCATTAAACTTAACATTATTAATAAAAATATCTAAATAGTCGATTTACGCATGAAGCTTTTAATTCAGCACCGTCATTCTGAGAACGAAATTGCTGGTGTTTTAACTTATATTTATTCTATTATCCCAGAACTTGAAACTAGGGGAATTGAAATTAAAACTATTTCCACCAAACAAGACAATTTGATGAAATGGTTGAACCATATTGTTTGGGCTGATATAGTTCACATGAATTCAAATAACTTAGTTTTTGCACTGTTATGCAAAGCGTTGGGTAAAAAAATAGTTATTAAATATCATTATTCTTTTTATCATACGACGCATATTAATTATGAGACGATGACATTTGGCAAACGGTTGCAAGCAGAATTAAAACACACATTACCTAAAGCTAACTATCCTTTAAAGTGGAAATTGCACACTGCCGTAAAATGGATGCGACTAGCTATCCGGCTTTCTACTGCACTAATAGCTGACTATCATACAGCTTGTAGTAATTTTTTGGCCGAATCTAGTGCCTTTCCTTGGTCAGTGGAGACTTTATATAATCCCATAGAAATTAACAAAAAAAACCAGCAAAAGCATCTAAAACTATTATCTAATCCATACAAATTTGTTTTTCTAGGCAGATTAGATGGAAGTAAGGGAGTTGATATTTTATTAAAAGCAGTACGAATTTTGCAAGAAGAGAATCATGAGTTTGAAGTTTTAATAATTGGTAATGGAATACAAGCTAGTGAATTGAAACAGCTAGCATCTGATTTAGGGATTTTAAGCTACGTTAGTTTTTTGGGTAAACTTCCTAATCAAGAAGCACTTGTAAAAGTTCAGGATGCGCTAGCTTTGGCCGCTCCTTCTCGCTGGCAAGAACCAGCAGGTTACGTAGTGCTAGAAGCCTCTAGCGTTCAAACCTGCTCCATTGTCTCAAAAATGGGAGGATTGCCAGAAGTTGCTGGACCACACAGCCTGTTTTTTGAAAATGAAGATGCAGAAGGATTAGCTAGCTGTATGAGGTACTGCTTGAATAATCCAGATGAAGCAATTAAACGAGGCTTCCAGTCCAGTCAATATGTCGCCGAGAACTTTTCTCCAGCCCGTGCTGCTACTCAATTACTGGAAATTTGTTGCAAACTCAGTCCTAAGGTATTAGCAAAAACTTATAGATAGGCAAATTAAATTTCGACAGTCTGCGCTAGGGTAGGAATTGAAACTCAATGTGTGATTTCCTGTGCTTCCCTGTAAACGTCCAGCTGTATTTCTGAGTTTAGCTGTTTTACTCACTTCGTTAACAGCCTGTGCTAACAGTCCAACTGCCAAAAATATTGAGCAGTCTTTGGCCGCAGATCAGCAGCTCCAAAACAATCCTGTTTTTGGGGAAGCTAAAGGTAACGAACCACAAGCACAGCAAAACGAATCAACGGTTCAGTTACCGACTGATTTTCCCAAAGATATCCCGTTATATCCCAATGCCAAGCTACAGGAAGTCACACCTGCTAATGGCTCAGAAAACAGAATATCAAGTCGCTGGCTAAGTTCTGATCCCAGCAATTTTATTGCCGATTTTTATCGCAGCCAATTTCAGACAAACAATTGGCAGATTTTGCAACAGCCAACAGATGAAGCTGGAGGTACTTTTGAAGCACGTCGCAACGATTTGCTGTTGAAGGTTTCCATTCAGGCGCAATCAGTCACCAACGCCACACCCAATCAACCTCAAACAGCCACTGAATTACGGATTGAGTACGTACCAAATAGTACAGCAACGCTACAACCTACAAATCCTAACGAAACTACTAACGACATTCCCAAACCAGCAGATCCACAGTTCATTGGGCCAGTGTCACCCACAAATCTGGCAGTGCAACCAGGAAACACGTCTAGTAGTAAAACAACTCCGACAGATACGTCTGAATCTCAGAAATTCAACGATCTCAATAAAGTACCACAAGAATGGCAGCAACATGTACAAGATTTAGCTGCATTAGGTGTTTTGTCTATAGAATCACAGCCTACTAAGAGTGATATCGCCACAACTAACCAGTTTCAACCTGGTAAAATCGTCAGCCGTCGGGAATACGCTCGTTGGCTAGTTGCTGCTAATAATGCCATGTATGATAGCAATCCAGCTAAGCAAATTCGTTTAGCATCAGAAAGCACTCAATCAGCTTTCAGTGATGTGTCGGCAAAAGACCCTGATTTTCCATTAATTCAGGGATTAGCCGAAGCTGGGTTAATTCCTAGTGCCTTATCTGGAGATTCTACAACGGTTTTGTTTCGTCCTGATGCACCCCTAACACGGGAGCAATTGGTGCTGTGGAAATTACCCCTGGATACTCGCCAAGCTTTACCCTCTGCCAATTTAGATGCGGTTAAACAAACCTGGGGTTTTCAGGATGCTGGAAAAATTGACCCCAAGGCTTTAAGAGCAGTTTTAGCTGATTTCCAGAATGGTGAACAATCAAATATTCGGCGGGTATTTGGCTATACGACGCTGTTTCAACCCAAAAAGCCAGTAAATCGCGCTGAAGCTGCTGCGGCTTTGTGGTACTTTGGGACTCAGGGTGAGGGTGTATCGGCTGCTGAAGCTTTGAAGTTAAAGCGATCGCCAACCTAAGTCTTTTTCCTATGCGTACCTAACTTTGCCACAAGGGTTAAAAATTCTATTAATCTTGGCAGTAAAACTAATCAAAAATTTCTCCAAATTAATTTTTCAAATCAATATATTAATGTGGGATTACGATCACTTATTTCAAATTATTGAAGAATTGGTAATGCATCATTCTCCTAGTGGTGTAGAAACGGAAATTAACCAGTTGTTGTTGCAGCGATTCACAGAGTTGGGCGTAGAAGTCTGGTGCGATCGCGCTGATAATATCATTGCGAAAATTCCTGGAAAAAATCCATACAGAGCGATCGCAATTACAGCCCATAAAGACGAAATTGGCGCAATTGTCAAAACTCTTGGCGATGAAGGTCGCGTCGAAGTCCGCAAACTCGGTGGCTCTTATCCTTGGGTTTACGGTGAAGGCGTTGTAGATTTACTCGGAGATCATAAAACGATTAGTGGCATTCTCAGCTTTGGTTCACGCCATGTTTCCCACGAATCCCCCCAAAAAGTTCAGCAGGAAGATACTGTCCTGAAATGGGAAAATGCCTGGATTGAAACAAAACTCTCTACTACAGAACTAGAAGCCGCTGGTATTCGACCTGGAACAAGAATGGTGATTGGCAAGCATCGCAAGCTGCCAATTAGGCTAAAAGATCATATTGCTAGTTACACTCTGGATAACAAAGCCTCTATCGCGATTCTGCTTGGCTTAACTCAAAGCCTGAAACAACCAGCTATTGATGTTTATCTAGTAGCATCAGCAAAAGAAGAAGTTGGGGCAATTGGAGCGCTATTTTTTACTCAAAATCAGCGTTTGGATGCTTTGATTGCGTTAGAAATTTGTCCGCTATCAACCGAATACCCAATTGAGGACGGCAAAAGTCCTGTGCTCCTTTATCAGGACGCTTATAGCATTTACGATGAGACTTTGAATGGACAACTACGCCATTGTGCTAAAAATCTAGATATGCCAGTGCAGTTAGCAACCTTAAGTGGTTTTGGTAGCGACGCATCAATTGCTATGAAGTTTGGTCATGTTGCTCGTGCTGCTTGTTTGGCATTTCCTACACAAAATACACACGGCTATGAAATTGCCCATTTAGGAGCGATCGCTAACTGTATTGATTTGTTAAAAGCCTTTTGCGAAACTGGATTTGAGTGATACCTTGAGCAGCACGTTTATCAAAGCCGATGATGGGATTTGAACCCACGGCCTGCTGATTACGAATCAGCTGCTCTACCACTGAGCCACATCGGCGTACACAATCTAGAAGTATAGCATGATTTCCTGATGGTAGAACCAAATCCCAAAAATCGTTTGAACCGTGAACAATATGCCCGCCTCAAAGCAGAAATGGCAACTCCTTATCGCGGATTGCGACTATTTATCTACGTCGCTTTTGGCGCTTCTGGTTTAGTCGGCGCATTCACCTTTTTCTTCCGGCTGCTTGCCGGACGGGATATTGACAGTGCTTTACCGAACTTGGCACTCCAAATAGGAATAGTTGCTTTGATGGGATTCCTCTGGCGCTGGGAGCAGCGTCAGCAAAGACGCCCTTAGAAGGTGAGTACCAATTTCTGAGTGGAAAACTTTAAATGTTAGTTTTTTTGAAGACTTTTTCTTCACGTTATATTTATATTTTTTCAGTTTATTAAACTTTTCATAAAATTGAAAACCTTAAACAGAGAAAAAATAAAAAAAATATTAGGAAATCTCAAAAGGCAAAAATTTCTGAGAAACTGGAAATTGTTCAAACGGGGTCAGCTAATATAAAGACCCTGACTATAAACCTAATCACATTCAAGTAGGGTCAGCTATATTTAAAGACCCCAAATTTAAGAAACACTCAAAATGTTTAAAGCGCCAGACTAACAAGTTGTTATTCTTGGCGCTTTAAATTTGCTAACTAAGGCTTTACTGAACTGTTACCAAATAGGATGAAGGAATTGGTTGGGCACGTCCGGCGCTAACGAGTGCTTGGTAAACGAAAGCTGCAACTTCTGCTCTGGTCGCCTCACGATTAGGATTGAGTTGCTTAGCTGTGGGATAGTTGATCACTAATTGCCGTGCAGTTGCAGCAGCAACCGGGGCGATCGCATAATTAGGAATCTGGGCAGCATCGGTGTAAAAGGAAAGGACATTCTGATTGTTGGCAGTTAAGCCCAAACCATTGGCTAAAGAAACTAATGCTTGCACTCTAGGGATTTGCTGTTGTGGTTTAAAACTCCCATCGGGATAACCAGAGACAAATTGACTCTGATAAGCAGATTTGATAGCGGCGTAAGCCCAAAAATTGCTTTTTACATCTTTAAACTCAATGCTGGCGCGTTTAGCTGGTGGTGTTAAAGCTTTGGTAATAATAGTGGCGAATTGAGCGCGGGTCACAGGTTCGTTGGGTTTAAAACTGCCATCAGGAAAGCCAGCAATAATATTTTTGGAGGCTAAGGCTTCGATGTAGGCTTTTGCCCAATAAGTTGCTGGTACATCTTTAAAGGCAACAGGCTGACCTGGGACAGTTGCGGCAACAAATTCTACTGAACCCAAAATCCGTTTTTGATCAATATCGTTGCCAATAGCGAGAATCTGATTAGTTTTGGTGGCGTTATTCAAGTCATAACGAGTGTTATTCCGAATCAGATTGCTACCAGGACTTTCGTTAGTACCGAGGTCAGGTAGAGCGTTGACCGTCGCTACGACGCCATCTCGCTTGTTGTTTTGAATAACATTCTTACGTAGTACCGGCTTGGCTGACTCCGAGATAAAAAGACCGTCTTGGTTTTGGATGATTTGGTTTTCCACAATCAGGGGTGTGGAAGTGCCACCAATCGCTAGACCAAAACCTGTATCCTGAAATACGTTATTCCGAATCTCTCCTTGGGCAGATCTAGCCACGGAAACTCCGTTGCCTTTGTTTTGTACAAAGAGGTTATTTTCAATTTTGGGATTACCTGTACCCGTGACAAAAACACCCTCTCTTACACTGTTAGTAAAAGTACTGTTTTTGATAATGGGATTAGTTGATTCCACCCACACACCAGTACCCCGCTGATTCGGGTTGGTAACACTTACACCTGTGATAGTAGTATCTTGCTCAGCAAGGATTGTAATATCTTGTCTGGCAAAAGTGCGACTAGTGTAGAAACCTCCGCCTGTAATCAATATTGCTTGACCTTTGGTCGATTCATCACCTCGTAGCGTTACCCCTGGTTTAAGCAGGAGTGGGAAAGTTTCTCCACTTTCCTGGTTATAGTTCCCCCCAGCTAGTTGAATGATTGTACCTGGTTGGGCTTGACTAAGGGCGAAGGTGATGGTTTTGTATGGTGCTGCTGCCGTTGCACCAGCACCAGTAGTATCTGCACCAGTTGCGGAGTTAACGTAAATAACCGTTGCAGTTGCAGGAACTTGGGCTGTGAGAGTAGGGGCAATAGTTTCTTGGTGAGTAGCGCCAGCATTTACTTTACCAGACAGTAGCATTGAGCCACTAGAAACAGCTAACAAAGCTGTTAGTCCGGCTACCACACGTAATGTAAATTTGAAGTTATTGCTAGAAAGAAGGCGAAAATTTTTCGCTGAAGAAATGTGAAAACCCCGATATTTCATTTTTAAAGTCTGTGATGTGCTGAATTAATGTACGTTGAACAAGGTTTAAGATAGCAGCCATATAGCTGTAAAACCCATGCAAAACTATACCGGATGATTAGCACTAATTCAGCTAAATTCCTTAGATACATCACAGAACTTATACTGTTGATTTCTGAAAATTTTACTAGAGGTATTTTTCAGACGAGGAGTCGCGCTCAGTCTACTGCCTATTAGGCGACGTAATAGCCAGATTACAACTAACCTGTGAATCGTTCTAACCTTGATACCAAAAGGATTAAACGAGTAGCGAGTCCTCGCCCAAGAAGCGGCGACACCAAAGGCGAACGAGCGTCAAGTTATTCATACACCGTCTCGTAGAGCAGACCGACAAGCTGTACGTGCGCCTTTAGTTCTTTCTGCAAGCCAAGATGGGCAGGTGTCGTTAATCGAAATTATTGAAAATAATCCCACAGAGGAAGTCGAAGTTGATGGCGATCGCTTGGAGAGTGCCTATCGTCAACTTCGCCGCTTGCAAACAAGCCTACAAGATTTATCCGAAAAAGCGGTTGTTCAAAACCTCGCCCCTAGTGGGCGAAAAAATCCTTGTTTCTCAAGGTAGGTAAAAACCCCACCCCTTGTGGGTGGCTGAATTAATTGCGAAAAGCAGCGAATTGCGATCTTCGGAGCGGGGCGTTAGCCCATTGCGAATTGGTTTTATTTGGTTCTTAGTAAGCTAAAGTCTCTAAAGTTTCTCTTAAATACCGTTGTACCTGCTGTTCAAGGCGAAGCCCCTGTAATTGAGCATCACGTTCTAGTTGCCAGCGTTGAAAGCCTGAACTTGCAGAGATCGCGTATTTGAGACCATACCAAATTTCGGTATCTGGAGAAATTTTGCGATCGCTAGAAGCTGGAATTTGAGCCATAGTTCCTCATTCCTCAGTTTTAACTTCCAGATTCAACCGGGGCAAGATTCGATTAACCCGCACCCCTAAAATTGTGAAATTCTGCTTAATCTTTTCTAAAGATAATGGTTCTGTAGCAGCAAATTCTGTGTCATTAGTCACTAAAACTCGCGCTACACTCACAGGAATTTGTAAAAATAGATTGCTTGCCAAAAAAGCTAAAGCAGCAAGGAGTAGCCCTAGTCCGCGCCATTGTGGTAAAAATTTAGCTCCATTGGCTACCATTGGGGCAATTTGATAAAGATGCCAAAGCACCAAAACTAATAATATTGCCGCCCCTATGGACAGCAGCCGATTTAACTTTGTATTAATTAAACAGAGAATTTTTCGCTGTCCCTCAGTCAGATTTTCTGGTTTTAGAGCTATTCCCAAAATCGCAAATATGTAAAAAGGACGGCGTAACTGCATCCACAGCAGAGGAAAAATACCAATGGCTGCGACTAGGAATAACTCCATCCACATTGGTAACAGTGGCTTACCGACGGATAGGAACAATAAGCACAGGAGCAAAAAAATAGGCAACGTTGCCAAGCCGGCAACGTGAATCCACAAGATAGGTTCAGAGCGAAATGAGCGCATAGGACAAGAGGAGGAGAAGATAGGGAGAAAAGCAGAGTAGGCAAAAGGAGATAGGGGGGCAAGAGTTTAAAATTTAAAATTACTCTTCCACTCCTCCACTTTCTCACTCTCCCATTCTTCCACTCTCCCTTTGTGATCATTTCGTCAATGTCAGAGTGCGGCGCTTAGTCACCATCTGGTAGGCTTCGATGATGTCACCTTCAACCCAATCATTGAATTTATCAATGCCGACACCGCATTCATAACCGGCGTTGACCTCACGCGAGTCCTCTTTCATCCGTTTTAGGGAATCCAGAACACCTTCATAGACCACTTTACTGCCACGACGCACCCGCACTTTGCAGTTGCGAATCAGCTTGCCAGATTGAACGTAGCAACCGGCAACCGCACCACGACCGACTGGGAAGACGGCACGTACTTCGGTTTGACCCAAGGGTTCTTCCACCAACTCTGGTTCCAAAAGACCTTCCAAGGCATCTTGGATGTCTTCCAAGAGTTTGTAGATAATGTTGTATTCCCGGACATCTACACCAGCCTCATCGGCGGCTTGTCTTGCTCCACTGGCAAAGGTGGTATTGAAGCCAATGATCACAGCGTTACTGGCAGCTGCTAAGTCGATATCTGTCTCGGTGATTTCCCCAGCAGTAGCCAACAGCATCCGAATTTGGACTTCGTTTTGTGGGATTTGCTTGAGCGCTCCCACAATGGCTTCCACCGAACCTTGTACGTCTCCCTTCAAGATTAAGTTGAGTTCTTTCAACTCGCCTTCTTGTGCCTGAGCTGACAGGGTTGTAAGGGTAACACGTCCTTGCAATAAGCGTGATTGACGTTGTTTGTCGGCTCTGTCGGCTGCGAGTGAGCGAGCTTCTTTTTCGTTCTCGAAGACTTCAAACTCATCGCCTGCCGCTGGTACTTCACTTAAGCCTAATACCTCGACTGCAAAGGAGGGAGAGGCAATATCGACTCTTGCGCCTCTGTCATTAACCATTGCCCGCACCTTACCAAAGGCGGAGCCGGCTACCAGCATATCTCCCACATGTAGGGTACCATTCTGAATTAGGAGGGTAGCAACTGCTCCCTTAGCTTTATCCAGATGGGCTTCAATTACTGTTCCTTTAGCGGAGCGATCGGGGTTCGCATTGAGTTCTTCTACTTCTGCTACGAGCAGAATCATCTCTAAAAGCGTATCTAGGTTTTCACCTCGGATAGCGCTCACGGGAACCATAATCGTTTCACCGCCCCAATCTTCTGCGGTCAGACCATACTGAGTGAGTTCTTGTTTCACCCGCTCTGGCTGCGCCCCTTCTTTGTCGATTTTGTTGATTGCGACAATAATCGGCACTCCAGCAGCTTGAGCGTGGCTAACTGCTTCAACAGTTTGGGGACGGACGCCATCATCAGCAGCCACTACTAGAATGGCAATATCTGTTACCCGCGCTCCTCGCGCCCGCATAGCTGTAAAGGCTTCGTGTCCGGGGGTATCTAGGAAGACAACCTGCTGCATTTTGCCTTCATGTTCGACATCTACATGATATGCACCGATGTGTTGGGTAATGCCACCTGCTTCGCCCGCAGCTACTTTGGTTTTGCGAATGGAGTCGAGCAGAGTTGTTTTACCGTGGTCAACGTGACCCATAATTGTCACTACTGGTGGACGGCGGTGGAGATAATCCAAGTCTTCCGCACCGACCATTTCTGTGACTTTCCGGGCTTCTGCTTCTGGTTCAGCGGTTTCAACTTCTATTTCTAGTTCTTTTCCTACCAGAGTAATTGTAGGAATATCAAGATTTTGGGTGATACTCACCGCCATGCCTTTGAGGAACAGGATTTTTACAATCTCTGTATCGGCAACGGCCATAACGTCAGCCAGTTCTTGCACAGTCAGTGGGCCTGTCACCACCACTTTTTCTGGACGCTCACGCTTGACTTCGGTTTCTTGGCGACGGTTTTGGTCGCGGCTGTAACTAGATTTTCTACTACCCCTAGCGGTTGGAATGCTAACGGCCACTGGGGCAATTGGCTGTGCAGGCCGGGCAGCTTTGGGTTTGGGAGGACGGGCGATGGAAAGACTGACTTGGACAGTAGCTGGTATTTCCAGACCATCTTCGTCCAGTAGATCTTCTTCTTCAAATTCATCATCAAGTATCGGCTTGATCCGCTTACCTTTGACGCCAGCCTTTGCCTTCTCTTTAACTTCGTCAATGATTTCCTCTTCCACCCACTTTTTCCCACCTTTGGTAGGACGGGGTGGAGTTGGGCGTTTCAAATCGAGGAGATCGGGTGCAACTGGCTCATCACCCAATCCTTCAGATTTCGCTGCTACTCCTGACATCTGTCTTGGTGGGGTAGCTATTGGCATTGCTGCTACAGCTTCACCAGGACGTGCTGGTCTGGGTCTTTGCCCTTCTCCTAGTGTTGCTGGTGCTGATGGTCTATTACCCCTATGCTCTGGTTTGACAGGCGGCGGAGTGGGACGACCCTGTCTTGGCGGTGCAGTTTGTGGGATCTGGTCAGTTGTCAGCTTAGCGACTTTTGGCTTGACTTGATCGCGCTCTTCTTCGACACGCCGTGGGCGATCGCGTTTGAGTACCGGTTTGTCTGCCTGAGATTGCGGCTCATCTGGCTGCGGTTCTTCCGTCAATGGTCTTGACGGTGGGGCAACCAATTGCGGTTTTGGGGTTTTTTCCGGTTTGGGTCTGGGTGGAACTGTTTTTTCCGGTTTTTCCGCTGCTATTTTTTCCGGTGCCTGATCTGTATTAGGCTTTTGATCCGCATCAGTGACAGGAGGTTTTTGTGCGGTTTCAGGCTGATTCCGGGGTACAGGTCGAATTGGTGCCGTCGGCTGCATGATTGAGACAGGTGTAGCGAAGGGCCGTGGAGGTGAAGGAGGATTAGCTTCAGACAAGGCAGCTTGGGTATTGGTAGCGACTGACGCCTCTGGGGCGTTGGAGGTAGGATTTCTCAATATTTTGGGCTTACGGATTTCCAAAATTTGTTGTTTGTGAGGTGGAGCAGATCGGTTATGTCCGCCATTTTGTGGCGAATTTGGTTTATGACTGGTGATACCTAATTCTTTTTTGGTCGTTCCATTGGTAGCTGCAAGTTTTTCCGCAGCCAAACGGATACGTTCTGCCTCCGATTCGGAAATTGTGCTGCTATGGCTTTTGACCGCAATGTTGAGCTGATCGCAAATTGCTAATAGCTCTTTGTTATCCAAATTCAATTCCTTTGATAATTCGTAGATTCTAACTTTGCCGTTGTTCATCCACTCTTCCCCTTTAATTTACAGTTTTAGCGGATGGTTGCCTGGTTTGCGACATCTCCATCCTTTGATTACTGTTTTTTGGTTGCCGTTCAGATTTTGTCGGTGCCTCCAATCAGGAAAGAGAGATGTTTCGGTTTAATACTGGCATCCCCACTAGGAAAGATGGTTGACGCCAAACTGCGCTTGAGCGCTACCAGGTTGCCATTTTGTAGTTTTTTGTTTTGGTGTTTCTGAGTCTTCCACAACACAATTGAGTAAATCTTGTTGGGAGTGTTGCTTCGCTCCTCTCTTTTATTGGAGAGCTGGTTGCTAACTACACCCATTTACTATTTTGGCACTAACCCTACTAAACGCAGAGGGTGTAATGAAAGCACGAATAGTTCGGCTTTCGGCACAATTCCTCTTCTGGATTACCACCACCAAGTTGTTCCAACTAAATTTTATTTTGGGTATTGTTTTGGGCTAGACGCTGCCACAATGTTTGATACAGTGCTTCTGGCACTGATGCATGTAGCGATCGCCCTAGTCGATTTTTTTTTTGAGCAGCTTGTAGGCAGCTCGGTTGTGGACAAATATAGGCAGAACGCCCCATGCCCATATCCAATTGTACCTTCCCCGATGGAAAGACGCGGACAATCCGCCAAAACTCTTCTTTCAAGCCTACTTTGCGGCAACTAGTACAGCGCCGATAATTTGGTTTCATCGGTTCTCTGCTACCTTATGTCAGCAGTTTGGTTGTAAAAAAAGTTTGTTATTGCCAATTTCTACTTATACCAAGTTACCTTGCCAAAAGTAATCTTTCAGACTGGGAATGCATTCAACATTACTTGAACTCCAAGAGGCTAATAAATTATTCCTCATCGTTAGTGTCAAAACCATCATCCTCTAATTCTAGTTCTTCTTGATTTTCATCTTCTAGCTCCTCAAAATCAATGTCATCTTCTTCGTCTCGTTCCTCTTGTTGATATTTAGCTCGTGCAGCTGCAAACTTAGCATCTTCTGCCGCGTAATCATACTTAGCTTTGTCTTTGATGTCAATTTTCCAACCAGTCAGGCGGGCAGCCAAACGGACATTTTGTCCCTCTTTGCCAATAGCTAAGCTCAGTTGATCTTCAGCTACTAGTACGTGAGTTTGCCGAGTTTCTGGATCCATGAGGCGCACTTCATCTACCCGTGCTGGACTCAAGGCGTTGGCAATATACGTTGCTGGGTCTGGAGA
The DNA here is from genome assembly GCF_015206995.1 of aff. Roholtiella sp. LEGE 12411. Classification (GTDB taxonomy): domain Bacteria; phylum Cyanobacteriota; class Cyanobacteriia; order Cyanobacteriales; family Nostocaceae; genus Komarekiella. The sequence goes on along the minus strand of NZ_JADEXR010000002.1, from coordinate 26,318 downwards.
CCAGCGAATCACGTCTATTTTCTCACCGCGCAATTCGTTGACTACCACTTGAATTCGCGATCCCCGTGCTCCAATACAAGCACCTACTGGATCAACATCGCGATCAAGAGTGTCTACTGCTATTTTAGTCCGGGGCCCTACATAACGTGAGGGGGGATTTGCCTCTCTAGCTACGGCGACAATCCGCACCACTTCATCCTCAATTTCCGGCACTTCGTTGGCGAAAAGATAAACTACCAAACCAGCATCGGCGCGAGACACGAGCAACTGCGGCCCCCGTTGCTGACCTTGAGAAACTTTTTTGAGATAAACTTTAAATGTGGCATTCGCCCGATAATTGTCGTTGGGCAGTTGTTCTCGCTTGGGTAATTCGGCTTCTACCTCTGGCTGACCAAAACCACTGGTAACTGCTAGGATTACCGATTGTCTCTCAAATCGCAGAACTCTTGCTTGCAGGACAGTTCCTTCTAAATCTTGGAACTCTTCTTGTACCATCTGGCGTTGTTGATCCCGTAGTTTTTGCGCCAGTACCTGCTTTGTCTGCATCGCTGCCATCCGACCAAATTCTCCCTGATCTGGCGTAACATCCAATACTACGGAGTCCCCTAACTGCGCTTCGGGAGCTACTAATTGAACTTCGTCTAGGGAAATCTGATGGTCTGAGTTGCTGACCTCTTCGACAATGGTTTTAGTGGAGAGAACGCGAAACCCTTCTCCTTCAATATCAAGTTCTACTTCAAAATTATCGAAATAATCTTCATCAAACTGTTTGCGTTCTAAATTTTGGGCACGACGGTAACGTTCGTAGCCCTTGAGCAATGCTTCTCTTATAGCTGATTGAACTGCAAGACGGGGTAAATTACGCTCGCGACTTATACTTTCAATTAATTCTTTTAATCCCGGTAAACTAACCATTGACATAAGCAATCTCCTTACGTTTTATGTAAGCATCCAGCGTAATTTTGGATTTTAAATTTTAGATTTAGATTAGGGATTGGTGATTAATAATAGGTAATTGTGGCTCGATTTGCCATTCACCGTTACCTAATTAGATCACCAACCTTTAATCCAAGATCTGTCTTAGAAAGTTGAGCTATTGCGCCAATTGAGGAAGCCGACGCTCAGACTTTCCGTAAAATCTAAAATCCAAAATCACCTATCGGCGCTCATCCATCTGCACCCTAGTAATTAGGGAGCGCGGAATTTCGACTACACGACCTTTTTGGTTTAAGTAAACTTTTGTCTCATCTCGGCGAATTAACTGACCAATCCACTCTTGCTGTCCGTCGTAGGGTGGAGAAGTGGAGATGATTACAGGAAATCCTTTAAAGGAAATAAACTCCCTGTCGGTGACTAGTTGCCGCGAAATACCAGGACTGGACACTTCTAAGATATAAGCATCTGGAACGATTTCCGCTGCATCTAAGAAGGCTTCTAAAGCACGGCTCATCCTCTCACAATCATCCAACCCAGTATCTTGCTGAGTATTGCGGATATCTACCCGCAATACTGGCGGACGTTGGTTAGTGTGAAAAACTACACCAACAACTTCCAACCCCAGTTCTTCTGCTACTGGTGTCGCCAAATCAATAATTTGTGGGACTAAGGGATGAGTCATGCGAGAATTCAATAAAAAAAGTGGGCATCGACCCACTTCCTGCGATAGGAATATCTTCCAAGAAGTCTTGTGACGAACCATGATGGTTCGCCCCTAATTTGAGTTTAGCGCATTTCTTTGATAGTCAAGAGTCATTTGGTCAAGGGTCAAGGGTCAAGGGTCAAGATTTATAAGAAAAATGCTGAAAACCCCTGAGAGACAGGTGCGTAAGCACCGTATCTCGTACTTCAGGCTCTTGATGAAAGCTAGTAGCACCGTTTACGGTGTTCCGATTTAATCTTTTTGGTGTGCAATATACTCTATTACATTTTTTGTAGAAATATTGCCAGCAGTTGAAACAAAATAACTTGGTGTCCATAGAGTTGGAAGTTTAAGCAATTCTGGAAACTCTCTTCTTAAGTGATGAGAAGCCCGTCCTTTAATCCTATTCATGATTTGGGACGGGTTATCTGTTGGTTTCACATTCAAAAATAAGTGAACATGGTCAGGCATAATTTCCATTGCAACAATTTTCCATCTATTTTCAATGCAAACCTCACAGATGATTTGCTGTAATCTCTCTGCTATTTCACCTAGCAATACCTTCTTTCTGCGCTTAGGGATAAAAACAAAGTGGTAGTTGAGTAGTGATATAGCGTTTCCTTGCAAAGTTAAAATTGATGGGTCTTCCGGGAGATTTTTAAAGAACGGGCAATCAAGAAAGAAGGGTTTAAATCGCGCTATCTCTGATGCAAGTTGGGGTGAGTTGATTTTAAAGATTGAGTATCTGGCTGAGAAGCAAGGAAAAGTCGTAATTAAAATCAATCCTAAACATTCATCCCAAGAATGCAGAAATTGTGGACATATTGATAAGTCAAATCGTGATGGTGAGAAGTTCATTTGTACAGAATGCGGGTATCACGAACACGCTGACATCGGTGCAGCCAAAACAATTAGAGATAGAGGTTTGGAAATAGTACGTGGGGACTCCGCGAAACTAGGTGTTAATCACCAAAACGTCCAAAAGGTGAGCCAGTTGCTCTACTTGGGGAGACCCCAAGTAGAGCAACTGGCGGTATCACCACGCTCTATGAGCAAACGTGGTGAGTTTGGGAACCTGTGCAAACAGGATATTAGGGCTGCAAAGTCTTAAGAATCTCCTCGCCTTTAGGCAGGAGAGCGTCAACTTTCTCTAGTTTTTGGCAGAGCAGTAGCTTTATCCACCAGTGCTGGAATTGATGCTTGTGTTCGTAGATGCCTCGTTTGTTCGATAATTTGATCCATATCTTCTTGAGATAAACGTTGGACGTAGTTGAGCTTGATTTCCTCTAAGAAGTCAAAAAGTAAGCTTTGAAGTTCTGAAAGTAGTTGTTTATTCTGTACTTCTGCTCCCAAGGCTTTGCTAAAGCTTTGTACCAATTGACTGGAGAGTTTTGCACCAACAGGATCTTTGACAGCGCTAACTAAAGCGCTGTAGAGGTTAGTTGTGATTTGCGTCGCCAGTTGTTCGCTTAATTGGGCTTGTGCTTGTCCTATGCCAAGGAAATTTTGAAGGTTGCCGTAGATAGGTACTTGATGGAAGACAGTTTCGATGTTGTGGCGCAAAATGGCAATGATCTCTGGTTGGATTTTGGGCAGTACCTGATAGACAATTGTTTGCACCAAAAGACCCGCGATCGCTTCTACTTCATTCACGTTATTAATATCTATGTAGGGACGCAGGTTATCTTGTTGCAACAGCCAACGCATTAGCTCACCCCGCTGAATTGAACCCTGGATTTGGTTAATCACCCTCACCACGACAATTTCTGTGATTTCCTCGGCAAAATTGGCAACAATTCCCAGATGAATTTGCTGTTGCACTAGGTGAAGATCCAATATCCGCGCTTGATCGAGGCGAATTAATACCGGCATGATTCGCAACCATCGCCAAAACGGCATCAGCAAGAACAAGTCGTACCAACGCCATAACACTGCTTCTAACCAGCTTAAACCTGGATGTTGGCGTCTGATAGAGAAGGTTCGCCCCAGCAATTCGACGCCAAATAAAATCACAAACGGTAAGTCAATAATCCAGAAATCATCAATAAATTCGCCATTTTCCCCAATTTTGCGGTAATAGTTAACAGCAATTAGGGGACGGATTTTCTGGTTGAAAAAATTAATTTCTTGTTTCCAGCCATTTTGAGATAAATACGACTGACTCCAGAAAGTCGCAAAAGCTCGTTTTGCTGATTCTTGTCTAGTGCGATCGCCCATCCGATTTTTGATTTTTTCCAGAGTACCACTCTTATCCACTCCCGCAAACGGATTGCTGTCAATCATCTCGCTGCTAAGACGACTTATTTCCTCTAGCTTAGTTTTTACTTGAGGCGACTGTAACCCCACTTGGCTTACTTGTTCTTCTAAGGCGGCTACTATTTTCAGATATTTGTTCGTATCTCGATGGGGTTCAATACCCTTAATTGGATCATAAATCTGGGTAATTTGGGGAAGTCTTCGCAAGTAGAAATCCCGCCAAGGCACGTAGCTTAAATCAAACAAAACTAAACCTAAGTTCACGGTGGCAGTGATTGCCATCAATCTTTCAAACCATAGGTTACGCTGCTTGGGCGATTTTGTGTTTTTCATTATTAGTTTTAGATTATACAAATTTGGGATATTTTAGATCTTAGATATCTCAGATATCTCAGGTCTTTCCAGACCCAGAATACTTTTAATTAAAAATACTTCTATTGGTGGATGACAAAAATATATTTTTATAAAAACTTTGTTGAATTTAGAAAACATCTCACAAATTAATCAAAATTCATTAAAAATAGAGAAAAAAGATGTTAAAGAAACTTAAAATGCACCTGTTGACCTCTATATCTTGCTGATTTAATCCAAAGGAGTTTTAAGTATGTGGTGTGAGTTTGGAAAATCAAGCGTGTCAGTTGCTGCGACCTGCTTGATAACTGCTAGTTTAGTAGTTTCTAACACAAGTTTTGCGGCTATTCAGCGTAATTATACGCCACAGCAATTCCGTGGTGTATTGCGGGGATTAGGTTACAACGTCCAGGTCAAAAATACGCCCTTGACGGATGAGGAAACTAAAAAAGCAATCCGTGAATTCCAGACGGGTTATAAGCTAAAACCAGTTGATGGAATAGCAGGGCCACAAACCCAAGCTTATGCTGCTAACATCATGAAAATTTTGCAAGCAAATTTAAATGCAGTGCTTAAGCCGAATCCTCCCCTCCCCCGCGACCAGTTTTATGGCCCCCGGACAGAAGAGGTGGTAAAGGAATTTCAGAAAAAATACCAGATGCAAGAAACTGGAATTGCTAATTTAGCACTCCGCCAAAAGCTGAATGAAGAAGCTAAGAAAGTCTTAAGCCAACCTACAATTAAGCCGTCGCCTAAGCCAACAGCCAAACCGATGGCTACACCAACAGCCAAACCGACAGTTACACCAACAGTTACACCAACACCAACAGTTACACCAACACCAACAGCCACACCAACAGTTACACCAACAGTTACACCAACAGTTACACCGACAGTTACACCGACAGTTACACCGACAGTTACACCGACAGTTACACCGACAGTTACACCGACACCAACGACTACACCCTAAGCATTACCAAAACAATTACTACCTCAAGATTTCAAGTTCTCTGATTTGGTTCTTCTAAAGGTCTACCTTTCGGTGTGGGTAAAATTGGGCGGCGGTCATTGTAAGGCATAGGAATGTACTGAACAGTCGGTCGCCCTCCTTGTGGTTGTGGGTACAAATCCATAAGATCATAAATACAACGGGGTAGCCCGACGGTTATGGGCAGCCCCATTTCTGTAGCCTCTTCAACAGTGATGGGATAGTCGTGGGTAACACGCCCGGTTGTCAAGGCTTCAATAATCGGTTCGATGTTTTCTGGTAGAACTTTTTGTTTAGGTATACTATCCTTAAGCAGAGTCCGCACAAACCGCTGTACCTGCTGAATAGCTTTGCCTGAGAGGTCTGCCATAATCAAGGTTTGGTCATCAATTTCACCGATGGGTTTATGTTCAACCACTTTCAGGATACTCGCTGCTGGGTAGTTGCCCAGTTGGGGATCAACTGGCCCCAAGACAGCATTGGCATCCATGATAATTTCATCAGATGCGAGAGCAAGCATTGTACCTCCACTCATAGCATAGTGAGGCACAAAAACGCTGACTTTTGCGGTATGGCGAATTAATGCTCTAGCAATTTGTTCTGTAGCCAATACCAAACCACCAGGAGTATGCAAAATTAAGTCAATTGGGACATCTGGTGGGGTAAGGCGAATTGCCCGCAGTATTTGTTCTGAATCTTCAATAGTAATGTAGCGCGATAAGGGAATGCCTAGTAAGCTAATGGACTCTTGGCGGTGAATCAGTAAAATCACCCTACTTTTGCGTTGATGCTGAAATTCTTCTAGAGCACGCAAGCGCCGATATTCTATTTGACGTCTTTGCCAGATGGGTTGTAAGGAAGAAAGCAGAAGGAAAATCCAGAATAAATCACCAATACCAAAGCCCATAAAATTAATTGTTCAATAATAATGTTTGCCGTCATTATTGTGACAATTTTTGGACAATTACAAGTCTATCTGGAGGGTTAGAAGGGGAGAGTAAAGGAGGGTGAGAGTGGGGACAAGAGTTAAAAATTTAAAATTACTCCCCCACTCCGTGCTCAATATTACTCCTGTCGCCAAATTTTGATGGTGTCGTCATCACTTCCACTAGCTAAGGTCTTTCCATCAGGACTGAAAGCAATAGATCTAACGTAGTTAGAATGACCTGTAAGTGTGCTAATTAGTCTTCCTGTGTCTACGTGCCATAGTTTAATCGTATTATCCCAACTTCCACTAGCCAGCAGCTGCCCATTCTGGCTGAAGGCAACTGACCAAACTGAATTAGAATGACCTGTAAGAGTTTGGATTTCTCTGCCTGTGTGTACGTGCCAAAGTTTGATAGTGCAGTCAGCACTGCCACTAGCGAGAAGTTGACCATCAAAGCTGAAAGCAACGCAATTGACGAAGAAGGAATGACCTGTGAGAGTTTGGATTTCTTTGTCTTTGTGTACGTGCCAAAGTTTGATCGTGTAGTCAGCACTACTACTAGCCAGAAGTTGTTCATCCTGGCTGTTCGCCACAGCCATTCTTGGAGAGTAGGCGACTGACCAAACTGAGTCGTAATGACTTGTGAGAGTTTGAATTTCTCTACCTGTGTGTACGTGCCAAAGTTTGATAGTGTTGTCACTACTGCCACTAGCCAGAAGCCGACCATCTGGACTAAAGGCGACAGAATTCACCCAGTTGGCGTGACCAGTGAGAGTTTGAATTTCTCTGCCTGTATGTAAGTGCCACAGCTTGATAGTATTATCCCAACTGCCGCTAGCAAGAAGCTGCTCACGAGGGCTGAAGGCGACGGAATGAACCATGCTGGTATGACCGGAAGACCAACGACCTAGGTGACGCAATAGCTTGGCAGTTCCCAGTTGCCAAAGTTTGATAGTGTTGTCACTACTGCCACTAGCAAGAAGTTGCCCATCTGGACTTATGGCGATCGCATTGACCATGCTGGAATGGCCTTTGAGGGTGTGTATGCATTGCCAGTTTGATTGCTTGACTACAATAGGTGCGTAGTATTTGAATTCAGGCGCGATCGTTACTGTAGGTGTTATTGATGCTATATCATTCCCAATATCATAATTTAATAAATTTAACCACTCCTGTACAGATTGAGGGCGATACGTTGACTCCAAATCCATGCCGCGCATAATAGCCTGATTCACTCTGTTGCTGATTTTAGGATTAAAATATTGTGGCGGTTCTAGGCGAATGTTTTGACGTCTGTCATCTGCATTGGTGGGTACAACTGCGGTTAGCAAATTATACAAAGTAGCAGCTAGGGCATAGATATCGATGTATTCTCCTCGTGGCGCTTCCAATTCATACTGTTCAGGTGGGGCAAAACCAGGAGTGCGATATGCTGTATGCCTTTGAATAACATTGGGAATAAATTCTCTGGCGATGCCAAAGTCTATCAGTACTGCTTCTACTTTATCTATGCGGATCATGATGTTGCGCGGCTTGAGATCCCTATGCAGTAAGCCTTTAGAGTGAACTAGCGTCAAAGCATCGCCAATCTGCCGAATGTACAGCAGCGCTTCTGCTTCTGATAGCACTCCCATCCGCCTCAGACGCTGACCTAAGTCTTCGCCTTCAATATACTCCATCACCATGCAAGGCAAATTTCCCTCGTCGAAGATGGTTTCTATTTGCACTACATGGGGATGATGACACACAGCAAGCCTAACTGCTTCATCGCGGAAGTCTTGCCGTAATTTGTTTCGGTGGAGTATCCAAGCGGGGTGATTGAGGATTTCTTCTTTGAGAGTTTTAATCACTCGCAGTTCGTCCCGTTGATTTTTGGCAAGATAAGTAATGCCAATTCCGCCTTCGCCTAGTTGTCTGTTGATAATGTAGCGCCCTCCAAATAAAGGCTTTCCTGGATTCCACACCATTAGTAGTACTTGCCAAATGCTGATATTTATGTTGGCACTGGATTAGAACATCCAACACAAGTTTTTGATAACTCAAATGGAATTGCGATAGATTTATAGAAACTAGTTACTTTAAGAAAGTTTTCATTAATTCTAATATTTAACAATTGTTTGCAAATAAGTGACTGTACATAAATAAACAATACTGTATTAAGACACATTAAGGTAGCAGAAGTTACCGAAGGGTCATAAGTGAAAGGTTAAGGTGATGAACATTTTGTCAATAAGCAATAGTACTTAAAATTATGCTGAAAATGGGGCTAATCAACAGAATTTTTGGGCGTGCGATCGCCTCATATTTAAAAGCATCATTCGTTTTTGCATTCAAAACAAACATTGAGTTTTATTTAATACTCAATATTCCAGCAAATTTTCAGCAAAGTTACTAATTGACAAAAAGTATTTTGTCTTAAACTCTCACAAATGCCGAAGGGTAAACGTTGTCGAAAAGTTTAGTTAAAATAGAAGCGATCGCTTAACCTAACATCCCCTTTTAGCAACTCGCTCTCCTATTTGTACAAACATCAAGAAAAACAATTTAGTAAGTAAAAATATCTTGGTATCATCAAGAATATCAAGATTATATTTTAGATATAATTTAATAGTTTTAACTCAACTATAGTAATCCGATTTGATTCGTGAACCGACTCGTAGAGAAAGGGAATGGGGAATAGGAAAAAGTGAGATGGAGGTGTACGCAGTTTTTTCAAAAATCAAATAGGAATCCTATATACCTTTTCACTAAAAACCTTAGTTGTTTACTCTAATCTGAGTAAACAATGACTTGAACTCCGTTTAGTAGTAGAGATTCTAATTGCAAGTAATTTGGAATTATGTTAAAAAATCTAAATTTGAGACAAAAATTTACAATTCTGCTACTTGTAATTCTGGTATTTGGTTTGAGCTTGAGTGGCTTGGCTCTTTCTTCTCTGCTCAGAGAAAATGCTAGACAAGATATTGACTCAACAGCTCTCATGCTGATGGAAACGATGAGTTCTGTTCGTAAATACACCAGTACTCAAATTAATCCTGAACTAGCTGATAAGTTGACAACTAAGTTTTTGCCGCAAAGTGTGCCTGCATACTCAGCACGGGAAGTCTTTGAAATTTTGCGAAAAACAGCGGATTACCGTGACTTTTTTTATAAAGAAGCAACACTCAATCCTACTAATCTGCGGGATAAGGCTGACAGTTTTGAGACAGAACTTGTAGAAAGTTTTATAAAGAAACCAGATCTTAAAGAAGCGAGTGGATTTCGCTCAATTCCTGGTGGAGATATCTTTTACATTGCTCGTCCATTACCAATTTCTGAAGAAAGTTGCTTGAAATGTCATAGCACGCCTGAAGCCGCACCTCAAAGTATGATTGCTCTTTATGGCACAGCTAATGGATTTGGGTGGAAGTTAAATGAAATTATAGGTGCTCAGATCATATCAGTACCAGCGAATAAAGTTATCAACAAAGCCAACTACTCTTCTTTAGTAATTATCTTGATTGTTTCAACTGTTTTTATAGCAGCTATTCTGTTAGTTAACTTTTTCTTAAATCGACAAGTTGTTAAACCTCTAAAACGCATAACTCGCGTAGCGGAGGAAGTCAGCACAGGACATATGGACGTTGAATTTGAGGAGTTTTCCAATGATGAAATTGGTAGTTTAGCTAAAGCTTTTAAACGAATGCAGTTCAGTTTAGAAATGGCAATGAAAAGAATTAAGCGCTCTCATGGAAATACGGGTAGTTAAAAAATTAAACATTATTCCTAAATAAAGTAGTGGTTTAAATCTACTATGATAATAGGCTGTTTTTGAATTCAAAAGCTGCTTGAAAGTTAGGAATTTCTTGAGCTATGAGTTCAACAAATTGGTAAGGCGAGATGTGAGGATTTTCAGCTAACATCTCTTCTACTACTAGGTTTGCCATTGGGCCGATGTGATAAGCTAACGCTTGCTGACAACGTTTGGTAAATACTGGATTGAGTAAAGGTTGTTCAATTCGGTCAATTTGCGGGCTAGCAGGCACACTAAATATTGTTTCTTCCGATTGGCTGTAAGACTGCGAGGTGGTCGCCATAGTTTGAGATTCAGACATAAATACAGTAGGAGATAAGTGAACAACTGTTATAGGTGTTTCTACTTGTGGTTCTCCAAGCTGCTCTAGATCAATGATAACTTCTCTGGCTGTTTGGTATCGTTTGTTAGGCGTGTCTGCCAACATGCAATCAAGCACTTGGGCAAATGCGTCGCTAACATAGGTATAGCAACGCCATTTCCATTCTAAGGAGTACTGATCCATTAGCAGAGATGGATCTCGTCCTGTGAGTAATACAATAGTTGTTACCCCCAAAGCATAAAGATCACTACAGGGAGAACACAAACCTAAGCTAATCTGCTCACGGGGAGCGTATCCCACTTTGCCTACAAGAGACATTTTGCCAACAAAGGTTACTTGGTTAGAATTTCTCCCCTCGTTCAGGTCAGCAATTTGCTTACCTACACCAAAATCAATCAGTACTGGCATATCTTTGCCATCAGGCAACATAATATTGTCAGGAGAAATATCTCGATGGATGATGTTGTGGTGGTGAACATATTCCAACACAGGCAACAAATTCTTTAACCATTGTATGACTTCCTCCTCCGAAAAAGTTCTTCCCTGGCTTTGAAGTTCTCCCAATAGTCTGGAATATGTTTTACCGTCAACATACTCTTGTACTAGGAATAGGCGACCATCTCCTTCAAAGCAAGCCAAGAATCTGGGAATTTGAGAATGTTGCAGTTGATGAAGAATTTTTGCCTCTCTTTTGAATAAGTTGCGAGATTTTTCCAGTCCATTTTCCCCTGTACCAATGGGAGCGAATTCCTTGAGAACACAAGCTTCATTAAAGCGACGAGTATCAAATGCCAAGTACGTTCGTCCCAACCCCCCCTGTCCCAAAAGTTTTTGGATGATATAGCGGTTATCAATTAGAGTTCCGGGAGCTATTTCTGGTCTTGTTAAAGCGGACTGTGACATCTCATCGCACTCCTTGCGATTTTGTTGGTAGATTATTTGGTTTGCTGAAAGATAGAAACTCTAGCCGATAAAAGCTTGTATCGTCCCTAAAATCGAGGTTAGCACCATCTTCAAGACGAGAGAATGCACTTTTCTACAATCTGTTGATGGTGTTATGTAACCAAATAGATAATTTTTGGTCCTGAGTAGTTTTTTTATACTGCTCGTATTTAGATATTTTAGCAGCCGGAACGCAGCCAGTGTCTGCGGTAATGTCTGCGGGTGCTTCAGTCATCACTTTTCGTAATCTACTGATATCCTTGTGTTGTAACCTGATTAGGACTAAGCTTTGTAACAAAAAAAACGAAGTGACAAGTGATTTCCCTAAAAAACTGAAGTCGCTATAGACTTCTAAAGGTAAATATATATGTATTTCAAGTGTTAAATGTGCGATCGCTCTCAAAAATTAATCTTTATGAGAACTAATATGATTATGAGATAACTGCTTCGGCATCGGCTATTAAAGTTTTCAGTACAGATGATTCCTCAAAAGCAAAAAAGACTCCTGAAGCTACAATAATCCATCTAGGTTATCAGGATTCACGCCTACCTGACGCAAACGTTCTGCTAATTGTTCCGCTTTTCGTTTGGCTTGAGCAGCTTCTTGTTTCGCTTCTGTAGCTTCTTGTTCTGCAATCATAGCTCGTTCAGTTGCAGCAGCAGCTTCTTCTGTGGGTACGGGAATTAATTCTCCCGTCAAGGTGAACCATCTTAACCACAAGCTTTCAATATCTCGAAATGAACCTTGCCATAAACCTAAACTTAAATCTATCTCTGGCATTAGTAAGTATCCATTAGTCAAGTTCATTGCTTCATAGTGACCGCCGACTAACTGAAAAGCTCGAAGATCATTAGTGTAGCGACTAAAAACAATATAGTAGGGAATCCGCAAAATTCGTTCATAAACTTCCGATTTGCTAGGAGGTTTATCTGCTGCACTTTCTCTTCTTGTGCCTAAATCTTCGTCTTCTGTACCTGGAGATAATAACTCAACAACCACAAAAGGATTAGCTGGTTCTTGCCAAGTTACATAACTTAAACGTAAGTCTTGCCCTTTGTATAATTTTCCTACGCCTACCACACCAAACCAATCTGGACGTTTGTACCACAAAGGATGCTGTAAATCATAGTAGAGATTAAGGTCAGCCGCACTGTAAACTAATTCTGGATTCCAGTTAATTGGCTGAAAAGTTAAGTATAAAAGTAAGGGTTGTAAAAAGTGAAAATCGTCTGGCAAACCTGGTTCCTCTGGGTTGTCAGTTGGTAAATCATACATTGTTGGTAGAGTTTCCCAAGGAGGAAGCGGCGGATCAGATTGAGGAATATAGTGGGGAGAAGAAGTCATAGCTGATGGTATTGTATTCCTTAAATTGTGTTTTTCATCGGAATATCTCTTTTTATAAGTAAGTAGCGAATAATGACCCTCATCTTGCCTAGCAACTGGTATTCACCTCTACTCAATCATTTGTGAAAAATAAGATCCTCGGCTTGTTTGACAAGTCGGAGATTAGTGGCTTTCAATTTTTCCTAAAACATTTCGTCACACTTCTGGCTCAATCCCCGCCGCCCGCAATTGTGCTGCTAGTCGTTCAGCACGCTGGCGTTCTTGTTCGGCACGTTGGCGTTCCTGTTCGGCTAACTCTGTACCCCAAAGTAGAAGATTTCCTTGTTCATCCCACCACCGTAACCACTTTCCTGTGCGGTTTTCACGAGTACCTTGCCATACGCCAAGGTAAAGATTCATTTGGGCTATCCAGTAGCGTTGATTTTCATCAGGCTCTTGCAAGATGTACTGTTCTGTGGTTTGTAAGCGATACATCTCAAAACTACCGCTGTCTGGCTCAAAGATGATGTAGTTTGGCACTTTTAAGATGCGTTCGTAGAAAAACCATTTTCCTGGGGGATATGTCGCTTTGACAGAATACTCTGTCTCCTGTGTATCGGAAATAAATTCCATCACAATTACGGGAATGTCACCCTGTAGCTGAGGGGTGTAACTGCGTGTTACTTCTTCTCTATTAACGTTAATTTTGGGAATAAAAGCCCAATCAGGGGCTTTAATGACCATTCTGTTGTTTAGGGTGGCACAAATGCCGTAATTGCTTGTTGTCAGTGCGTTAGCTAAGATTTTTCCGGCTAATTGTAGGCTTTCTGTGAGCGCTGCGGCTAAGGCTGGTTGGTTGATGTTGTCCACTGGATCATCTGGCAGCTTGTAATCATCGGGTAGTTTTTCCCAAGTGATTTGGTAGTCTTGGGTAACTGTCATGGTGGATTTTCCTTTAGTGTGATATTTTACTGTATTGCTTCCCCTAATCACTGAAAAAGGAAGCGATGGTCACTCTTCATCGGGTTCTAAATCGTCCTCTGTCAATTCTTGATGGGGAATGGCGGCGATAATTGCATCTATTACCTTGGATACTGGTAAAATCTCGATATTAAGGTCGGGAAATTTTGTCCCTTTTGGCACGATCGCTCTTTTAAACCCTAATTTAGCTGCTTCTTTCAATCGCAGTTCCATTTGTGACACTGAGCGCACTTGTCCACCTAAGCCGACTTCCCCAATCAATACTGTACCTGGATCAACAATGCGATCGCGGAAACTAGCAACAATGGCGATCGCTATTCCTAAATCTACCGCTGGTTCTACTACACTCAATCCACCAGCAGAAGCAACGTAGGAATCCAATTTCGACATGGGAATCCCCACCCGTTTTTCTAATACCGCCAAAATTTGCACTAGACGGTTGTAGTCTACGCCAGTACCAGCACGACGGGGAGAAGGGTAGCTGGTAGGACTTACAAGGGCCTGTAATTCGACAACAATAGGACGAGTTCCTTCGCAAGCAACGACAATCGCAGTACCAGGCGCAGGATCGTCGCGGTTGCCTAAAAATAACTCTGAAGGGTTGGCAACTTCCCGCAGTCCCTGAGCTACCATTTCAAAGATGCCTATTTCGTGAGTTGCTCCAAAGCGGTTTTTCACTGTCCGTAATAACCGATGAGAAGCAAAGCGATCGCCTTCAAAATACAACACAGTATCAACTAAGTGTTCTAAGACTTTGGGCCCGGCGATCGCTCCTTCTTTGGTGACGTGCCCTACAATCAACATTGTAATGTCTTCGTGCTTTGCCACTTTCATCAAAGCCGCAGTACATTCCCTTACCTGCGCTACCGATCCAGGCGCAGAAGTCAAAGCCGGAAAGAAAATCGTTTGAATACTATCAATCACCGCCACATTCGGTCTAAGAGAATCTATCTCCCGCAGAATCTCTTCTAAATCTGTTTCTGGCAATACATATAAATCTGCGCCTATACTTTCAGGTGTTTCTAATTTAACAGTATCTTCTAATACTTTACTATTTCCATTAACAACCACATCTAGGAGTTTTGATACTCCCAGCCGAGAAGCTCTTAATTTAATCTGTTGTCCTGATTCTTCTCCAGAAATGTAGAGAATACGGTATTTTTGTGCCAGTTGATTCGATACTTGCAGTAGTAAAGTAGATTTACCAATTCCAGGATCGCCGCCAATCAGCACCATCGAACCGGGAACAATCCCACCACCAAGTACTCGATCCAGTTCTCCATAACCGGACTCCCAACGTGTTACTTGGCGATCGCTAATTTGCTCGAATGTCAGAGAAGCTCGCTGTTTAGGCGTTTTAGCAGCGGATTTGCCATTGTTTTGCGTAGCGTGCCAACTACTCACTCCTCCCCGACTTGGTATATCTACGGAGGACTGGATAGCAATCTGTTCTTCTAGAGAATTGTAAGTCCCGCAAGCTGGACACTTGCCAAACCACTGAGGCGATTCTGCTCCACAATCATTACAAACGTAAAAGGTTTTTGGCTTTGCCATTCTTAAATCTTATTCAATAATCTTAATTATTATTTAATTCTTGGAGAGAACTAAAATCTAATATTAGTAGTAATTAGAGCTTTTTCCAAATCAATTGATGGAATGATATCTTAATATTATGGTATTAAAAATTAATCATGTAAAATTTTAGTGAAGGAGCGTTGATAAACTTGGAAAGTCATAAAGAAAAAATCCTGGTGGTAGACGACGAAGCCAGCATTCGCCGGATTTTGGAGACGCGCCTTTCCATGATTGGCTACGATGTAGTAACAGCTGGCGACGGAGAAGAGGCTTTGGAAACTTTTCGTAAAGCCGATCCTGACCTAGTAGTTTTGGATGTGATGATGCCAAAACTAGATGGCTACGGTGTGTGTCAAGAATTACGAAAGGAATCTGATGTCCCCATTATTATGCTAACAGCCTTGGGGGATGTAGCTGACCGGATCACGGGGCTAGAATTGGGCGCTGACGATTATGTAGTTAAACCATTTTCTCCCAAGGAGCTAGAAGCTCGAATCCGCTCTGTGCTGAGGCGGGTAGACAAAACTAATGCTTCTGGTATTCCCAGTTCAGGGGTAATCCATGTTGGCAATATCAAAATCGATACGAATAAACGGCAAGTCTATAAAGGCGATGAGCGCATTCGGCTGACTGGTATGGAGTTCAGCTTATTAGAGTTGTTAGTAAGCCGCTCTGGAGAAGCTTTTTCTCGTTCAGAAATTTTGCAGGAAGTGTGGGGTTACACGCCAGAACGCCATGTGGATACCCGTGTAGTAGATGTGCATATTTCCCGTTTACGGGCAAAGTTAGAAGATGACCCCAGCAACCCAGAATTGATTCTGACAGCACGAGGTACTGGTTATCTTTTTCAGCGGATTATTGAACCAGGGGAGGAATGAAAAGATGGGGAGATGGGGAGCAGGGGAGCAAGTGAAGCGCAGAAGATGAGGGAGATAAAGAAATAAATCTTGACCGTTGACTTTTGACCCTTGACCCTTGACCTTGAACTAATGATTAAACCTGATCCTAATAGAGTTTTGCGGCGTCTGCCCATTGTCGTCGGTGGGTTGGGTGCTGTACTTCTGTTGATTAACCGTTTGTTGACACCCGAACTTACCGAATCCCAAGCGCGTGGAGATGTGGTTGGTGTGATTTTGAGTGCGGTGCTAATTTTAACGGGTTTAATTTGGCAACAAGTACAGCCGCGATCGCCTGATGCTGTAGACCTAATTGGGGAAGAAGGTTTTGTACTAGCCACAGATTTACCAGAAGCCGTGAAAACAGAACTAGCCTGGGCCTCTCATTTATTATTGACTAATACAGTTACGCGATCGCTGGTAGTCTTTTATCAAGGTAAAGTTTTGTTACGTCGCGGTATTCTGGGTACTAAATCTGAAGTAACGCCAGGAGCAATATTAAAACGGGTATTGGAAACACAAAAACCGATTTATTTAGTTGCGTTGTATGTGTATCCAGGCAGGATTGAATTTGATTATTTGCCAGAGAATACTCAAGGTGTAATTTGTCAACCACTTGGCGATCAAGGTGTCCTAATTTTGGCAGCTAATGCTCCTCGTAGTTATAGTAAACAAGATGAAAACTGGATTAGAGGAATTGCTGATAAATTAGCTGTTACTCTTAGCAGGGTAAGCTCATCTAATCCCTGACAAATATAGCGATCGCACTAATAACTAGCAAAACCCCAAACCAAAATCTTACCCTGGAGTTAGACGGCTACTGATTCTATGATTTATCAGTGAGTATTATCAAAGTCAACACCGAGCGATCGCAACCTTGTCGATACCTATAGGTAGAATAACTGTCATCGTTATAAATTCAGTGCTACCAACCCATTCTAGAGCAAGTCTGGCACTGCTTGACTTTTGGGTATTTCCAATCTTTTTAGAAGATAACTAGATAACTCACAAAATCCTTCACCTTCAGCAGATGTAGTTACATAAGCAGGCTGATACTGCAACTGATTCATATATTCCAGCACATTCGCTACGCCCACAGAAACCGGAAAATAACTCTGATTAAATAAACTTTCATCATTGGGGCTATCGCCAACGGTAACAACTTGCTCTGATGAGTACTTGGGTAAGTATTCGCACAATACCTGTAACAAGCCCACAGCCTTATCTTGCCCTTGGGGTTTAATGTGGCACTGCACATTGCTGTAGGTGAATCCCCAACCCATCTGCTGACAGAGATTGTCGAGGGTTTGTAGTTCACTTGGATTCAAAGCAGCTACATCAAATGTCCAGTCGGTGATGCGAAAGCGATTGTCAGCAGATTCCTGGATTTGGGAAAATTTCTTTTGTAATTGTCTAAAAGCTGTAGCTAAGTGCTGGCGATGGTTAACTAAATCGGGAATAGGTGTTAAGGTTACTGGTTTCTGGTTCCCAGATGGAAAGAATAAACCACCGTTTTCTGCTATGGCTCCGGCGATGGGCATCAAGCTACTTAGTCCACTTACCCAACCGGCTGAACGTCCTGTGACAATTAGTACCTTGATATCAGATGCGGCCAAATCCTCCAGCGCTTGCAATAGTGCAGCAGTAAATTTTCCTCGTCTAGTGAGAGTGCCATCCATATCTGTAGCAACAAGACGAATATTGCTCAAGCAACTGAATGAAATCTCAGATAGTGGCTTTGGGTCTTTTGAACCTCCAGCAGTGACATTCAAGTGTCTGGACATATACGGTTTAAAAAAGCTGTAAAAAACATTAATGATACAGCAAGATGGCATTCAAGATTTGGGCATCCTAAAAATCAGGAGTCAAGTTTTTCAGTTTGTTAACCATGCTCACTTCGATGTTTCTTGCCCAATCCCCAGGGTTAAAAACTAAAAAGGCATCTCAGGAAGTGCCAGCAAGCGATCCCCAAACACCACCTTTTTTGGTGATAACCTCTGGAGGACTGGCTTTAACGGTAATTGCTTTGATTGTGTATGGCAAGCTTCAGATGAATCAGCTGGAGAAAAAAATCAGGTTTGAAAAATTCCGCGTGCGAGAACTAGATAAAAAGTTTAAGCTGGCGCTGGAAACAATTCGCAAAATGGAAACTAATCCAGATTTAGTCAACTCACGGGACTTTAACTTAGATTATTTGCGAATGCGGATGTCAGAGGAGGTATTTCATTTTGCGATCCTGAATCAAGTTAAGATAAAAGTCAAAGATAAAATTTCTCAAGCTCTGCGTCCAAATCAAGCTCAACAAGGAACACTAGGAATTGCCAATAGCGCCGGACGACAAGTGGATGAAACTTTTGATGTAGAGTATGAAACTGGTAGTCCAGAGATCTCTGCTAAGCGAGTACTGTTTCGCATTCAAATCCGGTTAATGAAGTTGCCGACGCAAGCAACTTCTGCGACTATTAGCCAAATTATTGACTGTATTGAAACTTATCTTAGTCCAATAGAAAACGAAGATACCTGGCAACCAACAATTCAAGGACGGATTGCTACCATGCATTGGGATCAAAAAGCTAAGCCTACGCCTCTGCTGGTGCTAGAACAATCGAATGAAGGCGTGAATGTGACTTTTCGCACAAGCCGCCAACCAAATGCCCCAACTCAACCTCAGCAGTCTGGAATGAAAAAATCAGGCTCGGCTAGACAATAATTGTGGCTTCAGGGTGCAGATATATAGTTACGAGTTATACGTTATTTCGGTAGGTTCGCTGATTTCTGGCTTTAGAAGCCTAACTAATAATTGCACTTTGGGAATTACGGGCTAAAAGACCATCTTCCATTTCTACGATGCGATCGGCTATATCCAAAATGCGGTTGTCGTGCGTCACTAACAAAATAGTAGTTCCTTGCTCTTTGGCAAGGCTCTGCATTATTTCTACAACATCGCGTCCTGATTGTTTGTCCAAAGCGGCTGTTGGTTCATCTGCTAGCACCAGTGGGGGACGATTCACCAAGGCGCGGGCGATCGCTATTCTTTGTTTTTGTCCACCAGAAAGATTGTCTGGGTAGTAATTAATTCGTTCTTTTAAACCAACAGCCCCTAGCATACCTTCTGACTTAGCTACTGCATCAGTTTGAGCAATATTTTCGTTCAACTCCACCGCCATTTGTACATTTTGTCTAGCAGTTAAGAACCCCAGTAAATTATGAGCTTGGAAAATATAACCTATTTTGCGTCGCATCTGCACCAACTTATTCTGACTGACACCAAATAGTTCTTCACCTAAAAATTTCAAACTTCCTTCTTGTACTGACCGCAAACCACCAATCAAGCTCAGTAATGTTGTTTTACCTGACCCTGATGGCCCAGTCATAATTACAATCTCTCCAGCATAAATATCTAGGTTAATGTCAAATAAAATTTGTCTTTTTAGTGCGCCTTTGCCATAGTAGTGATTCAGATTTTTAATGGTAATTACTGGTTCTTTTCTATTCATAAATTTGGTAGCTAAAAGTTAGCTTTATTGAGATGGTTTAGCAAGGGTGAGAATTTATAATCTCTCAACTATAAATCATGAATCACGACCTTATAATATTTGTTTATAATTAATTTTTAATTCACAATGTTCCAAATAAAAATTGTTGGTAAGCTTTAATTAAAAAATATCTGCTGGATCAGCAGAACGTAGTTTTCGTACAGCTATAGCACCAGAAATAAAGCACATTACAATAGTCATAATTAAGACCATCACCGCGCGCTCAAAACTCATAAAAACTGGTAAAAGTGTAGCTTCTCTAGCCCTTTGATAAAGAAACATTGTAAAAGTAAATCCAGGAACATATC
The DNA here is from genome assembly GCF_015206995.1 of aff. Roholtiella sp. LEGE 12411. Classification (GTDB taxonomy): domain Bacteria; phylum Cyanobacteriota; class Cyanobacteriia; order Cyanobacteriales; family Nostocaceae; genus Komarekiella. The sequence continues at coordinate 6,476 of NZ_JADEXR010000002.1, read as the reverse complement.
CTAAAATGGCTAACAACAAAGCCTCTTGTAAAATCACAATTAACAAATATTTTTGTGTATAGCCTATTGCTTTGAGAGTGGCATACTCAGCTAAATGATCCGTAACTTCTGTATAAAGTATTTGATACACAATTACAGTTCCCACAATGAAACCCATGATTGTCCCTAACGTGAAAATAAACCCAATAGCCGTACCACTTGCCCAGTAATTCCGCTCAAAATCAATAAATTCTTGCTTAGTTAAAACATTGATATCTTGAGGTAAATATTTCCGTAAATTTTGAACAACAACTGTAGTATTAGCTCCTGGCTTTAATCTAATTAGTCCAATATCAACTAATCCTCGCTGACGATTGGTGAATATCCGTAGAAAGTTAACATCACTCGTAATTAAATTACCATCTGCCCCAAATGATGCGCCTAGTGTAAATAGTCCTCCTACTTTAACTTGCCTCCTTCTGACCTCTGCTGTCACAGTCTTTCCTTGCTCAAAGTTAGTTGCAATTGGGCCATACTCTACCCTAGAAGAACGGTCATATAAAACGACATCTGGTAATTTAACTTTATCTAAGTTTTCCTGAACTCCAGGTAAGTTTAACAGGTTAACTTCCGGGTTAATGCCAAAAATTAGGATATTACGAGGACGACCTGTTACAGGATTTTTCCAACTTGTATAGTCCAAATATATAGGATGTACTGATTGTACTGCTTGCAAATCTAAAGCTTTATATAACCGTCGTTGAGAAAAACTTTTCATCGCCAACAGAGCGTTAGATTGGCTGTTAATTAAAACAATATCGCCTTGCAAGCTGGTATGTAACCGAACGTTACTATAATAAAGAGCGTCACGGAAACCAAGTTGCATAAACATTAAAATATCCGCAAAGGCAATTCCTGCTAAAGCCACGGCTAGACGAGTTTTTTCTCTTGTCAGTTGTAGCCAAGACAAAGGTATTTTTTGATTCATTTTCTATGTTTATAAGCAGTTAATAGCTAATTAAAAAAATCACTTATATTAATTTCTAGATAATTAGTTTATTAATCTATTATGGTGATGGATAATTGGTAACTTTAATTAGTGATTCTGATTAACTGGATGATAAATAATAACAAGTATTGCAGATAAAATGATGTCATTACTGCTCACCCATAACTTGATTAGATATTAATTTCAACAACTACTTTAGCGTAGGTCAAACCAGAAACTAGCTGGCTATCTTCTGGAGATAGAGCGATTTTAACTTCTACAACTCTGGCATCTACATCTGCGGCTGGATCTGTATTTAGCACGTCTTTTTTGCCAATTTTTCTGCCAATTTCAGTGACAGTTCCCTTTAATTCACCGTTAAACGCGCCATTATCACTGGTAATAGTGGCATTTTGACCGACACGTACTTTACCAATACCGTCTTCAGGGACTTCAGCAATCACAAACATCTGATTAGTTTGTCCAATCTCAGCAATGCCATTTGAACTTATGGTTTCGCCTGATTTGGTGTGAATTTTTAAAATCTCTCCAGCGATTGGTGCTTGAACATAGCTCAACTTCAGTTCTGCTTCCGCTTTTCTGACATTTGCGATCGCATTGCTAACTTGAGCTTGCACCACTTGCATATTGGTAGGACTCACATCGAGGATTCTGCTTAGTTTGGCTCTTTCTTCGTCGATTTGTCTTTGCAAAGTTGCTATAGTTTTGTCGCGGTTAACTCTGGCTTCGATCAGCTGCTGTTGCAAAGTTGCTAAATTTTTTATCTGATTGGCTCTAGCTTCGGCAAGTTGTTGTCGTAGAGTTGCCAGTGTCTGCCTTAAGGTGGCTTGGCTTTCGACAACCTGCTGATTGGAAGTTATGGCACTTAGGCGTCTTCTGTCCCGTTCTTGTTGAGAAATCGCACCTTCACGGTACAACATATCATAGCGTCCAGCATCGACTTGGGCATTGCGTTGCTCGGCTCTGATCCTTGTAAGTGTCGCTCTTAAAGTATCTCTTTGCCCAGTCAGTTCAGCTTCTAGGCGATTCACCATTGCTTGTTGAGCGATTTTTTCCCCACTTAACTGGGCGGCGATCCGAGCGATCGTTGCTTGCTGAGCATCCCTTTCTCCACTTAACTCGGCTTGTAAGCGAGCGATGACTGCTCTTTGAGCTTGAATGTCTCTTGGTGAACCGGCTCTTACTTGCGCTAAATTCGCACGGGATTCTTGCAGTTTGGCCTTTGCTTCTTCCACTGCTGCTACTTGGGTATCGCGGTTATCCAAAATCGCAACCACTTGACCTTGCTTTACTCGCTCTCCTTCTCTCACAAAGAGTTGCTGAATTCGTGACGATGCTGCCAATCCGCCGCTGGGGGCAGACAGTTTAACGACTTCTCCCCGTGGCTCTAAACGCCCAACAGCACTAATACTGTTAGCAACTGGCGCTACGGGTACGGGCGTAGTTAATTTTCTTAACTGCTCGATTTTTGCTGTACCTAGTATCCCGGCGGCGATTACTATCGGCACGGCTACAGCAATGCCCCACCAAATCTTCGCTTGTTCATGATTAAGTGGCTGCTCGCTTGGCTTTGGCTTCTCAGTCACCCTTGACATGGTATGTTGCCTATTTATCTGAATTGTGGTGATGGCAGTAAAAAAAGTTTAGTCAAAAAGGGTTTTTAGTAAACAGCCAGCTGCATCAATACTTTCCCTTAATAAGCATTCTGAATCACCTTTGTGGACTGGGAAAAGGTTGAACATTAAGGTAAATTTCAGCCTTTACCCTGAACCGAAAGGTATTGCCATTAGTTAAGTCAGAAACCAACTAAAAAATGTCTGTCAACTTGAGTATTCCTAACATCACAGTTTCCTTAACTTTCTGGTCAACCTGTTAGCAGGGTTGGGCGCTTATATCTATCAAAGCAATAGACCATCTTTGGCTATTTGCTCCAAAAACCTTGCTGCTGTTTTGGGACTCCATCAAACTCTCGTTGAATGAATTCTACATTCATCAGTTACGGGAAAACGTAACAGAGCCTACAGATGGGGAGGATGAGGGAGGCAGAGATAGGAGGATGATTATTTTGGGAGGTCAAATAAAACTGTGCTCATGTAATGTTCTGCCCAAGCTGAGCCAAAGGCTTTTTCCAATACCCGGCGGGTTTTATCGTTTTGCTGCTGTTTGGTGCAGTAGTTATGTTGTCCAGCGAGATTTTGTGTTACTTGTTCAGGCGAAACTGGACTAGAGGCGATCGCCTGAGTGCAATGAATGTCTAAAAAATCATGTACGCGGGAGAGAAACATCGCTTCTTCTTCTGGGGAACCGGGGCGCACAAAGATACAAAAATCAGAAAAGATATTTCCCCATTCAGGTAATTCACGAGGTTGGGAAAAGTTAAGGGTTGATAGTGCCGTCAGCGCAGAAGTATAAGATTCTGGTAAGGCACGCTCTATATGAACAGGAGAAAGGTCTGCGATCGCTGCACTAATTTGACCCCTACCCGCAACTAAATCACAACCAAACATCGGCAGGTCGTATTCTGGACGGGGAAACATCACACAGTGCAAAATATCCAGCATATTTCCTACTTTTGCCAATTCCAAGTGCATTTTTCGGAACTGGGGTGTTTGGTAACAGCTGTTCTGAATAATTAGTTTTTCGCCCTCTAGTCTACCTTCCACATACCCTAACTCAGCAGGCAACTGGTAAGGCGACAGATCCAGGTGCTGATGCCAAGCTGCCTCAATGCAATCAGCTAGCTGACGAATTAGGGGATGTTGTTGCTCACGCAGTGAGGGAATAGAAGTAAATGACATGTTCTACTGAGAAATGTTATCTAGTTGCCAGTCTACAGCTTGCCGTACCCTACCTGCTCTGGCTTGCAATATAAGCAAACACTTAAAAGCTTTTACTTGGGTAGAGCTTTTGCACCTTCCCAACCCATTCAGTTTTGACGAAGCACTTTTATTGTGTCCGGTTTCTGAAGATGATTGGCTAGTTTGGATTCCAGATTATGAGGAAGCACTACTACATACTAGGCAATTTCGTTACGAGTCATTAGTCATTAACTTTGGACAAATGACAAATAATTATCCCCAGAAATCTGTGACATCGTATCCCAGTTCTTCTAGCATGTACCGCAGCAGGGGCAAACTGAGTCCAATCACGTTGCTGTGACAGCCTGCGATTTTTTCCACAAATAGACTACCAAAACCTTCGAGAGCGAAGGCTCCAGCACACTTGAGGGGTTCACCTGTGGCCACATAGGCAGCAATTGTGCGATCGCTCATTTGACCAAAATAAACCCTTGTTACTTGAGACTTAACTATGGTGCGGTTTTGGGAAAGGTCAATCAAGGCATGACCTGTGTATAAGTCGCCAAAGCTACCTTGCATCACCTGCCAACGAGCGATCGCCTCTGAGGCGTTTGCTGGTTTGCCATGAATCTCACCATTGAGTGACAAAACTGAATCACAACCCATAATTAAAGCTGATTCAAACTGCGGGGCCACAGTTTCCGCTTTGCACTGAGCAAGGGTTGTGACCAATTGTGCAGGCTCATTTACTTGAATTTGCGACTCATCAAAATCACTAGGTCTGACTATCGGTTCAATGCCAACAGTTTGCAGCAAACGGCGTCGTGCTGGAGAAGCAGAAGCGAGTATAAAGGGTGGAATTCCCATAAACAAGCAGGGCGAGATGAGACAGATAAAGTAGCAGGGAAGAAAATAACTAATGACAAATGACTCTTGATCCTTGACTCCTGTAAAGACGCGTAGACGCTCAAAGAGCAGCTTCTGGTAAGAGAATAATCTCGTCTGTTGAACCTTAACTAATAAACAGAAAAAGAATTCACAACACTCTCAATCATACGTTTAACTTTCTGCCAACGCCTTTCGGGGATTGAGGCGTTTAAGGTAAAAAGTTTACCACGGCTAACAGCGACGCTGGCGATGTTATGTCGTTGTTGCTGATTAGGAAGTTTGACCTCATACTCTAAAAGGTAGTATGTTTTACCCTCAACTTCTCGCTCAAGGGCGTTGACTAACTCAGCTGAGCGACCAGAGTCAGGAGGAGCCAGAGCAGCTTTTCCCAACTTATATCCTACTTCTGTTGGTGTCCCTAGTTCTGGCAAAGTTTTGCCTTCTGGAACCGGACTAATCACCACAGATACATTTTCAGATATCTCAATCAAATCGTGAAATACTACATCTGGGCCGTTAGCAACCTTAACTTGCACCCAGCCATTAGGATATAAAAACTGATAGCCATCACTAGTGTCTACAAAGCTTTTGAGTCCAGCCGCAGCCGCAACACCAGAATTACTTAAGCTGAAGCTCAACACTAATAGCAAAATCAATGCAATTCGTTTCCACATTTCTATAGATTCCTTTGGGCTGGAAGCAACACAATGCCAGCGTCATTTATCGTTTTTATTCTCCCATCATCAGGGACGCTTCGGATGACGCACTAGATTGGCACATGGGAAGATAAGAGGAGCAGGTGAAGCATGGGAAGAATTCGTAACTTTTAACTCATGACCCTTGACCTTTGACTTTTAACTAAACAAATTATGCTGATAACTAACGAATTGCGCTGGTTCTACCCTGGCACAATCCCGCAAAGCATTAAATTTTGGTTTCAGCAAAACTGTCTTGTTGACCCATTACAACCACCAGAGTCAAGAGAAGATTTATATCTCCACTCACCAGGGTGTGATTATCTAGGGATAAAACTGCGGCAAGGAAGGCTGGAGGTTAAATGGCGTCAAGCCGAATTAAACTTAGTGCGCTTTGGGGAATTAGTAGAGGGTAGGGCAGAAAAATGGGGTAAGTGGCTGTGTTGCGATTCCACAGGAGAGAGTTTCCAGCCTGCAACGGTTTTAGACAAAGCTTCGTGGGTGAGTGTGCAGAAAGTTCGCTATTCACAACTTTATCAAGTCTTGCCTGACTTTTCAGTACAACCAGTTGTAAGTAATGATAATATGGATAACTCTTGTACTGTGGAAATCACCCATCTGGTGATTAGGGAAAATACCTGGTGGAGTATTGGCTTTGAAGCTTCTGGCAAGGATATGCACCTAATGAATAATCTTCAGGCTACAGCCAGTTTCATATTCAATACTTATCGGGGGTCAAGATTGGTAGCTGCTGATTCTTATGCTTATCCTCATTGGCTAGGGCTTGTTTATCGGTAATTGCTGACGATAATCAACTAACAATTATTCTGGACTCAAGTCGTTAGCGATCGCAATCTGTTTCGGCATAGTACTTGGGTAGATGCACTACGCAGATCCCACTGCTCCAGTAATTAAAGCACAGGTAAAAATTATCGCTGCTTTGGATACTAACTGGAGTTTAGACTAAAAATAAGCAAGCGGAAAATAATACTTAGAAAAGTATGGATAAAAAATTGACATATCTGGTCAGGTGAAAAGTCACTGAAAAGAAAAAGTGGTCAGCAATGTTGAACTGACCACAAATTGGTCAATGCTGATAAAAGGAAA
>NZ_JADEXR010000026.1 GCF_015206995.1 aff. Roholtiella sp. LEGE 12411 | reverse complement strand
AGCACTCCCCCACTCCCCTACTCCCCCACTCAGCACTTCTACTCCCCTTCCACCTGGGCGCGGTACTCATCCGCTGTCAAGGCATCCTCAACTTCACCAGGGTCATTGACGCGCACTTTCAAGAACCACCCCTCGGCGTAGGGATCATCTGCCACTTGTTCGGGAGATTCAATCAAGGTTTCATTGCGTTCTATGACTGTGCCAGTTACCGGCGAATTCAGGTTTTCAACGGCTTTCACTGATTCAATTGAGCCAAAGTTTTCTCCCTTAGTCAGAGCGTCGCCAATTTCTGGGAGTTCCAGAAATACGACGTCCCCTAATTGATCTACAGCAAAATCAGTAATGCCAATGGTGGCAATCTCACCATCAATCCGTACATATTCATGAGTATCCAGGTATCTCAAATCCTGAGGATATTCAAAAGACGACATATTACTTCCCCTCTCGTATCAACAAACTTAATGCCCCAACAGTAATTTTGGTCATATTTGGTAATTAACCACACTGTAGATTGAGTAACTCACAACACATTATCCTCAAAAACTTCGATGGTTATCAGTTAGTGACACGATTTTTTGAGCGATAGAAGGGACGTTTAACTACAACAGATGGGTAAGCTTTACCACGGATTTCTACTTCTAGCTGCTGACCGATTGTCGCTAGCTGGGTGGGAACGTAGGCTAAGGCAATTGGATAGCCAAGTGTAGGCGATAGAGTGCCACTGGTAACTTCTCCCACGATTTTACCTGCGGATAAAACTTGGTAGCCATGACGGGCAATGTTGCGTCCTTGAGTTTGCAAACCTATGAGTCGGCGCTGCACTCCAGTAGCTTTTTGCTGTGCCAACACTTCCCTACCAATAAAGTTACCTTTAGTATCTAGGTGAACTAGCCACCCTAAACCTGCTTCTAAGGGGGTGGTGGTATCGTCGATATCTTGACCGTAAAGTGCCATTGCTGCCTCTAGTCGGAGGGTATCTCTCGCACCCAGTCCTGCGGGGATGACACCAACATTATGGAGTTTTCGCCACAATTCGACCCCAACATCCGGATCTACCATCACTTCAAAGCCATCTTCTCCGGTGTAACCTGTGCGGGCTATGAAGGCTGGTTTCCCCAGTACCGTTGCTTGGAGATGTCCAAATGCTTTGACTGTTTGTAAGTCTCCTTGCACCAAGGTTTGGAGATATTTAATCGCGTTTGGCCCCTGCACAGCAATTAAAACTTTATCTGGCGAAATATCTTGGAATTGCACCTCATCTTGGTTGAGATGTTGCAATAGCCATGCTTTGTCTTTATTGGTGGTTGCCGCATTGACGATGATTAATGCTCGCTGTGTACCAGTGGTATCTTCGCCTTGGTAATAGACAATGATATCGTCAATAATTCCCGCTTGGGGATTCAACAATAGGGTGTATTGCGCTTGATTGGGTTGCAATCGACTCAAGTCTGAAGGCACTAAAGGCTGTAGTTGGGAAATGAGATTTTTACCTTGAAGGGTAAATTTGCCCATGTGAGAAATATCGAACATCCCGGCTGTATTTCTTACAGCCTCGTGTTCGCGGCTAATACCACTAAATTGCACAGGCATTTCCCAACCGCCAAAGCTGGTGAGGCGTGCTTTGAGTTCTACACCCAGTTGATATAAAGGGGTTCGCGCCAGGGATTGGATGATTTGTTCTTGATTAGCCACAGGTAATTTTACGATCGCACCTCAACATCTATCATCCTACGAGATGGTTTCTAATTTGACAGACTGATGTTTTTAGGTGACAAACAAATCCTAGAGAACTCAGCACTCTCCAGTGAGGTTTAATAGTTAATGGTACAAGTATTGAGTTTTGTTAAGAAAACATTATGAAATATTGGCGATTACTAGCTAGCTTTATCTTGGCTATGGTTCTTTTTTTGTTTCCCCTATCAGCCCAAGCTGCAAGTTCTTCTAGTATTACCCGTTCTGCTGGTAATGATGAACTTAAGGGGAAGGATTATTCTGGTCAAAATTTAGTTGGCACTGAGTTTACCAATGTCAATCTAGAGAATGCTAACTTTAGCAATGCCGACTTACGCGGTGGTGTGTTTAACGGTAGCGTGTTGGAGGGGGTTAATCTGCATGGTGCAGATTTTAGTAATGGCATAGCTTATCTGGCAAGGTTTAAGGGTACTGATTTAAGTGATACCGTTTTGACAGATGCAATGATGCTACGTTCTACTTTCGATAATGTTGATATCACAGGTGCTGATTTCACAAATGCAATTTTAGATGGACAGCAAGTGAAAAAGCTCTGTGTTAAAGCAAGTGGTGTGAATTCTAAAACTGGTGTGGATACTCGTGAGTCTTTAGGATGTAGGTAGAATTTTACCCCTTCTTCGTCGCTGGTGGAGAAGGGGATAAGCTGTGAACAGCTTGTTTAGAGCAGGGAGTGTCAAACAGCTTGTAGATATCAATACCCCGAAATTATACAAAGACCTAGTTTCACCTACACCATCTCAAACTCTAGCTGATGACTCTTAAAAAAATTGTGGGTAAAATGATCCACCTTGTTTGTATCAGCTAGTTCTAAATTATAAAAATCTACAGCGTCATGCTCAAAATATGGCCCAGCGTGCCAAGTCCCCTCATGTAACTTAATAAAACAATTCCCTGGAATGCGGAAAGCTGCAAGCTCCTCTAGCGCTGGTTGATTCACATCATTATTAGGAGGACAAACTGCAATGAACCAATCTTTTCCTTCTAAAGAACCCAAACATTGAGTACATTGCAGATGGCGAGTGATTTGGTGAAATTTTCGCCCTCTGCCCTGCAAACGCATAATATAAAATCGTGGAATGCCATTTTGTAGATTTAAATTGGCATCTTCCGCATCGTAAGCCTTTCCATCTTGACTAGCAGAAATCACCTGTCCATAACGCCGAAAGTTTTCCGGCGTTACCCATTCTGCTTGCAATTGTTGTACTGTTTGTGGTGTACTCATATCAAATCTTATTTGAGGCTACTGAGGTTCATTTTCTCCTAGAAGAACTTAATTTTATACTCTACATTTTCCTTAAACAGCTAGATAACTACGCACTTGATCCTTTTGACGCCTTAGAAGACTTAGAGCCTTTTGCTCTATCTGGCGCACCCGTTCTCGACTAATACCCATGCGATCGCCAATTTGTGCTAAAGAAAGTTCATATCCATCAGCAAGGCCAAAGCGCAAGGTTAATATTTCTCTCTGCTGAGGAGTCAGCTTTGCCAATAAGTCTTGTAAGTCTTGGTGGAGGGATTCTTCGACAGCGTAGTCTTCCGGAGAAAGTCCGTCATCTTCTAGGATGTCTTGCAATTCTGTATCTTGTTGTTCTCCAACTCGCGCCTCTAGGGAAAAGGGTTGACGGGTGAGATACCAACATTCTCGAATTTGGCTGGGTGTCAGAGATAATGAGTTAGCAATTTCAGTGGTGGTAGGAACGCGCCCCAGTTGTTGAGATAATTCGCGCTGTACACGCTTAATTTTGTTGAGTTTCTCAAAAATGTGAATGGGTAAGCGAATTGTACGTCCTTGTTGGGCGATCGCTCGTGTAATTCCTTGACGAATCCACCAATAAGCGTAGGTAGAAAACTTATACCCAAGCGTGGGATCAAATTTATCCACGCCTCGTTCTAAGCCCAAAGTACCCTCTTGGATTAAATCCATAAACTCTAGGCTTCGTTGCTGGTATTTCTTAGCAACTGCTACTACTAACCGGAGATTCGCCTGAATCATTCTCTGCTTAGCCTGGTGTCCTTGACTTAGCTGTTGCTCTAATACCTCGACACTTAAGTTTGTATGAGCAGCCCATTCTTGCAATGTCGGTTGGTGCTTTAATTTCACAGCCAATTCTTCTTGAGCAGCTAGTAAAGTCATCATCTGCTGCACCTGTTGAGCAAAAACAATCTCTTGTTCACGAGTCAACAAATTTACTCGCCCAATTTGTTGCAGATAAGCACGTACAATATCATCTGTAGCTCGACGAGGTTTTTTATCTATAGTTAGATTTTTTTTCTGCACTTTGTCAACTTCGGTATGTGCAGATGTTAAGTTACTCATGGTTATTTCCTCCTCTTTAGCCTCATTAATTTTTTATTGTCAAGTATGGATATCCAGACTTATAGCATTTTTATACTACTTACCAATAAATTAGTAAGGTTGATCAGCTCTATTGTATAACACTTTCTGAGTTAATTTTTGAAGGTTGTCAACCCATCACAGAATATTAAGCCTATTAATAACGAGAAATCAATTAGCAAAAATATCATCAGCATATATTTTGTATAAGATACTCTTACTAATGGTTGATTTTTAGAGATATTAAAACATAAATATTGTCTGCTCGCTTCCTCAAGGCGTCTGAGGGTAAAGAAGTCAAGACTTTCCTAGTCTATTACATAATTACAGGGAACAAATCCCTAATACTAAATGTCATAGCTATTATTTTGATAATCTCCTAATATCAAATAAGCGTTAGTTATGGACAATCACTAACCTATCTTCAAGCTGGTTTGGCTTCAATATAATAGTTTTTATCTAAAAATCAATCATTAATATCAACGCATCTATTGTTGGCTTATAACTTATCATTAGGTAATCTAATCACACCGTTTAATAAAAGCATTATTTACTCTATCAAGATAAAAGTATGGTTACTTTGCCAAACCAGAACTTGTGCATCCGTCATCGGCGATCGCCATTAGCTATATTAATCACATATAGGACTTACGCAAGTGTCATATTTTTAACGCCAGAGGTTGTCCAGAGTCAAAGGTCAAAAGTCCAAAAAACCTTGACCCTTGACTCTTATACCAGAAGCCTTGTGTACCAGTTGCGTAAGTCCTATAGGAGTATGTCACCTCTAATCAAGTGCTTTTACCTGACAAAATATCGTACATTTCACTGAAAAAAAGTAATAAATATCACATTTTTTTTAGACTTAGGCTATATAAACCATGTTCGATTTAAATCAACCATACTTTGACAAATCAGTAACAGAGAGGTTACTCTTATAAATAACGAGCGTTCGATATATATAAATTAACCTATTCATGCCTAAGATTGTTGACCATGAGTTATACCGTAAAAAACTACTCGGCAAGTGCTTTAACTTATTTGCCCAAAAAAGCTATGGTTCCATCACTATGCGCCAAATTGCTCAGGGGTTAGGAGTTTCTACTGGTACCTTATACCACTACTTCCCCAACAAAAAGACTTTATTTAAGCAATTTGTGGAAGAGATCAATCAGCAAGAGATGCTAATGGCAATGGCTGAGTTGGAGGGAATGCAGACACTTCAAGAAAAACTAGAAGCAGTGGGAAGATATCTTTCTAAAAATGAAGATTACTTTATTAAATTAACTTATATATTGGTTGATTTTCGTCAGCATCAAGACTCTAAGGAACCGTGGGGTAGTGGAGTATTTAAGCGGGTTGATGATCAATCTCGGCAAGCGCTCAAGGATGTTTTGGGTATCCAAGATCCGGCGCTTGCTTCCTTTATATTGGGTCTAATTGATGGCTTAATTCTCGAACGGTTATGGGGTAATGAAAATATTAATTTTTGTGAACAATTTGCCTTGTTGGGTAAAATGCTGATGGCATATTTGACTAATCAAGAAACTAACTGTAAATCATATTCAAGGAACGAGCAATTACTATAGTAATCCGATTTGATTCGTGAACTGACTTGTAGAGACAGGGAATGGGAAATGGGAAAAAAGGGAGTTAGAGGTGTACGCCGTTCTTTCAAAAATCAAATAGGAATCCTATAGGTAATACGAATGATACTCATACACAATCTGAGAATATTATGGAGAGAAACAGATGAATAGTAAACTGTTATTCAAAGTTCCCAATAAAGGATTAATTGCATTAGTAATTGCCGCGACTGTTCTTACAGGTGGAATTGTTATCTATGGTATTTCTCAGTTTGGAAAAGTTAGTCAAACTGCCTCATCTGAGTCTATACAAACCACGCCTACTAGACTGAAAGTATCAGCATTAGGAAGAATAGAACCAGAAGCAGAAGTAATTAGCTTATTTGCACCTATAGCTTTAGATGGCGATCGCATTGCCCAAATCCTAGTTAAGGAGGGCGATCGCCCTCAAGCCGGACAGATTTTAGCAATTTTAGACGCACGCGATCGCTTGCAAACTGCGGTACTACAGGCTGAAAAACAAGTCAAAGTTGCTCAAGCTAAACTCGCTCAAGTGAAAGCCGGCGCCAAAACTGGCGAAATTCAGGCACAGCAAGCAAGTGTTGAACGCTTACAAGCCCAGTCCCAAGGAGACAAATCAGCTCAACAAGAAGCGATCGCCCGGATAGAGGCGCAATGGCAAGGAGACAGAATAGCTCAAGAAGCAACAATTAAGAAGCTTTCCGCAGAATTAAATAATGCCCAAGCCGAATATCAACGTTATCAGCAACTATATACTCAAGGCGCAATTTCAAGTTCTTTATTTGACGGTAAAGGCTTGAGCGTGGAAACTGCTAAACAGCAACTGGGCGAAGCCAAAGCAGTACTCAACCGCATTAACACCACTGCAAGCAGAGAACTTGCTGAAGCGAAAGCCGCGCTCAACCGCACCAACGCCACTGGGAACAAGCAAGTTAGTGAAGCCAAAGCTACGCTTACCAGTATTGCAGAAGTCCGGACTGTGGATGTAGCAGCGGCACAATCAGAAGTTGAGAATGCGATCGCCTCACTCAAACACGCTCAAACCGAGTTGGCGGGAGCTTACATCAAAGCACCGATGGCGGGACAGATAATCAAAATTCATACAAGAGCCGGAGAAAAAATTAGTACTGCTGGAATTGCAGACTTAGCGCAAACAGACCAAATGGTTGCAGTAGCAGAAGTTTATCAAACCGACATTGGTAAAGTGAAACTAGGACAACAGGCAACGATTACCAGTCAAGTATTTGTCGGCGAACTGCGAGGAACCGTTGCTCAAATTGGCTTGCAGGTAAATCGCCAAAATGTTTTCAGCAACCAGCCTGGGGAAAACCTTGATAGCCGAGTGATTGAGGTGAAAATTCGCCTGAATCCCGAAGACAGTAAGCGAGTTGCTGGTTTTACCAATTTACAGGTGCAGACAGCGATTGAATTGTAGAGTTGTTGTTCCAAAGGTTAGATACACCATAATGTGAACTCGTATATTCCAGCATCTCTTAAGCTAATGAGCATTTAAGTTGCATTGCTCCCAGGGCTGAAGCCCTTGCTACAAACGAATTGGTCTGGAAAAATAAATGACGATTAGCTTATAAGGTGAATTCGATCATGGTTCAAATCATATACTTTCTGCTTTGTATACTTGGCTTTGCTCTACCTTATTCTCAGTTCATTCCTTTTACCTTAGAGCATGGTTTTGATATAAAACTGTTTTTTGAACAACTATTTGCTAACAAAATTTCTGGTTTTTTTGGTATGGATGTTATTGTTTCGTCCCTTGTATTGTGGGTATTCGTATTTTGGGAAGGAACACGCCTTAAAATGCAACATCTCTGGATTTATGTTGCTTGTAATCTCTTGGTCGGTGTTTCTTTAGGTCTTCCCTTATTTCTATTAATGCGACAGCGCCAGCTTGAACAGGCTGACAAAATAATTACTAATTCATAATTATATGTTTTCTAAACTGTTTCGCAAAACGCCGCTAGCATGGCGGCAATTAATGAAAGAAAAAACGCGTCTGGTGGTTGCAGTCGCAGGTATTACCTTTGCCGATATGCTGATGTTTATTCAGTTGGGGTTTGAAAGTGCGCTTTTTGATGGAGCCGTCCAACCCCATCGCAATTTAGAAGCAGATTTGGTTTTGATTAATCCCCAATTTCAAACTTTGTTTTCGGTAAAAAGCTTTTCTAGAGAGCGACTGTACCAAACATTGGGTTACGAAGGTATTGAGTCGGTGAATTCGGTTTATATTAACACCGGACAATGGCGAAATCCCGAAACGCGTCTTGATCGTGCCATCTTAGTATGGGGTATTGATCCGGCCAAATCTGCGTTTAAATTTCCTGAAATCCAACACAATCAGGATCATCTCAAGCAGTTATATCAAGTTTTGTTTGACCAGGCAGGTCGTCCAGAGTATGGGGCGGTTGGAGATATATTTAAAAAAACAGGCAACTTTGAGACGGAACTGAATAGCAAAGCTGTGAGCGTTAAAGGCGTGTTTAGTAATGGTGCTTCCTTTGCCGCCGATGGTAATGTCATCACCAGTGACTCTACTTTTTTACAACTGTTTCCAAACCGTAAACCTGATCAAATAGAAGTTGGGTTGATTCACCTCAAACCAGGTAGTGATCTCGAAAAAGTGCGATCGCAACTTGTCGCCGGGCTACCCAATGATGTCAAAGTCTTAACTCCAGAAGGGTTTGCCGAAATCGAAAAAAATTACTGGGCCACCGGGACTGGTATTGGTTTTATTTTTGGTTTGGGTGTAGGTGTCGGGTTCATTGTCGGCATCGTCATTGTCTACCAGATACTTTACTCTGATGTTTCGGAACACCTGCCAGAATACGCCACCCTCAAAGCAATGGGTTATAGCGATCGCTACCTTTTAGGAGTCCTATTCCAAGAAGCATTGGTCTTAGCCGTGTTAGGTTATATGCCTGCATTTTTGCTTTCTGTAGGGCTGTATCAGATCACCTATGCTGCTACACTGCTTCCCCTAACCATGAAGCTGGAACGAGCTATATCTGTCTTCGTTTTAACCATTATCATGTGTACTTTTTCTGGAGCGATCGCCATGCGAAAGCTACGAGCTGCTGATCCCGCCGATGTTTTTTAGTGTCAAGAGTGAGGGAGTGGAGGATAACCACTATCTCTTGATTTTTGACTCTTGACTCCTAAGCCACAATTTAAAACCTTGATAAAAATCTTATGTTCCAAGAATCTGTACAAGTAACTTCTAACTCAACACTCTCGGTTTTAGAACCTGTAATTTCTGTTAGTAACCTCAACCACTATTTTGGTGGAGGTGCGCTTCGCAAACAAGTATTATTTGATATTAATTTGGAGATTAACGCTGGAGAAATTGTCATTATGACTGGCCCCTCAGGGTCGGGAAAAACCACCCTGTTGACGCTGATGGGTGGGCTGCGTTCTGCTCAAGAAGGTAGCCTGAAAATTTTAGGACAGGAAATTTGTGGTGCAAAAAAACAGCAGTTGACCAAACTTCGCCGCCAGATTGGCTATATTTTTCAGGCGCATAACCTAATGACTTTTTTGTCAGCTAAAGAAAATGTGCGAATGTCTATAGAATTGCATGACGAATTTCTGAATGAGGATATTGACACCAAAGCGATCGCCATCTTGGAAGCTGTCGGTTTGGCAGATCATGTAAATTACTACCCAGAAAATCTATCTGGGGGACAGAAACAACGAGTGGCGATCGCACGTGCTTTAGTCAGCCATCCCAAGATTGTACTAGCAGACGAACCCACTGCTGCACTCGACAAAAAATCTGGGCGCGATGTCGTCGAATTGATGCAGAAGCTAGCAAAAGAGCAAGATTGTACGATTTTGCTGGTTACTCATGACAACCGCATCCTCGATATTGCCGATCGCATCATTTATATGGAAGATGGTCAACTGAAGACTGATAGTGTAGATGCTGTGATAACGATCAAATAAACACTAGACATATCCACAAATGAGTATCAAAGCCTTGTAAAACATGGGTCAAAACCTAATTTCCGGATAAGTCTAAAGATGATCGTTCAAACTTTTAATCAAAACTGTATTTAGTTGACACTTAAAGGGTTTGTGGTTGCTTGTGCAACTTTATCTGTTGTAGCAGTAACTGCAAGATGCACAACATGCACTGAACAAGGAGCATGGTGAAGGACGTAGTTACTGACACTACCAAGGAATAGTTCGCTCAGCCCAGAACGACCCCGACGCCCCATGACAATTAGGTCAGTGTCCCAATTCTGGGCTAAATCACAAATCATGCGACCAGGATTACCAATGCTTTGTGTAAATTCCGTAATAACACCAGCGGTATTAGCATGGGCACAGAAAAATTGCAACATGTGGATACCTTCATTTTTTAGTGTGTCCCACTGTTTTTGATATAACTCAAAACTTTGATTATTCAATCCTGGGTAATAATCAAAATTAGACAACATCGGTACGTAAGGACTACCTTCTGCTTCTGGAGACAGGACATGCAGTAACATTAAGTTGGCTTGTGTTAACTTTGCTAAAGTCAATGCTTGCTCAAAAACCTGTTGTCCTATTTCCGAGCGATCCAATGCAACTAGGATCTTTTTAATCATATAGACCTCCGGTTTTATTGGTGATTAGTCTTTAAGGTTTCTAGTTCCTACAGCAATCCTATTTTAGTTTTGAAATTTTTCATAAGAGTATAATCGCGTCTTATGACTCTTATTTCCTCAGCTATGCTTATATAATAACAATTTGAGGAACGTGTGAAGAAACGAAAGAATTCTTTACTGAAACTGAATTTAGATGATTGATATGTGCGATCGCACTTACTCTTGTGTGCCCAAGACGAGTTTTATTTAATACAGCAAAGCTACTGGATGAAATGACTGCTATAATATTTTGATAAATCGGCAAGTCTAAGTCTTTTTTAGCTACTCATAATCCAATACGGTTCAGTTAAGGTCAGTAATTGACATTATTCTCAATATTTAAACCTAAGAATAAGTCTTTCAGCATTAGAAAAATTGGGATTTTTCGTTAACTGAACCGTATTGACTCATAATCTACTTAGTTTAGACTCTGAATGCTAACAGTTACAAGTTGTAATTTCTCCAATAGAAGATAATAGCTATTGTTTTCTATATTTGTTAAATCACAACTATTTACTTGGCAAGGCAAAGCTGTTTTAACGCTTGTGAATTTGCCATAATTTTCACCTAATATCACCGCAAATTATGCCACCTGTACAACCTCTAGAACCTTCAGTACCACCACCTATTAACGGTAATTGGTACTTGCTCAGTGTTCGGTCTAAGAAGCGTGACTTGTTTTTGAAATATCTAAAAATTGCCATTAGCCAAAATAATATACAAGAATTAATTATGGATATAAAGACTCCGCAAGAGTCTGTTTACGAAGACATTGTTTTACTAAATTTAAGTACATTTAAAACAGCATATACTTACCTACAAAAAATTGAGTATTTTCAGAGTATTGAACGAAAACCATTACAGTTAGAACAAGTCAGTCGAATGTTGGGAAGCCTTTGATTAGTTATGCTAAGAGAAAGTGCGTCCAAGTTGGACATTAATTGGAAAATACTGTTATTAGTTCTTTGTAAATACTTTTGACTAATAACTCCTGACAAAGTTAATTGTAGGGTGGGCATTACATACAGTACCCACTTTACTGTAATCTCTCAATTCTCCTCATCTCTTTATACTCCCTTGACGCCTTTAGTTAATGCTACGCTAAGTTTCGCTATATTCGCATTGCAACTTATAAATTGATTGACTTTGAGAAAATTGATTTGGGTAGCATCCCATGCACACCTTTTTGTGGACTATTTACAACTTGAGTGATGCGAAAATTCACAGCTAAACTACACAACACATAAGCATCTTCCGGCGACAAATTTATGAAGCGTTTGAGAAAATCAATCATATTTTTCAACGCTAATTCTAAGGCTTCATCTAAGGTCTGACCAAACCCCATTGTGATAATATCGGTTGGAGTTTCTGCAATTGGTGTTGTCAGTTGTATATCCTTGCGAAGCGTGAGTGTTATTCTTCCGTTCATAGAAGTTTCAATAGCGGTGACATTTACTTCACCATCTCCCTGTGCTGAATGACCATCACCAATTGAAAACAACGCACCTGGGACGAAAACAGGCAAAAATAATCTCGAACCTGCTTGCAGTTCGCGATTATCGATATTACCACCATAAGAACCAGGTGGAACAGAAGTTCTGGAGGTTTCTGGGGTGGCGACACCAAGAATGCCAAAAAACGGTTTTAGGGGAATTTTTATGCCAGCACCCTCAGGAAATTCAGCGATGTTGTTTGCTAAATCGAGAGGAATGAATCTCAAGGCTGGTTGAGCAAACTGGTGTGGTAAGGCTCCCCAACCTCTACGAATCGCGTTAAAACCCACTGGTAAACGAGGTGCGATCGCTTCTAATTTTACTTCCAAAACATCCCCTGGTTCTGCATCCTGCACGTAAATTGGCCCTGTGAGTAAGTGCGGCCCTCCAGCAATTTTGCGTTCTGATGCAAGATTTTGGCAGATGTCGAGAAATTCCGGTGTGAGAAACTCTGGTGGTGCTTTGTCATAAATGTAGTAACCAGTGTAAGTTTCTACTTCAACTGTGTCGCCAGAATCAACAGTGAGTACTGGTTCTAGCAAATGGGAGAAACCACCTAAATGCACAGTTTCTCTGGTGGCTTTTAAAATGTGTTCAGTCATTACTCTCGACGTTATTCGCCAACAATCTAGCCAAAATCAATAAGTTGTTTAGCGGTGTCCGCAGTTCATGGGACAGTTGATCGGACATATTGGCGAGAAACTCAGAACTTTTGGGCAATATCATCCCACGCACCTGCTGTCTTCGCTGACGTACTTAGCTGATTATAGCTAGCCGCCCTCTGCTTTGGATAAATAGACATCTCAAGCCCATTATTGAGGATAAATACTTACTTCACAATGTTGATAACAAACGCCTAATCAACGCATTGTATTTTTGCTCACATTATTTTGTAATATTTACTTCATACTTTTGGTAGACGTGCAGATGAAACAACAACCGTTAACTTCTTGAAGGGTGTTAAGCTGAGCTTGTGAGGATTCTCCAGACACTTTAACGATTAGCCCTCGTATTTATAAAAAAATCTGGGAATCCTCTCGGGCTTCTTATGATTATTCGGTGTTTCTCTTAGCAACATTTCCGAATGGCACTAAGTTAAGATACAGCCCTTACCCTAAAACATTATTTTTCCAT
This sequence comes from aff. Roholtiella sp. LEGE 12411, assembly GCF_015206995.1. Classification (GTDB taxonomy): domain Bacteria; phylum Cyanobacteriota; class Cyanobacteriia; order Cyanobacteriales; family Nostocaceae; genus Komarekiella. The sequence goes on along the minus strand of NZ_JADEXR010000026.1, from coordinate 42,868 downwards.
TGCAGAATTCGAGTACCACGTCGTGTTAATAATTGCTACATTAAATCTCGGAATGCTTGCACAAATGCACTCAATGGAATATTCCGCTGAAATTGGTCATATTTTCCTTTGACGAAATAACCGCGTTGTCACACAAACAATTGGTTTACGAACTTCATTGACAAGTACAGTTTTACCAATTCCCGAAAACCCAGCTACCAGAATCATTTCACTTGCACAAATACTAACTATAGGGTTCTTATTTGATTTTTACGAAGCTAGGTACACCTTTATTACTTCTTCCCTATTCCCCATTGCCCCTTATCCCCAGAGGGGGCCCCGAGTTCCCCATTCCCTGCATCTACGAGTGATTCACCAATCAAATCTGATTACTATAGTTCAATAGCTTGTACGGTGATACTTCTGAGATCTGTTTTGTTAAGTTCATGCGAAGCCGAAAAAGTCTCAAAATGCTCTAAATAGTTTGGTGTCCAAAAACGTAGACTTCTAAAGTAGCTTGGCTTTACTCTCCTTCTGCCTTTGATACAACCGGGTGCGCTGATAGCAATTTTAATTTGATATGTAATTGAATATTTGAGTTTTATAAAAATAAAGTTAAATTCGGCAAATTATCTCTTCAGAGAAATCACGCTTTTGTCTTTTTAAAAGTCAAAGTACAAATGTATAAGTCCACAAAAATGTGATTCTTTCAACCAATAAAAGTATAAATAATGAAAACTCACCAGTTATCCAATTTACTGAAAATTGCTCTTTCCACTGTTGGCATCCTCTCTATAGCTGGTCAAGGAGCGTATGCCTCCGACTTAAAGGGAACGGCATTTAGCATATCTTTAGAGTGTTTGAACGACACTACTGGACTTTTATTAGGAACAAACCCTACTGATACTAGTGGCTGGCAGTATGCATTTGATTCAAATACAGATGGGATGAACGGTAATTACTGGGTTGGTGCAGCACCAGGACAGAAAAATCCCTATGATATTTACGGCATGGCTATCAAGGAAACCGCTACCAGCGTGATTCTAGCTCTTAATGGCAATATGAAATTAACAGGAGAATCAGAAACAGGCGCTGCTGGTGGTCAGATTGGATATGGTGACTTGTTCTTCAATATGTCAGGTAAGACCTTTGAGGATGCCATGAGTAGCGGTAATTTATTCGGTATTCACTTCTCTTCAGTTAATGCTTCCGGGGTACAACAGCTTGGTGTCTATAGTGGTGTTCAGGCTAAAACCGTTACTGATATCAAAGAAGGCTACACTGTAAATACTTATGGAGGCTTGGCAGGCGGGAAAAATTCTTATGAGGGCCAAGTAAAACAAGGTGGTGGTAATGTAGGCTATGGTGATTTGACTAATAGCTACTTTACCAATAATGGCAAAAACCAAACATTTAACCTCAATGCCATTGCTTCTGGAAAATATCTTACGGATATCTCTTTCCTTACACAAGGAGCTGTAACGCAGCAATTGTTAGCCACTGGCTATGATGCTACGAAATTAAAAGGCTCGCAAACTATCGCCTTCCAATTTAATAAGTCTGCGATTTCCCAATCAGTTTCCGAGCCTGCTAACCTCGCTGGATTAACAATTTTTGGCTTGGCTTTGGCTGGTAGCCAAGTTCGCAAAGGTCGCAGTTACAAGTTTTGAGGTTGTCTTAAGCTAAAATAACTTTAAATTGCACAATCATTCATGAGGGCTGTCATGCGTCATCTGTCATTAGTCGAAAGTATTTACAAAGAACGCATGACAAATAGACCTCTTGCATAAATGCTTAACTTCTCATGTTGAGCGGAGTGAAACATCTAGTGAGATTCTTCTCTCCACTGCGTTCCGCTCAGAATGACATTTCTGATTTTTGGACTTTTGCAAGAGGTCTGATAAGTGTAAACAGCATTGACTCCTTAGATGCTTACAAGTCAAGGAAAGTCATTTGAATGCACGGTTGCATTTCTAACTTGTGACTTTAAAGAAGCTAAAAGAGTGATTGGTATTGGTAGGACTGATGGTTCAGCGTGAGCGTTTAGCCCAACGGCGTGATGCTCCGGGACGAGCATCGGACTTTTTACCACCTATCACGGTTGGCGGTGCCGATTGTTTAGCTGATGTCTGTGGTGAAGGTTTAGCAGTAGAGCGATCCTGACGTTTGCTACCTTTGGGTCTATGCTTGCGTTCATTTGTAATTGGTTTGGGCTTGGTGTCGAAATTGTCTCCAGGGCCAGCAACCACTTCAAAGGGCAAGCGCTGTTCAATCAGTTTTTCGATATCTGCCAACAGATGGTATTCATCGACGCATACCAACGAGATAGCTTCACCTGACGCGCCAGCGCGGCCAGTACGACCAATACGATGAACATAATCTTCTGGGACATTAGGCAGATCAAAGTTGACGACATGGGGTAGTTCGCTGATATCAAGACCACGAGCGGCAATGTCGGTTGCGACTAGTACCTGTAAACTGCCGTTCTTGAACTTCGCCAGAGCATGGGTACGCGCCGACTGGCTCTTATTACCGTGGATGGCCAGTGCTTGAATGCGGTTCTCTATTAATTGCTTTACCAGACGGTCTGCACCATATTTAGTGCGAGTGAACACTAACACTTGGTGCCAATTGTCTTGCTGAATTAGGTGAGTAAGTAATTGACGCTTCCTGTCACGGTCTACTTTGTAAATTTTCTGTGTTACTGTTTCAGCAGTAACGTTGCGGCGTGCCACCTCGATCATCTTCGGGTGATTCAGCAGCCCGGCGGCGAGTGCCTTGATTTTGTCCGAGAAGGTGGCGAAGAATAGCAAATTTTGTCGCTGTTTAGGCAGGAGCGAGAGAATGCGACGGATGTCACAAATAAACCCCATGTCCAGCATCCGATCTGCTTCATCCAACACCAAAACCTCAATATTTGACAGGTTCACCGTGCCCTGCTGCACATGGTCTAGCAGTCGCCCTGGGGTAGCGACCAGAATATCCACGCGACCCTTCAAAAGCCGTTTTTGCGGATTAATGCTGACCCCCCCGAACATCGCCATTGTGTTCAACTTCAGGTACTTGCCGTAGGAAAGTACGCTCTCTTCCACCTGTGCAGCGAGTTCGCGGGTCGGAGTGAGAATCAGCGCCCTAATCGGTGGATATCCATTAGACGTGCCTTTGATGTTCTGGTCAGATGACAATCGATGCAACAGCGGCAGGGTGAAGCCTGCGGTCTTGCCAGTGCCAGTTTGTGCCCCAGCTAGCAGATCGCTACCCGATAAAACCGCAGGGATCGCCTGCATTTGAATTGGCGTGGGTTTAGTGTATCCTCGCTCAGTGACAGCACGGATAATTTCATTGGACAAGCCGAGATTAGAAAAAGACATATAACTCCGAAAATAACATCGATCTGTCGCCAGTGGCGGCGTCAGTCTTAGGCGGACGGACACAAGTTTGAAGGGCTGGATGGGCAGTAGCGCAAAGACCCAGTGCGAATGCCGCAGCTCTGAATTATAACAGAGTCTAGTCCATAATATCTTGTAATATAGAATTCCTAATGTAGCGATCGCACTTTTCCAGAGCAAGACATCACAGCTAGAAAAGTTGTCGCGTTATGTTAAGAGTTATCTGACATGGCGAAGATTCAGTTTATGTTTTCCGGATTGTGACTTATTATATTGATCACAATGGAAGTTCAATATCTTCCCGACAGCAATCGAGAAATATGTTTTATCAAGTCGTTCATAGCACCCTGGGGCGCTGCCGTATTCGTGTACCCAGACTGGCAGATGACTTAGAGTTTGCTGAAAATCTCAATCGCTTGGTTGAGTCGTTGCAGTTTGTCACTGAGGTTCGCATCAATCCCGCAGCTAGCTCGCTGATTGTTAACTACAAAGTCAGTGTGGTTAATTTTGAAGATGCTCAAAAATATCTGTCAATCTGTATTGAAAAGGCGAGTTGTGTTCAACAAAGAAATCTGATTGAAACTTCTGATGAAGAAACTACAGAAGAATCTGACCTGATTCCAGAAGTTAACCAATGGAGAGATTTAGGTCTACCTCTGCTCAGTCTGAGTCTGGCAATATTTGCAGTTCCGTTGGAATTACCACCTCTGTTGATCATAATAGCGATCGCTGGTGCTGCAATGCCTTGGTTCAATCGAGCGGCTGACAGCATTGTTAATCAGCATCATCCGAATATTGATCTTTTAGACTCGGCGTGGATGACTCTACAAGTCGTCCAAGGTCAATATATTGCCCCGTCCTTAAAAACCAGTTTAGTAGAAATCCGTAGAAGCTTACGCGGTACAGTTGATGAAGCCAGAAAACAAAAAGCTCTAGACTTTTTAAAGTATTTGCATCAAGATATTTGGGTGCAGCGTGATCAATTACAGCCAGTAGTCAGAGCAATAGAGTTGCAAGCGGGCGATCGCATCACGATTCATGCTGGTGAAATAATTCTTGTAGATGGTAGGATTCTATCTGGTAGTGGTTTGGTGGATTGCTCCTACCTCACAAACATAGCTACACCTCTGCATTATTCTCTAGGACAAGAGGTCTACGCCTCTTCTCGCTTATTGGAAGGAGAGTTATGTATCTTAGTGGAACGGACAGGTGAAAATACTCGCCTGGGATTGATTGCTCATCTTATGCAAACTGCTCCGGTGCATGATACACACATTGGCGCACAACAGGCAGAGTTGGTGAAAAATGCCATTGTGCCAACCTTAGTTTTAGGCGGCACTATTTTTGCTGCAACAGGTAATTTAGGAGCAGCTATTTCTCCCTTCCAGTTTGATTTTGGTAGTGGTATCCCTATTTCTATCTCAACAACCATCCTCTGTGCCTTGACTTACGCTGTCCAAAATGGCATTTATATCCGTAGTGGTCGTGTTGTGGAGTTGTTGACTCAGTTAAATACCCTTGTGATCCATGACTCTGCATTATTATATCTAAATACAACTGCATCAGACTGTATTAAGGCGATCGCTACCCTGCAAGAGATGGGTATTACTGTCTACCTCGTCAGTGACGATAGTTTAGCAAAGACTACCATTCTCGCAAAAAAATTTGGCATTCATGCTAACCATATCCTTGCAGAATCTCATCCCCAACAACAAGCAAACTTAGTTGATGGACTCCGCAGTCAAAGAGGATGCGTAGCAGTGCTGGGAATAAATGGTGATTGTCATGCAGATATTTCTGTCTCACTTGCCTTCAAGGGGAATGTTTGTACAGAAACAGCAGATGTGGTGCTGCTTGATCAGCAATTGCAAGGATTAATTTATGCTATTGCGATCGCCAAACGAGGAATGCAGGTAGTTTACCAAAATATGGCAACTATTGTTGTTCCCAATCTGATGATGCAAATTGGTGGCGGTATGTTCTTAGGTGTCAATCCAGTTTGGAATGTCATTGTTAATAATGGCTCGGCATTCATTGCTGAATTCTTAAATGGTTCGCGCCCCATTTTTGATTCGATTGTGCCATCACAATATAAAAACAATCACCAAACAAATATTATGCCAATTCCAGCCACTTCCACCGAGTTACATTTCCCTGTTTTGAACGGGAGAAAATTGAATCAACAACCTTTAACCTAATGATAGTTCCAAGGAAGATTGACTTATAAAAATCTCACAACACAAAGAAATCAACTTTGGTGAGATTTTCTATATCGTCTAGCAATTTGTCTACTTTCTTCCATATAGCCTTGAACTACATAAAAGGCCATACAAAACAAAACAACGTAGGCAACCAAAGCAACTACAACTATGCCATCCATTTTGATTCTCCCTAGCTTGACTCTATTTAAATAAATTGTTTCTTTTTTTACCTACAGACCATTTTAAGGTTAATCAGGTCTGATTTTTTGCAAAGCTCTATTTTTGTTGATTGTCAGAAATAGTTATTGAGATTTTCCTAACTAACAGAGTATTTTTGACGATACATATATCGGTTAGAAATGTTCTGAGTCTCATGTTTACAGGCTTCAATTATCTGAAAAGCCATAAATGAGATAACTAAATAAGCACCAACAGAAAGTATAATAATGTAATTCATTTTGTTATCAAAATTACTTATTGGTTACATTTAAATATTAAAAGATTAAATTCTTTTTACCTTCTACTTAAATATGTAAATGCTCTCCGCCCAAAGTAAGAGAATAAGTAAGCATACAAATACTACTTAATCTAAGCAGACAGATATCATTAAATATAAAATTACAACCAGAGCAACCCACTCTTATTAAGGCTTTAACCTTCTGCTGTCTGACTTCTTCTCATAACTTGGATTTTATAAAAATTATTTATAGTTTTTCTAAAGGACTAAGCCAAATGACAACAAAAGATAAAATTTTGCTTCGGATGTTAGTGTTTGTGCCTATTTCCTTTATAACGGAATGGCTGCATTTACATCCTGTTATTGTTTTCGTTACTTCTGGTTTAGCAATTATCCCCTTAGCAGCATGGATTGCTAATTCTACAGAGGAAATTGCCACTGTTGTCGGGCCATCCCTCGGCGGGTTGCTCAACGCCACCTTTGGTAACGCAACTGAGATGATTATCTCGATTGTTGCTCTGAATGCGGGTTTGGTGGAGGTAGTCAAAGCCAGCATTACAGGTACTATCGTTGCTAACTTGCTCCTAGCTCTAGGAGCAGCAATTTTCTTGGGAGGGTTACGTTTTAAAGAGCAAAGTTTTCAGCCGAAGGTGGCTCGGATTAATGCTTCTTCACTAAATTTGGCCTTAGTAGTGCTACTTACGCCTACTGCTATCGACTTCACATCTAAAGGATTACAGTCTACAACTATCAATAATTTTTCTGCGGTTGCTGCGATTTTGCTCTTAGTGTTCTACCTGTTGATGCTGCTGTTTTCTATGAAAACCCACAGGGATATGTATGAACTCAGAGCTACTGAGTTTGATGAATCAGAACCAGCAGAAGTTAAATCTCATCAACATAGAGCGTCGCTATGGAAGAATGTTGCTATCTTGCTAATTTGTACCATTGGCTTGGTATTTGTTTCTGATATTTTAGTTGCCAGTCTACAAAAAGCGATTACGACTTTGGGCTTTACTAGTTTATTTACAGGGGTAATTCTGATTCCACTTTTTGGAGGTGCTGTAGAGTATATTACTGCTGCTACCTTTGCCATGAAAAATAAAATGGACTTAGCAGTAGCAGTGGCGATGGGTTCCAGTCTACAAATAGCAATGTTTGTCGCTCCAATTTTGGTATTAATAGGTCAGTTGATGGGGCAACCGATGAATCTAGATTTTAACCCATTTGAAGTATTGGCAGTGGCGATCGCTGTTTTAATTACCAACTCCATCAGCACAGATGGAAACTCTAACTGGCTAGAGGGAGCCTTACTGCTGATCACCTACGCAGTTTTAGGAGCAGCATTCTATTTTCATCCATAAACCTGTAGAGACGTTGCAATGCAACGTCTCTACAAATACCGGATCACAACCTAAAATGAAATAACCAAATAAGGTTCTTCAAATTTGCCTCCGGTAACTGGCTGATTTCGTAGTTCCTCCGGTAAAACAATATTTCGCCGTTGATCACCTGCTTCAACCGTGAGTTCTGTACCCAACTGGGTAAGCTTGACTTGCGGTTTGCTGAATCCTGGCAAAAATACTTGTACCTGACGTTGGGCCAAATCAACTGTTAAAGGTTGAGGAACCTGGGGAACAGTTTTAAAATCTGGTAGTGCATCTATTAGGGGTTTCCAATTGTGTTTTTGCAACACTGGAATTAGGTTTACTTTCAATGGAGCAAAAGCTTGCTCTAGTTCAGTCTTGTTAGCTGCTTCATAACCTTGATAAGCCAGAACCCCACTGACTCGCAAATCAACCTGCTGTGCACTACCCCAAAGCCAACGAGCCTCAGCGATGGCTGCTGGTTCATCTGTAGTCACTAAATAAGCACTTAACCTTTTGGCATCTCCGACAACTGCAACGCTTTTAGCAATCAAATCTTGAATTTGCACAATAGCATCTTGCACTTTTCGGGTGTCCATATTTGCACTCAACAAAGCACTGGCGAGAGGGCCCCCAATCGAGTCGGCGATTTTACTCAAGTCTAGAGATTCTAACGCTTCACGAAATCGGCGAAAATACCAATCTGCGATGTTAGGAATTCCCAGCATTCTCAATGATTCTAAATCTCCTCGCCCATCATAGATGATGACATCATAGTCTTCACTTTGATAGTACTTTCGCAGAGCGTTGAAGGACAGAAGGCTGTCAAAACCTGGTAGAATAATCACCTCTCCCGAATAGACCTCCATTTTTATAGAGGACGGGAGGTAGAGAGTCAACCACTTTTTGACTTCTTCCCAAACTTGTTCTAATAGTACTGTTGCTTGCAACTGTACCACACTTAGATTAGGCGCAATCTCTTGGGGAGTTGCTTTGAGGGAAGTTTCTAACAGCAGTTCTGCGCTGGGATTGGGATTGTGGGTTACTAGTAGCACCCGTTGAGAACACTGAGCAAACCATTTAGCAGTGGCGATCGCCACTGTGGTGTGTCTCGTATCCGCCTTGCCTAAAAATGTAATAATTCTGCTCATCAAGGCATAGTCCTGATGTTTTTTTCAAGGACTGAAGTTTACTCTTTAGCGAGAGTGGGGTAATTATTCAGTCAACAGTTAACTGATTTTTACGATTCCAAAGTACTAAAACAGAAAGCAGCAACAAGAAGAAAAGGAGTGCCGGGAACCAGGGGTAGAAGTATCCCAATTACACCCAAAACAATACAAACGGAACCAACAACAATTCTCCCGGCGTTTCTGATTTGCTTAAGCATAGGAGTTATCCTACAAGTTGTTAAAATTGCTTGTTTAATTTAGCTTATCAGGTAATCATGCAATTATGAGCAGTATATAAAACACGCTGCATGAATTTTCATTTACTATCACATTTGAGGTGCTTATGTATCATTCTACAAGCTATGCCCCGCAGTCTTCCTTTGTGTCTGGGGCATTGAATAACCTGAGAATTTTACTACCCAATTTAGTTTTATCCTTGGGTATCTCTATTGTCGGTTCGATTGTGCTGACTGGATTAACATATTGGCTCAATACTGCCATCGGCATTCCAGTAATTCCATTTTTGTTTATTATGATCTAGAGTAAGTTTACCGAACTAGGGATAAGTAGGGGCGCAAGACCTTGCGCCCCTACTTTAAATAAATCCCTAGAAAGGATATGTACGGACTTAATTCCATTCTTGGAAGACAACTTTTTTTTGCAGCTTAAAATTGTTGATATTAGACAAATCCGCTATGGATTATCAAATTGTTCATGCTGTTGAAGGACGGATTCGCATTCGGATTCCCCTATTAGGTAAGGAAGTAGAGTATGCCAGCAAATTGCAAAAGCAGGTTGAGTCTCTGAACTTTGTTACCAATGTTCGGATTAACCCTCTAGCTGAGTCAATAATTGTCACTTATAAATATAAGTATGTTTCATGTATTGTGATGCAGACTTATCTTCAAGAAGCGATCGCACAAGTGGCTTCTCCACAGTCTCCACCTCCACCTCCTACACCAGAACCAGTAGTAGTAGTAGAAAATAAATCCCCTGGGATTTCAACAGGAGTTGTACAAGAGTCGTTTGCTTATAGTGTGGAACAGGTTAACCCAGATCAAGACCCTTGGGAAGAGGAGACGACTCCAGCAATTGAGCCACCGAGCGATGAAGTCCAAGCAGATTTATCTACGCCGGAGATATCGACGATTGAAGACGATCAAGCCAAGGATGAGTTAGTAGATACTGTTACAGAGCAGGCAAATTCTGATGTGACACCGTTGCAAACGTCAGCTTTAGCAAAGCGTTTAGGCTTACATCCTAAAGCTTTAAGCCGATATAAATCAAAGCCAGATTTTAGCGAGTGGAGCCAGAAAAAAGACCCAAATAGCATTGCTTGGACTTATGATAATGTCTCAAAAATCTTTTGCCCAACGGAGCTAACTGTAAATACTGATCAGTCTAATCCTCAGGAACAGAGGATGCAGACGGAAGTAGAAAAAGTTGAAAGTGAAGTGCTAGGTGGAGTAGTGGGAGGAATTGTCGGCGAAACTGTAGGGGGTGTACTTGCAGGCCCGATAGGAATGGTTGTTGGTGAAGAAATTGGTACTGTCGTTGGTGCAATCTTGGGAGAGGATTTAAGCAAACAAGCCGAACACGCCAATTCCCCAGAGGCAAAAAAGCACCCGGAGCCAGAAATGCAAGGAGAAACAGAAGTTTCGGCGGGTGAAACAATAGGAGGAAAAATTGGTGAGACAGTGGGAGAAATTGTCGGTGAGGTTTTGTTGGCAGAAGAGGGGGGAGTAATTGGTAAAGATATGGGCGAAAAAATTGGCTTGGCTGTTACAGAAATACTTGACAAAGAAGTAGAAGTAATAGTGAACAGTGAGTCTAGTGAACAAGAATCTGATCAAAATTAGTTACTCTAGGAGCGCTGTGGGAGCGATCGCAAGTGTTAACAGCCAATGAATAAATCATTAAATAATGAAGAATTGAATAAGGCTACTAAATTTGCACCGGCTCTGCTTCATGCTCTGCTTGGATATTGCAACGATCCATACCGTAAACAAAAACTCCTCCAGTCTCAATTTTGTAAACCCAGCCGTGGAGGCTAATTTCCCCCTTATGAAGTTTAGAGTGAATTATTGGATAGGTTCGCAAATTTTCTAATTGGGTCATTACATTCTCTTCAATTGTGGCATTCAATAATTCTTCTCCTTCATACTCCTGATAATTGTCTTTAATGAGCCGACGAGTTGCTTCTGCATGTTTTAACCAGTCATAAACTAATGGCATCTCATCAGCTAATTTCCCCAGTTGCAATAACCCCTTCATTGCTCCACAGTTAGAATGACCGCAGACAATAATCTGCTTAATCTCTAAAGCCTGAACTGCATATTCAACTGCTGCTCCTTCACCACCATTAGTCGCACCATAAGGCGGAATGATATTACCTGCATTACGAATAATAAAAAGTTCGCCAGGTTCAGTTTGAGTTAGCAAATTTGGGTCAATCCGAGAGTCAGAGCAGGTTATGAATAACGCTCTAGGGTGTTGTTCATGCCCAAGATGCTCAAACAAATCTCGGTGTTCTTTGAAATAATTGGTTTGAAATTTATGCAACCCAGCAATCAACTTTTTCATTATTCAAAAAACTCCAATAATTGATCCAAAAAATAAATTTTTCATCACAAGTGCTGCAAAATTTTATACCAATTCTATGTAAAGATGCGTTTAACTATACCTCCTTGGTCAAGCCGGGAGTTAAATATAGTACAACTTCATAAAGAAATGGTATTACTAAGTAAACCTTCTGCTAATTAGTTCTATGGCATCTTTGGCGGCTTTGTATTGCCAAAAGCCGCCAAAGATAATTTTTCCATTAGGAACATTTATCGGTTGCAAATTACGTATGCTGGGAAACGATCAACTCAAATGGAGACAGTGATAACTGTTAAAAATTTGTAGATTGAGCGAGTGTGTTGCTTTGCCCAACACCAGTTAGGTTGAACTTCGTTCAATCTAAACTAAAAACTACACTATTAGTTAGTGATGAGAGTATGTCAATTCTCGCACTTATTTGTGTTCAGATTTGCAACACTTACTGTCATCTCACTTGTCAAGCACGAGCGATCCGAGACTTGCAATAATTTATTGTGAGGCAGTGTAACGTCAAGAATAAAGAAGAGCAGCAGCAAACCCAAGGGGCCAAGGGCAAGAGCAAATGCTAATTTACGCACATTTAAGAAATCTGAATTATCAAGCATGATGTTTTTTTGAGAAAAAGTAGTTGTTGTCATCAATAGCAGTTATCGGCGTTGCTGAATCTGGGGATGAATTTACCTCACGCATAGACGCAAAGCTCTAACCCAGGCGACTGCTGTTAGCGACGTTGGCATAGCGTCTCGCAGAGTAGGCGCAAAGAATAAACCTTTAGTTTTATAGGACTTATGCAACTGGCACACAAGGCTTCTGGTATAAGAGTCAAGGGTCAAGGGTCAAGAATCAAGGTTTTTTGGACTTTTGATCTTTGACTCTGGACAACCTCTGGCGTTACAAATATGACACTTGCGTAAGTCCTGTTTTAATCAAAAATCTCAATTCATCTCGAAAATATGTAACGCCCGAATGGCACGCTTGAAAAGCCCAAAGGCTTGTGTCGCATCGTTCCCAGTCTTCAGACGGGGAATGTATTCAAAAGAGGCTGAGCCTCTGGTCAAGATAGAGTAGGCTCCGCCTCCGAAGATTGATTAAGAGCCTCCAGGCTCTTAACCAGTCAGGGTAAGGGCTGTATCTAAATTTAGTACCATTCTGCAACGCCCTTAGATAAGTAAAGACTGACAACTGACCGAGAAGGGGTGTAAGAGTATGAGGATATGAGGTTTAGGGGAAAGGCTATGTAACCCCTTGTACTCACAAGGTTTGAGCCGCCTCAATTTATTAATGAATTAATGAAGTGACCCTACACCTTTACACTCTTACTCCCTTACCACCCCTATTTTTTCGACTAACCGACAGGTTATCAGCCTTTGTAACTTTTCAGAATTGAGCAACTGCTTACTCTTTAGGGCTTACCCAATCGTTACCTCACGGGGAGCTACTTCACTTGTGCCATTATTGGAAGACCTGATATCAGATTTAGCTTCTGCAATCAAATCTTGGAAGGATTCGGAAGCTTCAGCAGCGCTAGCTTGTACTTTGTCAAAGGCTTGGAAAACCCAAACTAATCCAGTCTTAGCTGTTGATCTCGCTGAGTCAGATAAATTGTGACCTGTAGCAGCATCTACAGCACCAACAATAGGTGCAATAGCTAGTGCTCCAACACCAATGACTGCTGCAGTCATTGGCTCTAGTCCTAACAATAAAGCTTCTAGTTCAAACATTCTACATAGCCTCCAAAAAAGGTATATCGCTAATCATGATTCGTATTCGCCACCGTGCGCTACAGATTACGGTATTGATTTCCAAACATCATCAAATCTGAGTTGGCTTTACCTCATTAAAGCATGTATAGAAAAATGGAAATAGAATACTGCACACCCTTGACGGCGGTTGTACGAAATACATTAGCAGGTAGGAAGAATCTTTTCTTGAATTAGATTCTACATCGATACCCACCCATGATACAAGTAATTGAGACGGTCTAGCAATGAAAAATTGTTAAGTCTATAAATATTAGTCAGTATACCTATACATATTACAGGAAATATTAATTTTACTTAATACTCTCCTAGTACTATTGTTATGTGTGTATCATCTGTGGTGATCGCTCAAAGTGCTATGTCTCCAGCATTAATGGCACAATGTTAATGGTTATGCAACCTCTCAAATCAGTTAAGATGAATAGCTTTTCGTTATGTCATCAATAATTATTGATGATCAATATTGTTAATAGAATGCTAATTAAACATTAGTTGAGATCTCTTTGTTATTTTGAAGTTCACATCATATAATTTTCTTAAGCGTAACCAGATTTTGTACTCTTCTCTCATAGTAAAGACCAACAGCTATTAAGTAGTTTCGGCATTAATGTATCATTAATAGCCCGTAATTTTAATAGACAAGCAATAAATTTACTGAATTTAATCGGCTTTTCGATGGCTGGTGTTCATAATGCACCTTTCTTGATAGTTAGTTAGCGATCGCCCACCAAAATCTCAACCAAGGCCGATTAAAACTGCTCTATTACTTGCGAACGCAGTTAACTAGGCGATCGCTTTACGACCAAAATATCTGGACTTTGGGCTGGTATCCTCTCAGCAGCTCTGGTTATCATCACCGGGGTGTATGAATATTTCGTTATGCCTTAGCTTTGTGATCTTCTGGGATATCAATAACAGACGACAATGCCAAAGACACTAAAGAATGTGAATTAGATAAGTCCACATTCCTTAGATCTCAGAGCCTTCATGAATAAATGTTCCTTTTTCACTAGAGATCTAACTTAACTTCCCAAACATTCCTTGGCATTGGATAGCACTCGTCGGTTATTTTGGGGCATTAAATCAACCACATTGTTAAAGCTGCTGAAGTAGTCTTGCAGAGCAATGGCAGCAAAACCATGAAATTCGACCCATTCATACTGATAAAAATTAGTAGAGGTGGTAGAGGTCTTTTCCTGCTGATTCAGAGGAAAAGTAGGAATTGCAATTAATAGAGAAACTTTTTCTTCTCCAAAGGTGTCTTGGCCTTCTAGCCTGACAGCAGCAATATAAGTGGTATTAATGATCATATTATCAACTTTAATAAATGCCATATTTCCGCACGTCTCCAAGTACAAGTGGACGATAGATAATTCTCTAACTTTTGAATCAAAATTTCCTTAGTCTGCCTGCAATTATTGAAGGTATAATTAACCTCCTTGCTTTGCCTGCTCAGCCTTATGATTAATTTCTAAAACAAAAAAAACAGCAGTCTTGGTAATTCTGGTGATAGTTCTTCCTCACGAATTACGATATTATAGACTGCCGGACTTGCAATATTAAAGAAGCGAAAGTTCAGTTATTCGTAACTTTCGCTTAGTAAAAACTAATCAGTTTTGTTGAGTGTTGACTATTGACCGTTGACTGTCAACATAAACAATAGGATATTTTGTACTTGAAAGCCTCTAGGTATAACAGTGTTTTTCTCTTTTCGCCTCTTGTCCTGTCCACTTTTGCCACCGAGCGATCGCTCGATCAACATTTTCTGTGGCTTTGTCACCAGCAAAGCAGATGCGTCTCATCCTTTCACAGGCAATTAATACTTCAGCATGTCCCAAAAAAGGTGCAAGCACAAAATTATCATGCTTTGTATACAAACTGATTAAATAAGCAACAATTCCCTCTACACCCTCAATGCCAACAGGTTTCTCTGGTTTGAGTATGGGATTTAGAGAGTAAATACCCACATATAATTCACCCAAGACCCACTCAAATCTAAAGGGCATACGATGGCGAGCACAAAAATCTTGGATGTGTCCTTCCCGAACTAGCACAGCAACAACGTGAGCTTCATTAATGAGATAATCATGATTCCACTCCGATGAAAGAGTCGCGATCGCTAAAGCGGCATTGGAAGGAAGCAGGTCAATAAATTTATCCTCAGCCGTATCATCACAGTAAACTAAATGCCGATCAAGTATCCACTCATCTCCTAACTCTGCCCCTGGTAGAATTGGAGTAGCATGGATTTTTTTTTCAACTTGTGGTTTAGCAGATTTTAGAGACTGTTTTGCCTGCTTTTGAGCAGTAGAGCTTTGTAGTACAATCAATTGCTGTTCTTTGAGCTTAGTTCTAGCTTCTGCTGCTAACTTGGCTTGTATTTCCATTTCTTCTTGCTTTTGCTGATGCTTCGCTTCTTGTGCTTTTTGTTCTGCCTGTTCTGCTTGCTCGCGCTCTTTGCTACCTGCTCTGGCTATTTTTAACAAAGTGGACTGACTCTTGGCAACAGGTGTTTTCTTAATTACCTCTTTAACTTCTGGATCAATATTTTTAGCAATTTGCTTTCCTAATTGATATGTCCGCTTGTCATAACCTGCCTCTTGAGCTAGTTGTACAGTTGTTTTACCAGGGGGTGAAATCAATTCACCCCCTTTTTTGGTGTATTGGTTTTCTCCAGATTGAGCGCGCAAACCTATCCGCTCTAAGATTTGATCTCTCTCTAGCCAGAATTCAGCTCGTTCTAAGGCTTCTAGTTCATTACGAATGAGGTTTTCATCGATTTCAGCCAATCTGGCATGGTCTACGTCCTCACAAGTTACAATCCGGTATTCAATCTGTTCCAGCCCCAAGAGCTTGCAAGCAGTTAGGCGGTGCAGCCCTGCAATCAGATTGAAATGTTGATCGATAGTTATAGGGTTCAAGAGTCCGTTCGCCTTAATAGATTGCATCAACTCAGCAACTTTTTGGTCGTTCAGAGGACGCCTGTTGGGCTGGATACTAACCCTATCAATGGCAATAAAGGACATAAAAGCTACCAAAAAATTAACTGGGGTTATGGAGAGAGACTATGGAGACTATAAGAAATATAGCAAAACAACAACTCTAGTAATCTTTCTTCACAATTTCTTGGTATTAAATTGTGAAAATCTATACTTGTTTAGAACAAAAGTACTATTACTGATCACAAAACTTTCGATTTTGAAAGTCGCTCTTTGCAACTGAAGCCTGCACCCTCACAGATTGCTCTTACCTTCTGATATGAATATTTATCTATTTATCTTTCTTGAGGATTCCTCTACACAGCAAACCAGAGGAATGCCTCAAAAAATCTTAGCTGACTGTTAGATCAACGCTGATATTCATTCTGGCGATCAACTGCAAAATCTAAATACAACAGACCGATCAACTGAAGCAAGATTTTTACTTACGCAGAGTCTACACTATAAATTATAGTAAGGCTAATCTGGTAAAAATATTCTGTAGATTGCCTATCACATAAATTTGATTGATGAATTTATTTTTAACTCATAATGTTAACTTAACTATGTTGTAAAAGCTTTGTATCAAACAAAGTACGCCTTTTATGGCATAATCTTAAACTAAGAATACTTACAATTAGCAAAATTATAACAGTATCTTTCGGCTCATTTCTCATACCGTAAGGAGGAAAGGTATTTAGGTCGGAAGAAGGATTGGAAATGTGCTGCGTTTGTAGTTCAAGATTTAAGAGACTTCCCAAGAACAATCATTTCTCAGATAATGCCATTCAGTGCTGAGTACTTTCTACTTTACTCATCACTCAGTACTCAGCATTGAGTAAGTAATCAGGCTATTTAAGCAATGTAAATGTTGCTAATGCTACAACTAGCTAATCTCTTTTCAGTCTTCATCCTGTAGCTAGAAGCAGTGACCTATGATAAAACGCATGATTTTGATAACTGCAAAGCAGTGCAAACCTTTATAAATATCACTAGATTATTATGCTAATTGGACTTTCCATACCCCTTGATTCTAATTTTCATTGTCCGGCATATACCGATTTATTTCATCCTTTCTCTTTTATAGGACTTACGCAACTGGCACACAAGGCTTCTGGTATAAGGGTCAAGGGTCAAGGGGAGCCACTGCGCCCTTGCGGCTCTTTTGACTTAAAGCAAGTGGCGTTCAAGAATCAAGGTTTTTTGGACTTTTGACCTTTGACTCTGGACAACCTCTGGCGTTAAAAATATGACACTTGCGTAAGTCCTGATTTAATTAATTCTCCCTAAGAGGTAAGACCTTATGCCCGCGCCCACAGCTGATGAAATTCCCATAAAAAATCAATTTCAGGAAATAGATTATAAAATTGTCCACATTACTCAGGAGCGATTTCGGATTCGCATACCTCGACTTGCAGATGATCCAGAATATGCAAGTTCGCTGACTTGGCTCATAGAATCTTTTGATTTTGTTGTTAGTGTGCGGATTAACCAGCCATCTAGCTCGTTAATTGTCTACTATGAACCCGATGTGTCTGTAACAACGGTACAAAAAAGCTTGTTAAATAGCATTCAGCAGGCTAGCGTTGTTGACCTTCCGCCGGGGACAGTGCCAATAAAAACGGAACTCAGACCAGATATCGACTGGATAGAACGGCTTGGACTCCCGATGATCAGCTTGGGTTTGGCTGTGCTTTCTAGTCAGTTGACGCTACCTATCCCGGCTTTGGCAATTGGTGGCTTAATTGCTGTGGCTGCTGCACCTTTTGTGACTAGGCTTGTAGAAACAACTGTAAAAGAACGACGACTAGACGCGGATATTCTTGATGCACTTTGGCTAGGTCTATACACCATAAAAGGAGACTTTGTAGGCCCGTCACTGATGTTGAGTTTAATGGAAACAGGGGATGCGCTGCGAGATGCCACCGCCCGCGCTTCGGAGAGGCAATTGATGGATTTGTTCATGGATATGGATAAATCTGTCAAGGTAGAACGGAATGGACAAGAGGCACAAGTTTCCCTGAAAGAGGTGCAAAAAGGCGATCGCGTTATTGTCTATCCAGGTGAAATGATTCCAGTGAGTGGGCGAGTACTGCGGGGTACAGCATTAATTGATGAACATAAACTCACAGGAGAATCTACGTTAGTTTCTCGCTCTGAAGGACAGGTAGTTCATGCCTCTACTTTGTTGTTAGAAGGCAAGATCTGCATACTAACAAAACGAATTGGCAAAAATACCCGCTTAGGAGTGACAGTCGAACTCTTGCAATCGGCTCCAGTTCATGATACACGCGTTGAAGATTATGCAGCCAAAGTTGCTGATGCGACCATTGTACCAACCCTCGTCCTGAGCGGCGCCATTTTTGCTCTCACTAGAGATGTATCGCGATCGCTTGCTCCTTTGCATCTCGATTTTAGCCACAGCATCCGCATTGCCGTACCTTCTACGGTTCTAGCAGCCCTTACCTATGCTGCGCGGCATGGCATCTACATCCGTAGCGGACGCGCCCTAGAAATCCTCGCCCGGACAGATACAGTCGTTTTTGACAAAACCGGAACACTAACCCAAGGTAATGCTGAAGTTGTAGCAATTAAAACCTCCAGACCCGAAATTTCATCAGCTTATATCTTACAAATTGCGGCATCAGCAGAACAAGGTAACACCCATCCTGTAGCTAGCGCGATTCTGCGTCATGCCCAGGAGAATAATATCAAAACTCGCCCTTGCGAAACTTGGGATTATCGCATTGGCTTTGGTGTTATTGCCCAAATTTCTGGACAACGGATTTTAGCGGGTAGTTATCGTCTTATGCTGCAAGAAGGCATTGATATTAATCCCACTCATCAACGCCATCCAGAGCTAAGAACAGGCAGCCAATCTACAGTATATGTCGCTATGGGTGGTGAATTGTTAGGCGTAATTTTGTATACAGACCCCGTACGTCCAGAAAGCGCCCAAGTAATTACCATCTTAGAAAGCCAAGGTCAGCAAACCTATATGTTAAGTGGCGATAACCAACGAGTCGCTAATCGTGTGGCTCAGGAATTGGGCATTAAAAGTAGTCATGTTTATGCAGAATCGTTTCCTGACCAAAAAGTCGAAGTCGTTCGCCAACTCCAAAGCCAAGAGCGGACTGTAGTTTTCATTGGAGAAGGCATAAATGATGCCGCAGCCTTAGCACATGCAGATGTTTCCATTTCTTTTGCTAGCGGTATTGATATTGCGCGAGAAACCGCCGATGTAGTCCTGTTAGATGATGATCTGCGGGGCATACCTCACGCCATTGCGATCGCAAAACAAGCAATGGATATTATTTACCAAAATACTGCCCTCATCGCTATACCAAATATTGGTGTAGTACTTGCAGGCGTTTTATTTGCTTTCGATCCAGTTTTAGGCGTCATCGTCAGTAATGGCTCAGCCCTGATTGCCGAGTTGAACAGTTTCCGCCCCCTGTTTAATGCCCAAGCAGCTGCTAGCTTCGATTCAGTCGTGGTAAAACCTATACCCGATATTAAACGCCCTGTTAAATCTGCTGAATGCTCTGCTGATTCTAGGGAATTGCAAGTACTTACTCCCAGTCCCCAGCCCCCAGTGTCCAGTTAATAAGTTCTTAAAACTTTTGTGGAATATATGCGATTCCATCGTACAATGCTTCATTAGATATTCATCAATTTAAATACCGCTTCAGGTTCAGAGGAAATTATATTATGCCTCGATGTCCTGTTTGCCAAACGAAATACGTTGCAGATAAAACCGAGAATTGCTTAATGTGTGGTTGGAACCTCCAACCGCTCTCTTTGGTAATCGGGCTGATTCCAGAAGTCTCCTTGAAAGAGCGGGCGAGATTGGAATGGGCACAAAAGATATGGGTAACGGTCAAACCTGATCGTGAACAAATCCAGCAGTTTCAGTCCCAGCTTCAAGAAGCAGACCAAACCATAGCTCAACTCCATTCTGAGTTGGAGCAAGCAAACCAACAATCTCAAAAACTTTTAACCACCTTACAACAACGAGAATCAGATTTAGCAGGTCTGCTTTCACAATCAGACCAGTTAAACCATGAATTAAGTGACTTACAAGGACAACTAAAGCAAACAAATCAAGTACAAGTTCAATTTCCAATACCAGAGATCATTAAAGCAGAATCTCAAGCTCAAACCCTCTTAGAACCGGAACAATCCCAAATTACCACAGCTTTACCAATCAAGGAGCAAACTTTGATTTTTCAGGTAGTGACTGTTGATACACAGGGACAACTGGCTAATTGCTACGGAAGTGAAGCTCAATACTTCCAGGAAGAACTAGAGAATGTTGCTTTAGATATGATTATTCTGCCAAAGGGTGTCTTTTGGATGGGTTCCCAAGAGGCTGAACAAGGGCGAGAAAATCATGAAGAACCCCAGCATCAGGTAACAATTGAGCCTTTTTGTATGGGAAGATTTACAATTACTCAAGCACAATGGCGAGCGATCGCTAATTTACCAACCATCCATCGCTCACTCAATCCTGATCCAGCCCATACTAAAGGCGAAAATCAACCTGTAGAGCAAGTTTCGTGGCACGATGCAATCGAATTTTGTGCCCGACTCACCAAACTCACCAAACGAGATTATCGCTTACCAAGCGAAGCCGAATGGGAGTATGCCTGTCGTGCCAGAACAACAACACCTTTCCATTTTGGTGAAACCATTACACCCGAACTAGCTAATTATGACGGCAATTATATTTACAACTTAGAACCTGTAGGTGAATATCGCCAGCGGACAGCACCAGTAGGAAGTTTTCAAGTTGCTAACGCATTTGGACTATGCGATATGCATGGCAACGTATGGGAGTGGTGTGCCGATACTTGGCACGACAACTATCAAGAAGCTCCTTGTGACGGTAGCGTTTGGGAACAGGCAGAACTTCAAGAGCATCGCCTCTTGCGGGGTGGTTCTTGGTATTGTCTACCAAGCCTTTGTCGTGCTGCTCAGCGCCATTGGGATAAAGCTGATCACGCAGGTAGTGGTATTGGTTTTCGAGTAGTCTGTTCTAATGCAAGGCAGGGGGCAGGGAAGAATAACAAATGACAACTCAGCACTAATTAAGTGAGGATAAACATGTCAAAACAGGTCAAACAATTTCACCAAGTGATTATCCAAAACCCTTCTCTGGTAGAAAAGCTAAAAAGTGCATCTGACCGAGAAAATTTTGTAGAGTTAACGGTACAATTAGGTGCAGAGTATGGTTACAGCTTTACTTCCACAGAAGTCGAAGTCTACATAAACCAGAATATGCTGATACTGATGAGACAGTTTTCTTGAAACTTCTTGATTCTAATCTGGTCAACGGTGTATGGTTATTTCTGGAGATGCGGTCTAGATGGCACTAATACCTCTAAGTCACATTTTTTGCCATTATGGTTGCATTGACTAAAGAAGTCTCAAGTGTAAAGGAAAAAGTATGAAATAGAAAACTCTACCCACAAGGGGATGGAGTTTTTGGTCATGGGAAATGGGGCATGGGCGAATAGCACGCTTGAAAAGCCCAAAGGCTTGTGTCGCCTCGTTTGCAGTCTGAAGACTGGGAATGTATTCCCATAGGCTCTGCCTCTGTTCAAGATATAAGAGGCTACGCCTCCGAAGATAGGTTCCCATTCAAGGTAAGGGCTGTATCTTAAACTTAGTGCCATTCGGGCATGGGCAAGAAGTTACCAATGCCCTATACCCCAAGCGACAGGGCGACTATCCCTCTTTACTCACGAGGGGATTACGTTTCCCGTCGCTTTCAATAAATCGGTATATGCCTCGCTTCCAGTGGGCAAAAAAGTTTCATACTTCAGACTTTGTACTTGAGTTTACTTTCGTAAACATTCTTTTTTGTTCAACCAGAATATACTGTAGACTTTGTTTATTAGCACTTTATTAGCATTAGAGTAATAAAGTGATACCATACACTACAAACGTATGCATAACCTCTTGTTGTTAACCTAAATATTGTTTGTGTTTAGTTTAGCTGAGAGCCAAACTGTGGCAAATATCAGCCTACAACTAGCGGCAAACCCCACCAGCAACATTTGAAAGAAACACAATTTTCCATAACCCTGAATTTCAAGGCTTACCAAATGTGTTTCAGAAGAGGAGAGCAATAAGACTTTACTATGGTAAGTATTTGATGACTTGATAACTTTAAGTTACGGAATGCTTGCTAATCAGTAATTCTGACAATTTTGCTAATCGAAGTAGGAAATAATTGTTTGCTAGCTTTTGTCCGCGTAAATCTTAGGTAAACGTGTCCTATTTGTGAATAGGCTGTGCCAAGGATTTCAAGCCTAGATACTACTGTGCAATTTTCCTAAATGTGTACAAACCCAATACAAACTGAAGCCCTATGTCAGGTCAAACCACTGTTGAGAAGCCCGCTATAACCGTTATTGAGACTTATCCATTAAGTCACGCTGAAACTATACATTACGAGGTGGTTCACTGGATTCCGGGGCGGTTTCGCGTTCGGATTCCTCAACTTGCCTGGGATGAAGAATATACTCTACAGCTGAAGTATGTTCTGAGTAAATTGGATTTTGCAACTGAAGTTCAAATTAACGCTCTAGCTAGTTCGTTAATTCTTAGCTATGATCACCAGCCAACTGCCATCGGAATCGCCACTATTCAAGAGAAATTGTTTAAGGCAATTCAGCTAGCATCGACTGCTGAAGTTCCTACAGGATGGACTGGTGAAGAGAAGGGAAAGGCTAACAACGAAGTAGACTTTGTAGAACGTCTGGGCTTTCCTGTAGCAGGTTTAGTAC
This sequence comes from aff. Roholtiella sp. LEGE 12411, assembly GCF_015206995.1. Taxonomy (GTDB): domain Bacteria; phylum Cyanobacteriota; class Cyanobacteriia; order Cyanobacteriales; family Nostocaceae; genus Komarekiella. The sequence goes on along the minus strand of NZ_JADEXR010000026.1, from coordinate 20,173 downwards.
TCAGTTTGGGTGCAATGATTGGGTTGCCAATTCCTCCTATTTTGATTGGTGCTGTTGTATTTGTTGGTGCAATTCCAGTATTCAAACGAGCATGGGATGCTATTCAAGAAGAGCACCAGTTAACTATTGACTTCTTGGATGGTTTAGCGATCGCCTTACACACAGCGACAGGACATTTCTTTGCTCCATCCTTCATGTTGGGTTTGGTAGAAGGAGGTGAAGTCATCCGAGATATGACAGCGCGGGGTAGCGATCGAGCATCCCTTGACCTTCTAGATTGCTTGAGTAAGACTGCCTTCGTAATCCGCGATGGACAAGTCGTAGAGATTCCCACTCAAGATGTAATTGTTGGTGATCACGTCGTTGTGTATCCCGGTGATCAAGTTCCCGTTGACGGGATTGTCATGGAAGGAACAGGGATTATTGACCAGTGCAAACTCACGGGTGAATCAGTACCTGTAACCCGTAGAGTCGGAGAAGAAGTATTTGCTTCTAGCTTATTGGTCGATGGTACATTAACCATCCTGTCAGAACGAGTTGGCAACAACACCCGGGCTGGTGTGATTGTCAACCTGATGCAGGCTGCACCTGTGCATGATACACGGGTTGAAAACTACGCAGCAACAGTGGCAAATCAAATGGTAATTCCCACCTTGTTAATTGGTGCAGGTGTGGGTATCTTTAGCGGCAACCTGAACCGAGCGATCGCACTGCTCACCTTAGACTTTGGTACAGGTATTCGGGTTTCTGTACCGACTACAATTCTATCGGTTCTCACCTATGCGGCTCGCAATGGCGTACTTATCCGCAGTGGTCGCGCGATTGAAATGTTAGCAACCATTAACACCGTTGTTTGTGACAAAACAGGAACCCTAACTATTGGTCATGCAGGCGTCAATGATATTGACGTTATGGAAGTCCGCTTAACCAAAGACGAAATCTTGTGTTACGCGGCTAGTGCTGAGAAAGGTCTAACCCATCCCATTGCTGAGGCGATCGTTCATCACGCCAAAGACACAGGTGTTGCCCTCAAAGAATGCGAAGAGTGGGAATATAAGATTGGTCTAGGTGCAGTGGCAAAAATCGACGGGATGAATATCATCGTCGGTAGCCCCCGGTTCATGAAGCAAGAAAACGTGGATTTGGAAGAATACGACATTCGCTATCCCGATGCCAAATCAGGCGGTCAATCCCTAGTTTACGTAGCAGGCGATGGTAGACTACTTGGCGTGATCCGCTACAGTGATCCACCACGTCCAGAAAGCAAAGAAGTCATCCGCGAACTCAAGGAAATGGGCATTACTGTACACATGCTCACAGGTGATGTGACACGGGTTGCTAACTCCATCGCCAATAATCTTGGCATCCATCCCAATCATGTCACTGCTGAAGCTTTCCCAGAAAAGAAAGTAGAAGTAGTTAAAGGATTACACGACAGTGGTAAAATTGTGGCGTTCTGCGGCGATGGCATTAACGACTCTGCCGCCTTGGCTTACGCCGATGCATCAATATCCTTTGCAGGTGCCACCGACATCGCTAGAGAAACAGCCGATGTGGTGCTGATGGAAGATGACCTGCGCGGCTTAATCATGGCGATTAAATGTGCGCGTCAAGCAATGGATATTATTTGGCAGAACACCGTCATCGTGGCAGCTCCTAACTTAGGTGCGTTAATCTCCGGTATTTTCTTCGCTCTCGACCCACTTTTAGCGGTAGTAATCAACAACGGTACTGCAATCCTGGCAGAACTGAATGGTCTACGTCCGCTGATCGGCCCTGGTGAAGCTATGTCATTAGGACATCAGTTAAGTGCAGATGAAATTGCTGAAGAAGAAAAGCGACTGCAAGAACGTGCTCAGAAATCCGCAGCAATTCATACTTCACCAACTTCTGTAGAAGTGGAGACTGAAGTAGTAGTTCTTTCATCGGAAGTGGAAGAAGCTCAAACTGATGATTTGGATGTAAGTGAATCTGAGTCAACTACAGCAAATATGGTTTAGATAGAGAATGGGTACTCTGGAGTACCCATTCTTTTTTGAATATATGTTGATTGTTCACAGTGGACAGTCAACATATCTCAGGTGTTGTGTAGGTTTGAAAAGCAAGATGTCTGCTTGACATTATATCTTTGATTAAAAATTGGTATCAATGTAAACAGCGTGATCATCTCTTTCTTGCAGTGAATACTGTAAGCTACAAGTAAGAACCAATTCAAAGATTGAATTAATATCTCTCGGTGATTACTAACCCAAAAGTCACAAAGGTAAAAAGTGATAGTCCAATACGGTTCAGATAAGACCATTGATAATTGCGATTATCCATGCATTAGAGACGTTCCATCTAGTAGAAACGTTCCATGCATTAGAGACGTTCCATCTAGTAGAAATGTTCCATGTAGAGACGTTGCAGTGCAACGTCTCTACAAGATAAAATTTTTGCCCATAATCCCTAATTGAAACGTATTGTTACGTAATCTTTTTCCTACACCCTATATCCTTACGTCCTTTGTTAGTTGGAATGCCAGATATTCATATCAATAACTCTTGACTATGAATTTATAAAGTTTCCAGCTAGTGGTCTGTCTCATTAACCCTTTTCTATTACTCTCATCAAATAAAAATCTGAACCCTTTATTCTTATAGTTTTTGATGAGCCCAGGTGTAGGTTGGGTTGAGGAACGAAACCCAACATCAAAAATCCCTGTTTTTGTTAGATAACGCATTGCCTCAACCCAACCTACAAATATTTTTTTTCAGAGTAATTAAAGAGGGTTAATTTTGCAGACTTGATAGTCAGCATTATGTTCGAGGACTAAAATCCTTACTACAAAGGCATTTACCAATCAATAATGCTGACTGAGTATTTACAATTATTGAACACTAGTTCAGCATCGTTTAATTTCCTACCATCTCAACAAAAAATCAGGTCTTGGAGGCTGAACAATGTCAGTTACAAAGCCCGACAGATTATCGCGCTCACTAACAACCAAAAAAACTAGACAACCTAGCTCAATGTCCCGTAAGGATGCATTACTCCTACGGATGCTGGTTTTTGTTCCCATCTGCCTGATTTTGCACTACCTGGATGTAAAGCCCGAAATTGTCTTCATCACAGCAGGTTTGGCGATTATTCCTCTAGCAGCTTGGACAGCTAACTTTACAGAAGCGATCGCCTCTCGAGTTGGCCCGGCTTTGGGTGGTTTGCTTAATGCTACCTTTGGTAATGCTACGGAGATGATTGTTTCTATTGTTGCTCTCAGAGCCGGACTGATAGATGTAGTCAAAGCTAGTTTGATGGGTTCGATAATTGCTAATCTGCTCTTAGGTTTGGGTATTGCCTTATTTTTTGGAGGGTTGCGGAGTAATCAGCACAACACCCGCATTAACCTAGAACACCTGAGTGCAGTTGGTCGTGTCAATGCCTCTTTGCTTAATTTGGTGATTGTCTTTTTACTAGCACCTACCGCCATTGAAGTTACTTCCTTGGCGCTACATCTCCAGACAACTAACGAGTTTTCCTACATTGCATCAGCACTGCTTTTAACTAGCTACATCTTAATGCTGTTGTTCTCTATGAAGACTCACAGCCATCTTTATGGACTAGATGAGGATGTCGAACCGGAGAGTTATGGTAGTGAAGCTAGAGGGGAGAAATATGGGTTAAAGCTGCATATTGGCTTGCTTTTGGGAACAACAATCGTTTTGGTGTTTGTCTCCGAAGCACTGGTAGATAGTTTATCAGAGGCGATCGCCACTACTGGCATGAGTGGCTTATTCACCGGAGTAATTCTGCTTCCTATCTTTGGTGCAGCCGTAGAAATCATCACTTGTGGCATTTGTGGCACTAAGAACAAAGTCAATCTTGCATCTTCAGTGGCGATCGGTTCGAGCTTACAGATTGCCATGTTCGTCACGCCTATCTTGGTTTTTACTGGCTTTATAATTGGCAAACCGATGAACCTAGACTTTGATAACTTTACAGTTCTAGGAGTGGGTATTGCCGTCCTGATGACCAACTCAGTCAGACCCAACAGTTGTTCCAATTGGTTAGAAGGAATCATGCTTTTAATGACTTACCTAATGCTAGCTACAGCATTCTTCCTACATCCTACCGTAGCAGGCTAACTAATTCAAAATCACAATCTGAATCAATACAATGATTCAACCTTGTAGAGATTTTGAGAGCAATTTTTAACAATGTTATTGCTTGAGCGTTGAAATTATGCAGCTTCAAGAAGTTAAGCAAGTATTAAGCCAACCTAGTATTAACTGGTTAGCAATCTTTTTGCCAATAAGTTTAGTGATAGCATACCTGCCAGGATTTCGTAATGAGATATACCTGTTCTTTAGTTCCTGTCTGGGAATGGTTGTTGTTGCCTACTGGCTTGGCAATGCCACAGAGCAATTAGCAGACAAGGTTGGTTGCACATGGGGTGGGATGATGAATGCTGCCTTCAGTAATTTACCCGAATTAATTTTTGGTTTAATTGCCGTCGCTAAAGGGTTAGGGCCACTAGCAAAAGCTGCCTGGACAGGTGCAATTATCAGCAATATGTTAGTTGCTGTTGGTGCAGCTATTATGGTTGGTGGCTACCGCTTTGGTACGGTGACATTTCCCTTAGATAGAGCCAAAGATGCAGCCGCAGGATTAATGATTGCGGCGGTGGCCATTCTTATGCCGTCAGTCTATGCCCATGCAGTTGATTTTTCTAGTGAAAGTATAAGTGCTGCTGACGTAATCAAGAATGTCTCTGTTTGGTTATCTGTATTTTTGCTCATGGCTTATGGTGGGAGCATAATCTATACCCTGGCTAGATTTAGATATTCGCAACCAGCACTGCAAGCTAAGAATCTCACGGAAGCTTTTGTGCCAGAAGAAGATGTAGAAATGTCTTGGGGTATCCCCCTTTCTATTGGCGTACTTGCCGCTTCTAGTGTCTTGATGGCTTTTTTATCTAATTTTGTTGCTGATTGCGTAGATTCTGTCACTGTTGGGCTGGGATGGACTGAGATGTTTGTGGGAGCGATCGTAATTGGCATTATTGGCAATGTGGGCGCAATTATGAGTGCTGTTATGGTCGCTTATAAAAATAAATTGGATCTGAGTTTTGAGATTGGTATGAATGCTGCTTCTCAAGTTGCATTGTTAGTGATTCCGACTCTAATTATTGCCTCTTCTGTGGTAGGTAAACCCGTTGATTTTCTCTTCTCGCCTCCGCAAATCGCTGCGCTTATCGGTAGTGTTCTAATCATGACTCAAGTTTCTCAGGATGGGCGATGTAATTGGTTAAATGGACTGCAAATGCTGATTTTCTTTGGCGTTATTAGTGTCTTGTTCTTTTATGACCCAACTTAAGGAGGCAGCACTACGCTCAGTGACCAGGAGGCAGTCCCAATGACAAATGACAACTGACAAATGACAATAAAAATGGCTACTAGAGATTTTGAATTGGGGAGCGTGGACGGTTTGCCAGAGTTTAGAGTTGTGATGGACAGTAGTGGCTTTTTACCAACACCAGTACTTGAAACCAGAAAAACAACTCTCAAAGCTTTTGTGAGTATTGAACGGTCTGACAATATTAATGAGGAAACTTGGAAAGCTTTTGGACAATGCATCATGCTTGCAGCAGCCGGAGCTGCATTTGCCGGCTTTACTCCAGGAGGTATAGCAGCTGTTCCTACATTTATGCATACGTTTGGTACTTGTGCCACTTCTAAAGGATTGGAACTAACTGCTAGCCAAATTCGCTTCCGAACTGAAACTTTCTACGGCGAATGGGAACGTTTTACATTTGGGGAAACCGCTAATCAAAATCTAAGTAAACCTAAGCTTCAGTCAAAATACTAAGAGTGGTAAAGAAGAAAAGCATAATTTTTGTTCTAGATAACTGCTATGGGGTTTAAAACCTCGCCCCTTGTGGACGAAATCTTGATTAAAACCAAGGAGAATTGTGGACAACCCCTGTTTTCACTCCTGCCTTCTGCCTCCTTTTTATATTTATTTATCTTTACATTGTCTTATTGACTCAACAAAGACTGTAATATTTAATAGTGGCAATAAGCGCATTCATAGCATTTAATCATAGTGCTATGTGAGTTCAAGTTTTTTCTTTAAAAGAGAATATCTATGACTTCTACTACGTCAGACTCTGGGTTCACTCAACCAGCTGAAACGTCTGCATGGCATACCTTAGAAGTTGTTAAAGCTCTCAGGCGATTAGGAAGCGATCGCACATTTGGTTTAACGACCTCAAAAGTTACAGAATATCTCACACGTTATGGCTCAAATGAGCTAACTGAAGGTGGAACCCGCTCTCCCGGAGAAATCCTCTGGGATCAATTCAAAAACATCATGTTGTTGATGTTAATTGCTGTGGCAATTATCTCTGCTGTTCTAGATGTGCGGGAAGCATTGACTCAAGGAACATTCGTCTTTCCTAAAGATGCTGCCGCCATTTTTGTAGTGGTGATTTTGAATGGCGTATTGGGCTATATACAGGAAAGTGGTGCAGAAAAAGCCCTCGCCGCTCTGAAAAATTTGGCATCTTCTAAGGTGCGGGTAATTCGAGATGGCAAAACCTTAGAGGTGGAGTCTAAAGAATTAGTCCCCGGAGATGTCATGTTACTGGAAGCCGGTGTGAAGGTTCCTGCCGATGGGCGATTGTTGGAGGCGGTGAACTTACAAGTACGAGAATCTGCTTTAACAGGAGAAGCCCACGCAGTTAACAAGCAAGCCGAAATACAATTACCAGAAGATGCACCATTAGGCGATCGCATCAATCTAGTTTTTTCCGGTACGGAGGTAGTGCAAGGACGAGGAACGGTGCTAGTCACAAGCACCGGAATGCAAACAGAATTAGGAAAAATTGCCAGTGCTTTACAGTCAGTAGAGTCGGAACCTACCCCACTCCAAAAACGGATGACCCAACTAGGTAATGTCCTAGTCACAGGTGCATTAGTGCTAGTGGTGATTGTAATTGTTGGTGGTACTCTCTACAATTCCAGTTTGTTTGAGGAACTAGTTAAAGTATCTCTAAGTATGGCAGTGGCGGTAGTACCAGAAGGCTTACCTGCCGTGATTACAGTGACGCTGGCACTAGGAACCCAGCGCATGGTGAAGCGGAATGCACTCATTCGCAAACTACCAGCAGTAGAAACCCTCGGTTCTGTCACCGTCATTTGTTCTGATAAGACTGGAACTTTGACTCAAAACAAAATGGTAGTACAAGCTGTTTGCACAGCCAGTAATACAGCCCGTGTTAGCGGAGATGGTTACACTCCGATTGGCGAATTTCAATGGCAAAATAAAACCCATCTTTCCCAAGCTCACCCAGAACTACAAGCCTTATTACTAGCTTGCGTATTATGTAATGACGCCATTCTACAAAAAGAAAATGGCGAATGGTCAATTTTGGGCGACCCCACAGAAGGTGCATTATTGTCATTGGCAGGCAAAGGCTCCTTCCGCAAAGACGAACAAGATAACCGCTTTGCACGGGTGGCAGAGTTTCCCTTCTCCTCAGAACGCAAACGGATGAGCGTCATGGTAGAAGCAGAAGGATCAGGTGCAGGGATCAGCGCCTTGCATTTGCACACAACTCCCCATCTGATGTTTACTAAAGGCTCTCCCGAATTGACTTTAGAACGATGCACCCACATTCAAATCGGTAACGATGTCAAGCCAATAACAGCAGAACAACGAGGCCACATTTTAGAGCAAAATAACGAGATGGCAATGCGAGGGCTAAGAGTTCTCGGCTTTGCTAACAAACTATTAACTGAACTACCACCAGAAGGTTCTGAAGATATTTCCGAAAACGATCTGACATGGCTAGGGTTGGTGGGAATGTTAGATGCTCCTCGTCCAGAAGTGCGGGATGCAGTCGCTCGTTGTCGCTCGGCGGGGATTCGTCCAGTCATGATTACAGGCGATCACCAATTGACAGCAAAAGCGATCGCTGAAGATTTGGGTATTGCCAGTCCCAAGGATGAAGTCCTCACCGGGCGAGAACTCGAAAAACTCAGCATGGCAGAACTGGAACAATATGTAGGCCGCATTAGCGTCTATGCCCGCGTCTCTCCAGAACACAAATTAAAGATTGTGCAAGCACTGCAACACTGTGGTGAGGTTGTGGCGATGACTGGCGACGGCGTTAATGATGCTCCGGCTCTCAAGCAAGCAGATATTGGCGTGGCAATGGGTATTACCGGCACTGATGTCAGTAAAGAAGCTAGCGACATGGTGCTATTAGATGACAACTTTTCTACCATTGTGGCAGCAGCAGAAGAGGGACGTGTCGTATATATCAACATCCGTCGCTTTATCCGCTATATTCTCGGCAGTAACATTGGAGAAGTACTTACCATTGCTGCTGCACCCCTTATGGGTTTAGGTGGTGTACCCCTGTCACCCCTACAAATCCTCTGGATGAACCTCGTTACAGATGGAGTTCCCGCCCTAGCACTAGCTGTGGAACCGGGTAGACCAATTGTGATGCAACAACCCCCCAAAAATCCCAAGGAGAACATTTTTGCCCGTGGGTTAGGATCATACATGATTCGGATTGGAATTGTTTTAGCGATCATTAGTATCGGCATGATGTCTTGGGCTTATGGATACACCAATGCAAACACGGCGGGTGGTACTCTTGATGCAGACCGTTGGAAAACAATGGTCTTTACTACTCTGTGTTTGTCACAGATGGGACACGCTCTAGCAATTCGCTCTAACACCCGTCTGTTTATGGAGATTAATCCCTTCTCTAATCCCTATATTCTGGCATCGGTAATATTGACATCAATGCTGCAACTGCTATTGATTTACGTTGAACCATTACGGAACTTCTTTAGCACCCACTACCTCACCTTCATGGAATTAATGATTTGTGTTGGTTTTAGTGCACTCACCTTTGTGTGGATTGAACTAGAGAAGTTGTTTATCCGTTGGCGTAGAAACACTCAGCAGTAGAGGACTATTTGTAGATACAGAAAGCCATGCCAAATTGGGCAAAAAAAGGAATGAAAATTACTTTTTCTAGATCCTGTTTCCCAGACAGAAAAACACGCCCAATTAGGCAAAACAAAATAATTCGTAATTCGTAATTTTTCAGGGGTGAAGATTATGGATTAGGAATTGTTTTGTGAACAGCCATCACTGTCAAGAAGTAAACTAAAAAGGTAAAAATGAGCAAAAAATCTGAAAATGAAAATCAAAATAATCCTGACGGTGGGTTATTGGGCGACATCAAGCAAAAGGCTGAAGAAATGATATCCCAAGCTGGGAGTTTCTTTGGTCAGTCAAAAGATGAAGAGGAAAAGAAGGATAAGTTTAAGAATAAAAAAGATGACGATGATGATGATGACGACTAAAGGCTGTTAAGCTTTTGTATAGGACTCTTATTTGATTTTTGAACAAATTAAGTACCAATCGAAAAGGCTTGTTCCCTATTCCCTACTCTCAGCCTACGCAAGTCAGTTCAATAATCAAAGCGGATCGCTATAGATGTAAAAATGCCTCTTACTCTAAAGTTTCAACTACATTTAAAAAAGCTACTCTTTATGATTTAAAGCGATCGCCCACCCATAGAGCGATCGCGAAATCAAAATAGATAATACTTTTATTAGATTTTATCTATTAACTTAATGAAAATTATACCATTATTTTGTTACGAGAATACTAATTCTAAAAATATTAAGAATCTTCTAAAAAAAACTATTTAATGGTATAAATCATGGAAGCAAATAAAAATTTATCATAATATAAATTCAATTCATTTAATTAATAAAATTCATTTTAAAACATTATTTAATTGCCGCCTCAACATGACTCACCATTGATATTTACTCTGGTCTTAATTTAAATTTAAATCTTCTTCATTCAATTATCTCCCCTGTCTCCTGCCTCGCCTGCTCCTTACCTCTCACAGGACTTCCAAACTCATGCGATTGATTAATAGAATTCATTTCCGAAACTTACATGGAGACATTTTTGGCGGTGTTACTAATGCCATTGTTTCCTTACCGATCGCTTTAGCATTTGGGGTAGCTTCTGGTTTAGGAGCGGTTTCGGGTCTTTATGGCTCGATCTGTGTTGGCTTTTTTGCATCTTTATTTGGTGGTACACCCACGCAAATTTCTGAACCCACTGGGCCGACTACCGTATTTATGACAGCGATCGTTGCCAGCATGATTGCTAGCAATCCAGAGCAGGGTATAGCAATGGCGTTTACAGTGGTCATGCTATCAGGGATCTTTCAAATCCTCTTTGGTCTCTTGCGGTTGGGCAAATACATTATCCTCATGCCCTATAGCGTCGTTTCAGGCTTTATGTCTGGAATTGGCGTCATCCTGATTATTCTTCAGATTCCGCCCTTTTTAGGTCATGCAGCCCCTAAAGGAGGGTTGATAGGAACGCTGCAAAACTTACCCCAACTTCTAACAACCCTAAATCCTACTGAAACCGGACTGGCAGCTCTGACGATGGCAATTATTTTCTTCATGCCATCTAAAGTTAAACGCTATTTTCCGCCACAACTGGCAGCACTGGCGATCGGCACAATTGTTTCCTTTACCTTGCTTCACAATGTTGAACTGAGACGAATTGGTGAAATTCCATCGGGGCTACCCACTCTGTACATGCCTACTTTCACCCCTGCTCAAACTGTGCAAATGTTCATCGATGCAGCCATGCTGGGGATGTTGGGTTCCATTGACGCTTTGCTGACATCCGTGATTGCTGACAGTATGACGCGCACTGAGACTTACGAAGATCAAGAGTTGATTGGTCAGGGAGTAGGAAATCTGGTTGCTGGTTTATGCGGTGGTATCCCCGGTTCTGGGGCGACGATGGGAACGGTAATTAATGCTCAGGTTGGAGCCAAGACTGCTCTGGCTGGTTTGATTCGATCTGCGCTCATGTTGGTTGTGGTTTTATGGCTGGCTGACTTAGCAGAAAATATTCCGATGGCAGTCTTAGCCGGAATTGCTTTGTCGGTGGGAATTGAAATGCTTGATTGGAACTTTTTGAAGCGGGCGCACAAGGTTTCTTGGAAATCAAGTTTGATTATGTACGGCGTACTGCTGATGACAGTATTTATGGATCTGATGGTTGCTGCTGGGGTGGGAATGTTTATTGCCAACCTTTTGACAATCGAGCAATTAAGTGATGTACAGGCTCAACGAGTCAAAGTAGTTCGTGATGCAGATGATTCTATTCCACTCAATTTAGAAGAGAAAGAGTTGCTTAATTTAGCCGATGGGCGAGTTTCATTGTTATACATGGGTGGGCCAATAAGCTTTGGGGTTGCAAAAGCGATCACCCGTGAGTATTTAACTATAAAGCATTGCGATACCCTAGTGGTGGATTTGAGCGATGTTCCGTATCTAGATGAAACTGCTGCATTGGCGATCGAAACTGCCATCCAGGACTCTAAGGAAAAGGGATCGAAAGTGTTTATTGTTGGCGCAGTTGGGAAAGTTAAACAACTCCTAGAAAGTCTTGGGATACTAGATTTAGTGCCCTCTGAACATCTATTTATAGAACGAACTGAGGCCCTTAAAAGAGCAGTCGTGGTGGATAGGGCTGCAATCGGTTTGCAAACAGGTTGACATGACAAACTTAGGACTTACGCACACTCTACGAATTCTCGGCGTTCTTGGCGGTTCGATCAATTAAGCTTTTTGACAACTTTTGCGTAAATCCTGTAATTATTTGGCTACAAGTGTGAAGAGAACTAGTGAAAAAATGAGTAAAGTCACAATTCCGTTAGAAAAACCTCTCCGCTATGATCCGGAAGCGATCGCCCAAAAATACTGCGATCGAAAAATGCAAGTCTTAAAACGATGGCTACAAATTTTACCGCCTGTCGTTAACTTTACTATCAAATGGTGGTTAGGTCGCAAAATAGGACAGTCTAGAGGAAAGCAGCTGCGCCAAGCCGTGCAATTGCGAGAAATCCTCACTCGTCTTGGCCCCGCCTACATTAAGGTTGGTCAAGCATTGTCTACTCGCCCTGATTTACTACCCTCAGTCTATATAGATGAACTTGCTAAACTTCAAGATGAGTTGCCTGCTTTTTCTAACGAACTAGCATACAAATTTATTCAAGAAGAATTAGGAGAAACTCCAGACCAAATTTATGCAGAATTATCTGCTGAACCGATCGCCGCCGCTTCTTTAGGACAAGTCTATCAAGGTCGATTGCAAACAGGAGAGATAGTTGCAGTTAAAGTCCAAAGACCCGATCTGGCAGAAAAAATTGGTTTAGATATATATATCTTGCGGAGTCTAGCTACTATCTTAGAAAAGCGATATCAAAGAATTCGTACTAATTTAGTTGCCATTTTGGATGAGTTTGCTACCCATCTTTTTGAAGAGATGGATTACATTCAAGAAGGAAAAAATGCAGAACAGTTTGCTAATCTTTATGGCCAGTTGACTGATATTCATGTACCCCGAATCTACTGGCAATATACTAATCGTCGCGTTTTGACGATGGAATGGATAAAGGGAACCAAGTTAACTCACCCAGCCGAAATTCAGTCTCAGGGAATTGATGCTCGTTCCATAGTTGAAGTTGGAGTACAGTGTACTCTCAGGCAATTGCTAGAACATGGTTTTTTTCATGCCGATCCTCATCCAGGTAATTTGCTGGCAATGGAAAATGGCAAGCTAGTCTATTTAGACTTTGGTATGATGAGCGAAATCAAGCCTCATCAAAGGTACGCCTTGATTAATGCTGTTATTCACATTGTCAATCGAGACTTTTCAGCACTAGTACAAGACTATATAGAATTGGAGTTTTTACCTCCTGATGCAGACATAACTCCCATCAGTGCTGCATTGTCAAAGCTGTTTAATGATGCGCTGACATCTAGCGTTGCTCAATTCAACTTTCAGGTAATTATTCAACAGCTTTCGGAATTGATGTACCAATATTCCTTTCAAGTACCAGCGTACTATGCACTAATTATTCGTTCGTTGGTAGCATTAGAGGGAATTGCAATGAGCATAGATCCAGACTTTAAAGTTTTAGTTTCTGCATATCCTTACGTTCTCAAACGCCTCTTAACTGATCCAGCCCCAGAGTTACAACCGACTTTTAATAATCTACTCTTCAAAAATGGTAGTTTTCGATGGAATCGTCTAGAAACAATATTAATGAACTTTAGTAATACTAAAGATTTTAATTTTAGTAGAACATTAGAACAGGGTGTTAATTATTTACTATCAGATCAGGGGAAGTTTCTTCGCATCCGTTTAGCGGATGAGCTACTCAAAATCTTAGATGCTTTTGGTGAAACCTTGCTATCTAAAACACCAGTTCTTTTTGGGATGCATAAGAGTTATAATCACCAAAATTTAGCAGTAAATATTGATCTAGAGACGCTAGAATACCTCAAACGTATTTGGATATTATTGCAAAAATCGCCAGGATTTAACTCTATACAAGTAGCGCGAGCAGTTGCCCAAATTTTGATGATACCAGCTACTCATGAAACTGGCCAATATATTGTCAAAAAACTGTTGCAAAGAAGTATAAACCGACTTATTTAGGACTTACGCAACTGGCACACAAAGCTTCTGGTATAAGAGTCAAGGGTCAAGAATCAAGGTTTTTTGGACTTTTGACCTTTGACTCTGGACAACCTCTGGCGTTAAAAATATGACACTTGCGTAAGTCCTGTTATTGAAAGCGACGGTAAACTCCATCCCCAGGTGTCTGTAGAGCGATAGTCGCCCCGCCGCTTTGGGCGAATGGCACTTGTACTAAGCGACTCGTGCCGAGCTTATCCTGAGCGTAGTCGATGTAAGCTTTTCGGCTTTTCTTAGTGCTATTCGTCTATAGTATCAGCCGGGATGTCTGCGTTGATGACTCTGCTACCAGTGACTAGGGCATGAATTTTGGTTGCACCACCGTTATCTTGCAAGATGGCGATCGCTACCCCTTGCTGGTAGTGTTTTGTACTTGACATCATGGGTAAGACAATCGCACTTTTTCGTGACTCAATAAATAGTGCGATCGCACTCTTCAATGCTCGTTAAAAATCATAGATTCTGCATTATTTGCAACTCCTACAGCACCATCTAGCATCAAGTTTTGTAGCCTAGTTAAGTTTGGCAGACTTTGGATCAATAATATAGATCAAATGTAACTAACTAGATCAACGTTAAAATTTATTAAAAGTATGAAAAAGTAAAAACAAGAGTTAAATCTAGATTGCCCTTATGACCGCTGATTTGAAATCTACGGCTACACCTGATTTTATAAGCACGCTATCCCAGGCTGCGGTTGCATATCGAGAACAGAGAGGCACACGCCCTAGTGCTGAAATATTAGTAAATGCGTTATTACAAGCGGAAAAAACAGCCAAGCAACAACGATTAACTTATTCGTTTGAGTCTCTTTTGGGTAAATGGCGACTTTGCTTTGCTACTGGTACTAAGAAAGTCAGAAAGCGAGGGGGAATTGTATTAGGTAAAGGGTTGTATGTGCCCAAATTGGCAGCAATCTACATTTCCTTTAGTGCAACCTCAGAACAGAATTTAGGCAGAGGCGAAATTGCTAATCAAGTTCAATTAGGCTCAGTGTTGTTGAAGCTCACCGGGCCGATACACTATTTAGGTAAGAAAAATTTATTGGCGTTTGACTTTAACCAAATGGTCATTAGTCTATTTGGTCGTACAATATACAATAATCGGATTCGTTCTGGTAAAGTTCAATCCGAGGATTTCTACAACCAGCCCATAACTAAGCTACCCTTCTTTGCCTTCTTTTTAGTAACAAAAGATTTCATTGCAGCTCGTGGCCGTGGCGGAGGGTTGGCCCTCTGGATCAGAGAAACTTGAAAAACTAAGCTATTACGAGCCTGTTTATCAGTTGTTGACTACAGAGTTATTTTGCGATACATCTGCCAACATTTCCAAAAGCGATCGCTCTATAACTTTACTCACAAGCTGATTGCCTTGCAAGTTGAGGTGGATATGATCGTGATACAAACTTTGTGGGTTGATAGTTGAGTTAAAAATCGGCAGCAAATCTATATAAGTAATTTGCTGTGCCTGCGTAAAATCACGGAGGCGCTGGCGTGCTTGATTTTCGTAATCGCGGGAACCCAGTTCGCCAATTTCTCGGAGCAAAGGAGTCATGATCAGGAGAAATTTACTATTGCTTTGACGAGTTAGTACTTGAATTTTACCTATTGCCTCTAGGTTAAAACCAACGCGATCGCCTGCTTCATCATTCACTGCTTTCATTTCAGCAATTGGCTTTTGCTTGAGGATATAACGCCTTAATATTTCCACCAATGCCAAAGCAGGTTTAGTATCTGGATAGTTGCGATCGCGTCCTACTGGTAAAGAGGTGGGAGCAGTAGCAAACAAATCATCGGTATTAATTAATAATACCACTGCCTGCGCGTTGAAATTGCTAAACTTCTCTAAATAGGCTAATTCGTTTCTTGGCCCCCAAGAGTTGGCTGAAACATTAAGCACTTCTACTTCTTGGTAACTCGGATCGATGATTGATGTTAAAGAATGCATCATTAGGCTAGATATTGTATTAGCTTGATCTGTCCACCAGCCACCATTAGCGATCGAATCCCCTAAGAGTAGCACTCGCAGTGTAGAGGGTGTAGGTATCTTTTGGATTGGCGCACCTCGCATAGAATACTGATTAATCTCAATGCGATTACCAAAGCGACGGGTACGCTGGTTAGGAGCTAACAAATAACCAATCTCAGCATCGCTAATATAAATTAGCGGATTACCAAAGCCAAAGAGCGATCGCAATCCGATCTCTATCGCTACAAATAATCCCACAACCACTGCCAAAATTACGACCAGCACCACTTTCACCTCAATAATTTTAGAACCCTAGCTAGAAATCAAGTAATAAATCATACCATAACAGGACTTAAGCATTGACAAGAAATACCAAATATGAATCAAGCTGAAAAACCATATCTTTCCTAATGGCACAGCATTGCTGTGCCCCTACAGCATGGTCTATTGACCATCGCAGGATAATTAAGAAAAGCCTGAAACAAACTATTTTAGTTAATTCACATGACGATGTGTTTGTACAGTGGGTAAGTCCTATACAATTTATTTTGTCGCTTAACTTGCAAGCAAATTTAAGATGGATAAAACACTATTTACGTGAAATTACGCTAAACTATCAACAGTTAACGGTATTGATGATTACTTTAAAAATGAATATAACTTATTGTTCGTAGCACCATTGTATAAATAAACGAATTACGTCTAGAGGAGTAAGTAATTTTGGTGATGGAAAAGTTGCCAACTTTAAACAAAATAGTATTAGGAATTTAACGTCATCTGCAAACAGAAGGACTACAATCAAAACGGACAAATGCTTCAGGCTGTTACTAAGGAGGAATTATCAAGCAATGTCCGACTTAAATCGCGGAATTATGAAATTTGAAGGTGCAGATTCACCTAAAGTAGTCACTATTTCTACTGTGTTGCTTTTAGGTTCGATAGCGGCTCTCATAATTTGGGCGCTGCAAGCTGCCTATGCGCTAAACTAAAATCATCAGTAGCTTAACAGGACATTGGTGAAAACGGTTTCCGTCGTAGCCAATTGTCCAATGTTTAATTAACAAATCAAAGCCCCCTAACAAGCATCACAATTTCAGAAAAATTTAAGATATGAGATTTGAGATTTTAGATGGAAAATTTAAATCCGTCTTGAAAAGTTTGTTACCAAGAGAAACCCCCTTACAACTTTTCGCAAAATCCAAAATCCACAATGTTTGAACTTTGGGGCACCTTATTTATTTTAATTGCCTGCCCTCTCTTGGGCGGATTACCACTGATTAGGTGGATAACTTCCGCCCTAAAGCAGAAGCAATTATCGCAAATTGGTACAGGAAACGTCAGTGTCTCCGCGGCATTTTACCACGGTGGTACATTCGTAGGTGTTCTGGCAGTTTTGTCAGAAGCTTTAAAAGGAATTGCAGCAGTTTTACTTAGTCGTGCTTTCTTCCCAGCGGGATCGCCTTGGGAATTAGTTGCCCTCATAGCCCTGGTAATAGGTAGATACTGGGTAGGTAGAGGGGCAGGTACGACAAATGTTGTTTGGGGATTTCTGTTACACGATCCACTTGTAGCAGGATTTATATTTTTTTTCGCAGCCATCAGCTTTTTAATTCTGCGCTCAAGACAGGTAGTTAAATTCGGGGTTTTAATTCTATTACCCCTGTTTGTGACATTTCTACATGTTGGTGATATCCCTAGAATAATAGCTGTTACTGCCCTAGCTGGGTTACTGGGCTGGATTTACACCAAAATTCCCGATGACATGAACCTCTCAGCCCAAGAGGCACAAACAGAGTCGCAACCGATGTTGGAATTTTTACGCGGCGATCGCGCTATTCTCTCTCTAGACGAAGAGTTAGATGCTGCCCTCGTTGGAGAAAAGGCAGCTACACTATCTCAAATTAAACGCTGGGGCTACTCAGTGCCTAAAGGATGGGTACTTGCCCCAGGTGATGATCCCGCGTCAACAGAATTTCTCCAGCCATCAGAACTATCACCTTTGGTGGTGCGTTCCTCCGCCATTGGAGAAGATTCGGAACAAGCTTCCGCCGCTGGGCAGTATGAAACGGTTTTGAATGTTACCAGCCAACAGGAGTTGCAAGAAGCGATCGCTCAAGTTCGAGCTTCTTACAATCATCCATCTGCCGTACAATATCGGCGCGATCGCGGCTCAAATGATACAGCAATGGCAGTACTGATTCAACAACAAGTCCAGAGTGTATATTCAGGAGTAGCTTTCAGCCGCGATCCCATTACTCAGCAAGGCGATACAATCGTCATTGAAGCCCTTCCAGGTAGCCCCACACAAGTTGTTTCCGGCAAAGTCACACCAGAACAGTATCGCGCTTTTGTCGTTGAAACAGAAAATTTTTCCTCTGTGCAATTAGAGGGACAAGGACGAATCCCCCAAGCATTAATCAAGCAAGTAGCATACTTAACCCGCCGCCTCGAAAACCGTTATCACGGCATTCCCCAAGATATCGAGTGGAGTTATGACGGACAAACACTGTGGGTTCTGCAAGCTAGACCGATTACTACCTTACTGCCCATCTGGACACGCAAAATCGCCGCTGAAGTTATTCCTGGCGTAATTCACCCCCTAACTTGGTCAATTAATCGTCCATTAACTTGTGGAGTCTGGGGAGAAATTTTTACTTTAGTCTTAGGCGATGCCCTTGGCTTAGATTTCAACGAAACAGCAACTCTGCATTACTCCAAAGCCTACTTTAACGCATCTCTCCTAGGGGAGATTTTTCGGCGCATGGGATTGCCGCCAGAAAGTCTGGAGTTTTTAACCAGAGGAGCTAAAATGAGTAAGCCGTCCTTAGAATCAACCTGGAAAAATTTACCAGGGCTGACGAGGTTGCTAAGGCGGGAATTGAGTTTAGAACAGGACTTTAAGCAGGATTATCACAAGCGGTTTATTCCAGAATTGTCGCAGTTGACGCAAGAAGATGTAGATGATTTAGATGCACCCAAGCTGTTGGAACGAATTGACCGAATCTTGGAGTTACTGCATCGCGGGACGTACTACAGTATTTTAGCTCCCTTGAGTGCGGCATTAAGACAGGCAATTTTTCGGGTCAAGGATGGGAAAATTGATAACAGTGTTTCCCCAGAAGTCGGAGCATTGCGATCGCTCAGTGCTTTAGCCGCAGATGCGAAACAGATATTAGTTGAATTGGAACCAGGGAAAGTATTTGAGCAATTAGCGCAAACCCCAGAGGGAGAAAAAATTCTCCAACAGTTTGACGAGTTGCTTCAAGATTACGGCTATTTAAGTGAAGTGGGAACTGATATTTCCGTTCCCACTTGGCGGGAAAATCCCCAGCCAGTCAAGCAGATGTTTGTGCAGTTGATACAGGGGAATGAACCACAAACTGGCGCTGTAGACCAAATAAATCTCGTCTTACCAAAAAAGCCAAAGCGCTCTTTTGTACAGCGGCGTTTCGATCTTAAAGGGCGAGTCACCGAAGTTTATTCGCGGCTGTTGGCTGAATTACGTTGGAGTTTTGTAGCCTTAGAGAAAATTTGGTTAAAATCAAGTCTGCTCAAGGAAACCGGGGATATCTTTTTTCTTGAATTTGATGAAGTGCGCCATCTAGTTGAGGGTTCCGATTCCGGGTTGATTCCTCGGTTAGTTAAATTGGTGGAATTAAGGCGATCGCAATTTGTGCAAGATAGCGAGTTTAATCAAATACCTCTCTTAGTTTACGGCAATACACCCCCTCACCCCTTAGCCCCATCCGCTATTTACTCTGACCAAATTTTACAAGGTATTCCCGCCAGTCACGGACAGGCTGAAGGACAGGTGAAGGTGTTGCGAAATTTACAAGATATACCAGAGATTGATCGAGATACGATTTTGGTAGTTCCTTACACAGATTCTGGCTGGGCCCCTTTCTTAGTAAGGGCTGGAGGATTAATTGCCGAAGCTGGTGGACGACTTTCTCACGGTGCGATCGTTGCTCGTGAGTATGGGATTCCCGCAGTAATGGATGTTCGGGGTGCTACATGGCTTCTGCAAGACGGTCAAAGGGTACGGATCGATGGGTCTAGGGGTATTGTAGAACTATCCAACGACTTAAGACCAGAATGATTACTACTTCTCTGAAAGACCTACCAGAAGAGTCTGTTTCCCACAATCCCGAAATCAAGAAAAAAGTAATGTTAAGGTTTGGCGATTTACCTCACCTAACTAACTTTTCCCAAGCACGTTTTGCGCCTGGACAAAGCGCACCAAAACACGCGCATCAGGATATGTGTGAGGTTTTCTTTGTGGAATCTGGTTCGGGCGTAATTTACATTAACGCTAAAGAAAACCCTTTACAAAGAACAGACGGGAGCATGAAAGCCCGTGAGATATAGGTGCGTAGCACCGCAGATCGTGCTTCAGACACGGGATGAAATGCGACTCGGTAGATTTTAGCCTACTGTAAATATTGTATAAAGTTTTCAAAGTCCTCGGATATCTTATACTCCTAGTGGTAGTATAAAGTAGGAGGTAAAAACGATGCTTGTTTTTGAGTTCAAAGCTTATGGAAAATCAGCCCAGCTAACAGCAGTAAATGATGCAATCAGAACTGCCCAGTTCATCCGCAATAGCTGTATC
>NZ_JADEXR010000190.1 GCF_015206995.1 aff. Roholtiella sp. LEGE 12411 | reverse complement strand
GTCTGCTCAGTCCGCACCTTGGGGCAAATCGTGCCCAATTCACGATCGCGTTTGAGTAAATTTTGCACAAAACTTAGGGTGACACCAAAGTTTTTCGCCAGTTTTCGTTGGGAAATATCACCGCAGGTATAAGCATCAACAATTTTCTGGCGCAAGTCGAGAGAGTAGGGTTTCATACCGACCAGTTATCAGTACAATTGCTCTCTCCTAGTGTACTGCACTGGACTGATAACCGCTATAGCTACGGTGTGAAAATGTTTTTAACTAAAAGTTTTAGTCTTTTATTAGTGCGACAGTAGTGAGTTTCACATTATTTGAATAACTGTATTGAGTAGATTATGTATATGCAGCAACAAAGTTACAAAAAGGAGGATCTATGAACGATGAGAATAATCAAGAATTAATCAAAGCTGTAGACAAAGTAACAAGAGAAATTAAAAGAACAAACGAAAAAATAAATGCAATATTTATAGCTGGTATAGCTTTATTCGGCCTTACAATTACTTTACCTCACGATACATTTGGATTTATTTTAGGAGGCTTATTTTTAGCAGGTTCTAGCTATATTATGTTGTTCAGTGATAGAAAATTGTAATTCAATATTTCTACACTTTTGAACCTTGATTTTTAATAATGTTGCTATTCCAAAAACGGTGAACCTGGTATTTGTAGCGCCGAGATTTTGAAGCGATCGCGAACAAGTTGTGGTCAGCCAGATTTCTTACTGAGAAATGTTAGATAAAAATGAGAAATGGGGAATTGGGTGTTGGGCATTAGTTATTTTTTCTTGCTCCCTCTGCTCCTCATTTCCCTACTCCCTAAGAGGATGTTTGAAAAGTTCTCTTGTCGGTATCAAAAGTTCTAGATCCTCCTAAATCCCCCGATAAATTGGGGGACTTTGATTCTCGTAATGACAATTTATTGGGTCTACAAGGCTTGAAACCTTTGCAGATAGAACTTGTGTATACACCGTAGCGTTTATTGGGGGGTTAGGGGGGATCTCAAAGTGCCTAAAGTCACAGCGAAACTCTTTTCAAACAACCCCTAAGCTATGGTCACATCTGGCGACAAGTAAACATCTTGAATGGCGTGAAATAGTTTGACTCCTTCCTCAAACGGTCGCTGGAACGTCTTGCGCCCAGAGATTAATCCTGTTCCGCCAGCGCGTTTGTTAATCACAGCGGTGCGAACTGCTTCCGCAAAATCATTTTTACCAGTCGCTCCACCAGAGTTAATCAGTCCCGCACGTCCAGAGTAGCAATTCAGCACTTGGTAACGAGTTAAATCAATTGGGTGATCAGTTGTCAACTCTGTGTAAACGCGCTCATCAGTTTTGCCGTAACTTTTACCAGTGGCTTTGGCGACTGCACCATAACCATTGTTGCATTCAGGTAACTTTTGTTTGATGATATCAGCTTCAATTGTCACACCCAAGTGATTCGCCTGTCCGGAGAGGTCAGCAGCAACGTGATAATCTTTATCTTGTTTAAAAGCGTTATTACGCAGATAACACCAGAGAATAGTTACCAAACCAAGTTCATGGGCGCGTTTAAAAGCTTTGCTGATTTCCTGAATTTGTCTGGTAGATTGGTCTGAACCAAAGTAGATTGTCGCACCTACTGCTGCTGCACCCAAATTCCAAGCTTGTTCCACATCAGCAAACAATACTTGGTCAAATTGATTAGGAAAAGTCAACAGTTCGTTGTGATTTATTTTGGCAATAAAGGGGATTTTGTGGGCATATTTACGGGAAACACTGCCCAGAACTCCCAGAGTTGTGGCTACAGCATTGCACTCTGCTGCGATCGCCAGCTTGACAATGTTCTCTGGATCAAAGTAAATCGGATTTGGTGCAAAAGATGCACCTGCTGAGTGTTCAATGCCTTGGTCTACTGGTAAAATCGACAGATAGCCAGTATTAGCTAAACGACCAGTAGAATAAATTTGCTGGAGATTACGCAATACTTGGGGGTTGCGATCGCTAATTGTCCAAACTCGATCTACAAAGTCTGGCCCCGGCAAATGTAGTAAATCCTGAGAAACTTTTGCCTTGTAGGTGAGTAAGTCTTGTGCTTCTTTACCCAGTAAGGATTCAATATAATTAGGCACAGATAGCGTTGTAGTCATAGCGCTTTCCTCAAAACTTGAGCAAGTGACCTTGCCTTTAAGGTAGCATTTTGATTCAGTTTTTATGCTGGCTTCTCAAAAACAGGGGATGTACAAATCAACCTTCTTTCGGCTGTTGTTTGGTGACGACTGGTTTAGCGATCAGTTAGGGGATGCCAACGATAAGGACGAGAAACAGAAAATGCATAGATTCTGGGGTCTAGAGTGGGCTGAATTTGAACACGTTTATAAAAAGAAAGACGTCGCAACCCTAAAAAATTTCATTACATCTGTAGAGGATACTTTCCGCGCTCCCTATGACAGAGAGCCAATAATTTGCATGAGGTCAGCTGTCGTGTTCCAGGCAGAGGGACAATCGGGCTGCCTTTTACAGATTTGCAATCATGCCAAGAATCACCCAAGCACAATTTCAGTGTCAGAGACGAGGTGGTAATTTTGGTGGGCAAGCGTAAAGACTGCTTTGCAACCATTACTACCATTAGAGCCGATGGCATCTTTTTAAAAGCTGATAATGGCAAGGCGATAGCAAAAACTTACTTCCCTCATCAAATTGTTAAGACTGGCTGAGTGAGTGATGACAGATGAAGACAAGTGGATCAACGTTGATCCGCGTTCTGGGAAGCTGGTAATCAGGTTTAGGGTGAAAGGCTTCCCAAAACGTCAATTTTTTATCGCAAGTGGGCTTAAAGATACTAAGCGCCACGGGAGATTGTGCGGAGTCGCAGGGATGCGATCGCCACTGATATCGCTTTGCAGCGGTTTGATCCATCGCTCGACAGTTACCAATTCAGTCCCGTCAACAAAATTTCGGGGGTGGTGATTGAGGAGCGATCGCCAGCGTACAAAAAGATAAGTATCAACAAATCTTGTAACAAGTACAACATCTTAAAAAGCACTAAGAACAATCAAAAGCGAGTATTTACTACTACAAAAGGGTCGAGGTTACAAGAGCTTTTGTTGAGCCTTCGACCACAGGAGAAGTCAGGGCTGATTTTTTGCTCTAGAAGCGGGCTACCGATGACCTCAGATTTGTTCAAACCAGCTTGGACTGGCTATAGCAGCAAGCAAGGTGGAAAGACCTATCGCTACATGGGTGTGGTTCAAGAATTAGTAGCGCAAGGATTAGTACCTTACCTCAAGCCTTACGCCACAAGACACACTTTCGCCACCTGGGCGATCGCTCAAGGAGTGTCTGTGGTCAAAGTCGCCCTTTGGATCGGCGACACAGTAGAAACAGTTCTGCGTTTCTACTGTCACCCAAACGTGGTTGAAGCAGAATGCCCGGATTTTTGAAAAGCCCTACTCACTTGCTACTCAAAAATAGTAATAAATTGGGGAAGAAGTGTTGTGTAATGGGAGTTAACAAGCAAATGCCTTGGTTTGTGAAAATTGAAGAAGGCAAAGTCGATAAACCAACCTTTGACCAATACGTACCCGCCCATAAAGCTTATGTTCAGGATTTGATTGCCAAAGGACACAAGGCGCGAACGGGCTATTGGGCAGAACACAGAGGCGGTATGTTGCTATTTGAGGCAGCTTCAAGGGATGAGGCAGAAGCAATTGTAACTCTTGATCCATTGGTGCAAAACGGCTGCGTTGATTATCAGCTTTACGAATGGAAAATTGTAGCTGAATAAGACACACTTACGGAATTTTGGTGTTATACTTTAAGTAGACCTGGATCTATGCGACTTCAACGCCTAAACTTTGTCAGAACCGGAAGGTGGCAGCAATATGGGATGCTTGTGGTAGGCTTAGTCTCCGGGTCGCCCTATTTTTAGGAGTGCTCAGCAGCAATGCCTGGTTTTGGAGATATTGTTCAAAAAGCTTTTTACCTCGGTGTTGGGCTAGCTTCTTACGCAGGTGAGAAAGCAGGGGGAAAACTAGCCGAACTGCGATCGCAAGTCCAAAAACTGGCAGATGAAATGGTGGCAAAGGGCGAGATGAACACAGAAGAAGCTCGCCGCTTCGTTGAAGATATGATGAAGCAAGCCCAACAGTCTCAATCATCTAATGCAACCTCTGACAAAACTCCTCCTTCTGAACCTCGCCGCATCGAAATCTTAGAGGAAGATGAAGAACCAACTGTTAAAGAAGCATCAACTGAGAATGTAGATGACTTGCGTCGGCAAGTGTTAGAAATGCAAGACGAGTTAAAAAAACTGCAACGAGATCAGTAACCAAGAAAAAGCAATTTTTGACCTTGACCATCAGTAATTATCGGCACTTTGGCATAGCATCACATACAAAAACTTGATAATATTTACGTTGCTTAGGATCTACTCTAGTGCTTCAAGCCAGGTAGCACGAGATATCCTAACTTAATAAGCCAGTAAGGGCGTCAAGTCTATGGAACAATGGCAAAAAGATTTAATAGAAATCGTAGAAACAGTGGCTGATGAGGTAGAGCGCTTTTTCCTAGACATGGGTGAAGCGGTAGATACCTTTTTTGAGCTAACGGAAGAATTTACTGAACAAGTACAAAATACGATTGTCACCGAAGTTGACCAATATTTACAGGATTTGGCTGAACCCCTTTTAGAAGTTTATGAGGAAATGGAAGACTTACTGGCAGACGGAGATCCAGGTTTTCCCTATTCAGTTGAACCCACCTTAGAAAAAAACCCAGCCTGTATAGGTTGTAGTAATTATCACGGTAATGTGTATAGTGGTAACTTGTTAGTCTGCGCCATGCATCCTCATGGATGGGATGATAAGAACTGTCCAGATTGGGAGCAGGAGTAGATGGGGAGTGGAGGAGTGGAAGAGTGGAGGAGTGGGGGAGAGAATAACTAAATGACTCTTGACTCTTGACTCTTGACTCTTGACTCTTGACTCTTGTAGAGATGCAATCAAATGACTAATGACTAATGACAAACGACAAATGACAAACAACAATTTACCTGAAACTGTATCCCAGCCCAGCCAAGAAATGAAGTATGGCGAACGCGAAATTGCAGAAGGAAAACTAATTACATTTCCTAATCCGCGAGTGGGTAGACGATACGATATTAATATTACTTTGCCAGAATTTACTTGTAAATGTCCGTTTTCTGGCTATCCTGACTTTGCTACAATTTACATTACTTATGTGCCTGATGAGCGGGTGGTGGAATTGAAGGCGCTAAAGCTTTATATTAATAGTTACCGCGATCGCTACATTTCTCATGAAGAATCCGCCAATCAAATTCTTGATGATTTTGTTGCAGCTTGTGACCCTTTAGAAGTCACCGTGAAAACAGATTTCACCCCTCGCGGTAATGTGCATACTGTTGTCGAGGTGCGCCATCAGAAACAATCTAATCAATAGACTTCTATTCTGTAATCTTCTTGGCAGCAGATTGCGCTTGAATAACAACTTTTTTAGACAATGGAATATATCCGAGTTCTAAACTAGATTTTTGTCCTTCAATCAAAGCCCAGTTAACAAAGTTCTTTAGCGCTTGGGCTTTGATTGGGTTTTGATATTGACGATAAGTTAAAAGCCAAGTGTACGTAACGATAGGATAAGATTGAGCACCTGTAGGATCGGTAATAAAAGCAATCAAGTTATCGGCAGGTAATATCACTGACTCCAATGTTCTTGCTGCCGATTCTGGTGAGGGCGTAATATAATTACCAGATTTATTTTCCAAAGTAGCCACAGGTAGTTTATTTTGTGTAGCGTAAGCGTACTCCACATAGCCAATAGCTCCTGGAGTCTGTTGAACTAGAGCGGTAATACCTTCGTTACCATTTGCACCAATTCCTACAGGCCAGTCTACAGATTTCCCAGCCCCAACTTTGCTTTTCCACTGTGGACTTATAGTACTTAGGTGTTGCGTTAACACGCCTGTAGTACCACTACCATCGGTTCGATGTATAACCTGAATTGGTAGATTGGGTAAATTTATCCCTGGATTAATTACAGCTATTTTAGAATTATTCCAATTGGTAATTTTTCCGAGAAAGATATCTGTATAGACTTGGCGTGAAAGCTTTAGCACAATTGGTTTCTTGAATTGAGCCGACTTTGTAACTCCCATAAGATTGTAAGCCAGAACTATAGAACCAGCCGTTAAGGGCAAAGTAATTACTCCGCGTTTTATTTTGGCTGCTTGTTCATTTGCAATTCCCACATCACTAGCTGCAAAGTCTACAGTACCTTCAATGAGCTGTTGTACTCCAGCGCTGCTCCCTATGGCTTGATAGTTAATTTTGACATTGGGATTTTGCTGGTTGTAATCTGAAAGCCAGCGTTCGTACAAAGGTGCGGGAAAACTTGCGCCAGCACCAATCAGGGAAACCTTCTTTGTGTTTTTATTATCAGCAGTGCAAGAGGCAAGACTCAACCCAAAAGCGATTAGGGGCAGAAAACCAACTAGTCGCTTAAATTGAAGTTGAGCAGACATACAAATCTTTATTTCCAATTTTTAATTAAAAATATCTGGTGATTCCCCAATTTGTAGCCGTGGGAGTAGCGTCACTAAATTATAGAACGAGAGAAACGCCAATGTACAGAGTTATTAAAATTTTTACCAACTCCTAAATTTTGCGTACCGTCCGCGTGAACCTCTGCGCCTCTTGGCGTTTAAACTTCAATCGCTATGGCTTTCTCTTTACTCTCTGGTTGTGAACTCAGCCGATCTAAAATGTCTAAAACCTCGCGTTCAAAAGCAACCTGAGCACGGTTAGTTTTGCCACCAACAAATAAGCGATCGCCTTTTTGCAATGCCCAAATTTGGGAATGGGAAAAGTAACTCATCACCACACCCAGCATTAGCAAGCCAAACCCAGTATAAACAATAGGTATGCCTGGATCAGCTTTAATTTGTAAGCCCGTGCTACCAATTACATCCAGAATCTTTAGCGTCACCCCATTAACTTCGGTGGACATTCCAGTACGTACAGTATTAACCAGCTTACCAGTGGCATCGTAAATTAATACCATACCTTGCAAGTCTTTAGCTAACAAGGAAACACCTGCACTCAAATCCGGTTTAGTAGGAATCCAAGTTCCCCAGATCCGCCCGTTACCGTTGGTGTTCAATTGTGCCATTGGTAGCTGAAAAATGGGACTGTTGTTAATGCGGACGCGAACAGCTGAAATTCCCCAATCTGTTTGATAAAAAGTTACGCCATGATAACGCAGAGGTTGGTTGACAAAAATCTTTTTGTGGTCAACTTCCTGCCCCTGATTATTCAAGACAGACATATCTGAGTAAAATTGGTCAATACCGCCAGATGGAGTATAGTCAATCCAAAAACGATTGACTCGCACAGACCAATCTTTCGGAACTTGGGCTGCTGCTAAAGGCCCAGCATCTATAATGTTTTTCACTTGAAATGTATCGCCACTAGCAACCCTTTCCTGGGCAATAAATCCGGTCATCGCTCCCCAAATACCACCTAGCAGAATAGCCACAATGCCCACATGAACGATGATTGGGCCGATGCGTCCGACTATTCCCTTGCGAGCATAAAGAATATTGTCTTTTTCTTGAAAAATCTTATAGCGACGATTCTGCAATAATGGAGTTAAGGAATTCAGGGAAATATTATCTAGTTCTGCACTCAAAGCTAATTTTTGAAATTGTCGTGGTTCTTCATAATATTTCCAACGACGAGCGGCTTTTAAAGCTGGTAACTGGCGGGTAAAAGTGCAAGCAGTTAGGCTTGTACCAAACAAAATAAGTAATGCCAGAAACCACCAGGTACGATATACGTGGTCTAACCCAACTACCTGAATCACCTTCCAAGACAAAAAACCAAACAAGGCTGGATGTTCTGGGTAGTTAGACTGGTAGAATGCGGGTGATTGTCCTTGCTCAATTACAGTACCGCTGATACTGAAGAGGGCGATTAACAAAAACAGTGCGATCGCCAATCGTAAATTGGTCAGTATAGGCAAAAACTCTTGTCGCAAGTATCGCCCAGGTATTGACCACCACCTTGATTTTGTAGTTGAATTTTCTAAAGTCATTGTTTAAAAACTGTCAAGGGGAATTCGAGAAATTAAAGAAAATACACCAAATCCTACCAACAACGCCCCGCTGACTGGATTAATCCAACCAGACCAACGACGCAATTCCAGCAGCTTTTTAATTGAAGCAGTAAAAGTACCTGCCAAAATCAATGGTGCTACATACCCTGCTGTGTAGGAAAGTAATAAAACAGCACCTAAAATTAAATCTTGTGTATTCGCAATCCAACCCAGTAAGCTAGCTAAAACTGGTGTGCTACAAGGGGATGCAACTAAGCCGAAAGTCAACCCAATGGCATAAGAACGTACTCCTGACGGTAAATCTGCCGAAATCCAATTCGTTTCGCCCAAAGATGGAAATTGCAGAGGTAATGCTTCTAGTAAATTCAATCCCATGAGAATGGCGATGACGCTAACGATAATCGGCAAACCAATTCCCACCTGACCGTAAACTTTTCCGACAAAAGCTGCTATGATACCTAGCCCTGCTAGTGTAGTTGCCAATCCCAATGCAAACCACGTTGATTGTACAGCTGCTTCTAGACGGCTTTTTGCTTCGTAACCGCCAATGTAGCCAATGGTAATTGGCAGCATGGAAAGCATACAAGGTGTGAGGCTAGTGAGCAAGCCAGCTGCAAAAATGATGCCAATGCTTACCAGGCTCAGATGCGTCAGTTGGTTAGAAACGAGGCCATTGGCAAATTGTTCTAATTGATAAAGTTGGGTTTGCAGAGTCTCCAGCATGGGTATTGTTAAGCGGGAAATGCTTGATCTGCTTGAATTGTAGCTTACTTTGCACTGTTAGATAACCCCAGTTGCGGGTTATATGACTCCGGTTGATTTACACCCGGAGATTTAGGCGATACCTGCGGCGGGCTACGCCAGTGGAGTCGTGATGATTTTGGGATTTCTCAAGTTAATATTCAGCCAAAGAGATTATAAAAGCCCGACCCTATACCCCACAATCAATATTAAATCTCTTGCAACTCTGCTCAATTAATAGCTTCAGCAATTGAGTACATGATTAATATCTATGAATAAATATGATATGTGCGGTGAGATAATCATATACGAAGTATTTATTGAGAGATAAATTAATAGCCTCAAGCCATCAAGAAAATCAATTAAGAATTAATTTTAGATTCTAATCTAAAAGATAGAATACACCAACTAACTGGCTCTGGTTATTTCTAACTCTTCACTTCACAGGTTTTCTTCATGCAGTTGAGAAAATCAAGCGATGCCTAGGTTGGGCTACGCCTACGCTACAAACAGAGACAGGGAAAACATCATGAACAAAGCGTTTGCAACCATCGACGGGAATGAAGCTGTTGCCCGTGTTGCTTATAAATTAAATGAGGTAATTGCCATTTATCCTATCACCCCCTCTTCAGCAATGGGTGAATGGGCGGATGCTTGGTCAGCCGAAGGTCGTCCCAACCTCTGGGGAACAATTCCCAGCGTCGTTCAAATGCAGAGCGAGGGAGGAGCCGCTGGTGCGGTGCATGGAGCATTGCAAACGGGTTCCCTGAGTACTACCTTTACAGCATCTCAGGGGCTATTGTTGATGATACCCAACCTCTACAAAATTGCTGGCGAATTGACCAGTGCCGTCATCCACGTTGCAGCTCGCTCCTTGGCTACCCATGCTTTATCAATTTTCGGTGATCATAGTGATGTGATGGCAGCTCGTGCCACTGGTTTTGCTCTGCTGTGTTCTGCTTCAGTGCAGGAAAGTCAAGATTTTGCCTTAATCGCCCACGCAGCCACCTTAGAGGCGCGAGTCCCGTTTATGCACTTCTTTGATGGCTTCCGTACATCACATGAAGTGCAGAAAGTCAAACTACTTTCAGATAGCGAATTGCGATCGCTAATTCCTGATCAGCTAGTACTCGCCCACCGCGATCGCTGTCTTACCCCAGACCGCCCAACGTTGCGAGGTACAGCCCAAAACCCCGATGTTTACTTCCAAGCCCGTGAAGGCGCTAACCCTTACTACAACGCCTGTCCCGAAATCGTCCAGCGGCTCATGGATCAATTTGGCGATCGCACAGGTAGGTATTATCAAATCTATGAGTATTATGGGGCAGATGATGCTGATCGCGTCATCGTAATTATGGGTTCAGGTTGCGAAACAGTACACGAAACCGTTGATTACCTCAACGCCCGTGGTGAAAAAGTTGGTGTAGTAAAAGTGCGACTTTATCGCCCCTTTGATGTCCAACAGTTTGTTGCAGCTTTACCAGCTAGTGTAAAAGCGATCGCTGTTCTTGACCGCACCAAAGAACCAGGTAGCGCCGGGGAGCCATTGTATTTGGATATAGTGGCTGCTATTCATGAGGCGTGGGGAGAAAAGAGTGGGGGAGTAAAAGAGTGGGGGAGTGGGAAAAATTCCCCCCCTCTCCCCTTC
>NZ_JADEXR010000189.1 GCF_015206995.1 aff. Roholtiella sp. LEGE 12411 | reverse complement strand
AACTGTATTTTGCTTGTCTAAACTATCAGTAACGATATCAAACCCTAATTATTACGTTGACAGAAAATCTGCAAGGTTTAGTCTAAAAGCCTTGTGTGTACTTGCTTTCAAGTTTTAGGACAGGTCTTTTCAGATTACCCGAATTTGAAGTATTGTCTAAAATTGAGGTTAGTTGCTACAAGTAACCCCCAAACTGGAGAAACTGAATTTAATGTTCCACCTGCAAACATTTTTAAATCTGGCGAAGCCAACTGGTTTATTCCTGATAATTTACAAGCTGCGCTTGATGCCGGAATTACCAATGCAAAAATTGATGATTGAGCAATTATAACTAAATTGAAGTTGCAAATTAAGCAAGAAAAACAAATTGAAAACAAGAGTCAGAATTGCTCTGGCTCTTTTCTTTAAATTGTATTCCATTATAGAATTGAAATAGATGGCATAGCAAGCAAGATTATTTATTATAATCTAGCGGTTTTCAGATGAATAAGGTACACCTTAATCTTGATAGCAAGGACTTAAACTCCGTGCTTGGATCTCAGCCATGTGAGAAAAGCTATATTTTAACAAATAAAATTAGTTAAATATGTCAAGTATATTAATAAATCTTGTTATCAAAAAAAATATTTGTTTGTATCTTTTTGAGAGAATATTAATTAAGTATTCACTAGTTTGAACAGTCACCTGACAATGTAAATTCTATGAAGATAGAATCAGAAAAAATAGAGCCCAAGAAATCAGAAAAAGTACAGAAATATAGGTCAGATCGAATTCGGGATCATTTGGCAAATGAACGCACTTATCTAGCATGGATGCGGAGTGGTATTGCGCTCATGGGTTTTGGTGTATTGATTGTGCGTTTGCGTATTATCCGTCCTCCATTAGCACCACAACCCCCTGGTAATGGTTGGAAGTTGGGATTAGCGTTCTCTTTGGTAGGTGTCTTGACAGTGTTACTTTCTACTCAGCACTATTTCGCTGTTCGCCGAGATATTGACGAAGATACCTATCAACCGCCAGACCGTTGGATAATTCTTGCGAGTTTGGCTGTGGCTCTGCTTGGTATAGGAGTAATCTACTATGTCTTCACAGTTCCCTTGGATTATTTGCAGACTTTTATGTTGGAGTGATCGAGTGTGGATTTTTTGTTGCTGTTGAGCGTGAGGATGAGGGCGATCGCACAAAGCACTTGGTAGTTGAGTGAAAAAATGGTACTTGCATTATCCCACTTTTATGACTACTCTAACGATGTAAAATTATAAAGCTGCAAGCCATGCATTAATTTAACAAGGAGTTCATGTCTGCGTGACAGTCACTTTGCTTGATGGTTTAGTATTGGCGCGATCGGTGTTTTACTATTCAATAAACTATCGCTCAATAGTATTATTGTCAGTCACTACAAACGTAGACGTGATCAAGGTTTGTCGTAAGACATCGGCATTTAGGCCTTGCTAGATGGTCTGCGAAGGCATAGGCTGATAAAATGGGAAATTTGCAAATATCAATCAGACAGTCTATGGCTAAATTTTTTGACTGTATTACTGAAGAACTGCAAAGCTTTATTGTTGCCCAACACCTTTTCTTTGTTGGCTCTGCACCTCTGAGTCCTACGGGTCATATTAACTTATCGCCCAAAGGGTTGGATTGCTTTCGCATCCTCTCGCCCAACCGGGTAGCTTATCTAGATCTTACAGGTAGCAGTAACGAAACTTCAGCCCATTTGCAAGAGAATGGGCGAATTACCTTTATGTTTTGCGCCTTTAAGGAACCTCCATGTATCCTGCGTCTCTACGGACAGGGACACACAATTTTACCAAGTTCCACCCAGTGGAACGCCTTGTATTCTCTGTTTTCGTCGCTACCAGGAACTCGTCAAATAATCGTCGCTCATATCGATAAAGTGCAAACCTCCTGTGGTTTGGGCGTACCACTTTATGAGTATCGGGGTCAACGTCAGGCTCTCGTAAACTGGGCAACTAAAAAAGGAGAACAAGGAGTTCAAGACTATCAACAACAGAAAAATCTCGTCAGCCTTGACGGTTTATCGACTCCACTGAGTAAATTACCCTAACTTTAACAAAAGTAGATTAGCAAGCAGAAATGAAGATCAAACTTTTGGATTAGCGTAGACACTTATGGGGCATCATCAAGCCTACGAAACCGATCGCCCCACTCACTGCAACCATCACACCAGTTAACAATGATGTTACCAGAAATAACTGCTTGCGGAAGCGATCGCTATCTGTTCCTAAAGTCATAGCTGTTTTTTCGCCAACAAATAAATTGTGCTTCTACTATATCAGTATTAATTTAATGGAAGCCATACCTGATAATTGGGCAAATATTCAACCTGATACCGTATATCTTTCAATCAGTGGTCTGCTAGTTTCATTTGCAAGTGAACAAATCAAGCTGGGATTAAAATATGATCACAAAGGCAAACATTTAAAAGCCATTGAGAAAGGGCAAGTACCTGCTCGCGGTAATGTTGGGTTGGTGTCTTCCCAAGAATCAGGCTACGATTTGAAATCTAAAGTCTTAGGTAAAGGTGGCGACCGTCGATTTCATGCAAAATTTATTGATGGTATATTACACTTCCCTGGTTTGGTAACAGAACATTAAATCCACGTAACTATGACAAAACTCGAATTGAAAAATCATCAAGTTTGGCGAGATTTAACTGAAATATTAGAAACTTTAGATGCCAATATACTTGTTCAAGAACATCTCGACCAATGTGATTATAAAGTTTGCGGCTACTGGGATGAACAAGATGTATATTATGAAATAATTACGTTGCCGCGTCCCATAAAAGCCGAATTAGTTAGCAGTTCGATTGGCGTTAATCACCAAGAACGTTTTTTACAATTAAAGTTTGTCATCATAGCTGATGCTATTGATAATACAAAAGCTGTAATTAGTAAAGCTCAAAAACTTGGTGAATTAGTTCTTGTTTATGATGAAAATCTAGAATTTGTTGATGAGAATTGGCTTTTAGATGTCGATTCTCCATTACTTGTAAAGTGATCTGGCTCTGTTCTCCAACATAATACGTAATCGACCACGGGGCGATCGCAAATTACAAGAAAGACTCCACTTTTACAGGCGGCAAATTTTTGTGCAGCTTTTGCCCAGCATATTCCAACCAATCATGTCACACAGAGAATAGATGCGCTTTTGGAGCAACCAAACTCTATGGGAAAGCCAAAACTATGATTCTGGCGCTTGTGCCATTACTAGCAGGACTTAGGCACACTCTACGAATTCTCGGCGTTCTTCTCTACCAGACGCTGCGCGTTCACGTAGTGGATCGTAGAGAAGGCGTCTTCTGTGCTAGACGCTGCGCGTTGGCGAAAGCCTCTCGTAGAGATGGCGATTTGATAAATTAAGCTTTTTGGCAACTTTTGCGTAAGTCCTGACTAATTATTCCGTTTTATCATTAGAGCAGCCATTATGCCTCGTCTAGAGCATCGATTCAGTAATCGCAAAAACCCGATTTCTTTTCGGTAAAACGACCAATTATCGTTGACTGTAGAGACGTTGCATTGCTGTAGAGACGTTGCAATGCAACGTCTCTACGAAATAATCGGTTTTTCTCGCCCCTATCTTGAATACTGAATCGGTGTTCTAGCAGCTAGCTGTACCAATTCCCCCAAGGGTTCAGGTATATAGCTTACCAGCACCGCTAGAGAGTAATTGCAACTGCAATTCTATCTAATGCTCTCCATGTTCCTGCCGTCTTCACATTTCTGGAAATTCTTAGGGCAAAAGGTTTTGAGGAAAGCTTGGAATCTAAAACCTTCTTTTTTCTTTAGGAAAAAAACTTTCTAACAACACATAAGTTGAAGGCTATTAAGGTTATAAACTTGCTGTGACTAGATTTTGCTGGCAAATTTACTGCAACTTTGCCAAACGATACAAAAAAATGCCACAATTTTTGCCAAGATGATATTATTTCCAAAAAATTCACTTGGCAAAAATCGGCATGAGTGAAAAACTAATAGAGGACAACGGGAAGGCTTTTCTCGTTCTACTTTTGCCCATCTCGTTTTTGATTATTTTCCTAGTTTCCACTTGGAAAATTCTGCTGGCAGTAATTCTGCTAATTATTGGCTTCAATCTTTGGCAGCAGTATCAATGGCAACAATGGTGTCAGAAAGTTAACCCAATTTTCCATCAGATGGTTCGGGAAAATCAGGGCAGACTGACGCCAATGGACTTGGCTATTAAGGGCAATTTTTCTGGAACAGTGGCCAAACGCTACTTAGATGGGAAAGCCTCAGAATTTGGTGCCAGTATACATAACTCCGAAGACGGAGGTCAGTCTTATTACTTTATAACTGCTAGCATTCTGGGCAACATACTTGACAGCAGTGATCCTGTAAAAGCACTTCCTGCTCAACCAGTTGCTAAAACTGCGCGATCGCTGCTAGCACCACCACCAAAACCACAGGAGGAAGAACTAGAAACTGAATCACTACCACACACAACCCACAAGCAAGTAAAACAATCGCTGGAAAAACAGTTAGTTTTTGGCTCTCTGATTCAATCTGAACTTGCCAAGCGGCTGAATGTTTACTCCAGTACTGTTTACAAACGACGAAACGATCCAGATTTTTCAGAGTGGAGTCGCAGCAGAGATCCCGATGGTATTGCTTGGACATTTTCCGAAAAAGCTAAGGAGTTTTTCCCACTGGAAGAAGAAGGTTAAACAATGCAAAATTGAAAAATTTAGTTTTGAACTTTTGTTTGCAAACCTACAGCTTCGCTGATGGTATTTAAGCCGTTTTGTTCTAACTTGGAAAGCAAACCTGTGAGAATTCGGCGTACCATCAGTGGGCCTTCATAAATCCAGCCTGTGTAAACCTGGATCAAGCTAGCACCAGCAGTGATTTTTTCCCAGGCATCTTCGGAGGAAAAAATGCCACCAACGCCAATAATTAGCATTTTTCCCTGAGTTTGCTGCCAAATAAATCGAATTACTTCAGTGGAGCGATCGCGTAGCGGCTCACCGCTAATTCCACCAGCTTCTTCTTGGGGTGATTTACCAGTTTGGTCTATCACCTGAGTTTTAAGTCCATCACGGCGGATGGTAGTGTTAGTGGCAATAATCCCAGCTAGTTGGTAGGTTTTGGCTAGAGAAATAATGTCCGCGATCGCTTCCCATTCCAAATCTGGTGCTATTTTCACAAAAATTGGCTTTTGTGAATAGTTTTCTTGTTGCAATAAGTCCAAAATCGTGCCGAGCATAGGAGCATCTTGGAGCGATCGCAACCCCGGTGTATTCGGTGAAGAGACATTAACCACAAAATAGTCGCCCAACTCCTTAAGTAAGCGAAAACTATCGAGGTAATCCTGTGCGGCTGCTTCTAGAGGAGTTACCTTAGATTTACCCAAATTTATCCCTATGGGTATTGACTGGGTGAACTTCTGCTTTTCCTGTGTCAAACGTGCCGCCATTGCTGCTGCACCAAGATTATTAAAGCCCATCCGATTGAGAGCGGCTAGGTCTAAAGGTAAGCGAAACAAACGGGGAGGCGGATTTCCTGGCTGTGCATGAAAAGTTACAGTTCCTAATTCTGCAAAGCCAAAACCCAGGTTAGACCAAATGCTAGCAGCTACTCCATCCTTATCAAACCCAGCTGCCAACCCTACGGGATTAGGAAAGTTTAGTCCAAACAAATTCTGTTCTAGGCGTGAATCGTAAAGACACAAGGATTTTTGTAAGCGTTGGTTTACCCAACTGGTAGGGGTTTGCGACAGCCAGCTAAAACTGCGAATCGTCTGCTGGTGTAACCACTCTGGATCGGTTTTTACTAGATTGAACAAAAGCGGACGAATGGCAAATTTATAAATATCCATTAGCTTTTCCAGAAAATTTCCCAATTAGGCATAGTTGCATAAAAAATACCCTCACTTACGGGTAAGGGTATCGGAATTGTGTACATAGTTGCGGCTTTCTTATAGTGTTTTTACTTAAAACAAAGCTTTCATCAAGTTATAAATATTAACTTTTGACTGATTTAAGAGTATCGTTTGGGGAAAATGCACGACAGCTTAATTACTTAGGTTACTTTTCTGGGCATTTTATATATTACAAGCTATTTTAACCAATAATTCAGATGGGGCAGCCGCAAAAACCTATAGCCGCCGAACAGCAGATCGTTTCCTTGGGGCGCGTCCTCCAAAGTCTTAGAGAAGAAGATAATCTTGAAGTTCTGATTGAATCTACTATTTCTTATCTCCAAGAGCAGTTTGACTACAAACTGGTTTGGATTGCTCTTTACGATCGCCTGAATCACATATTGTTTGGTAAAGGGGGGATTACACCCGATAATGACACGAGTCTTTTAAAAAAACGGGTTGTTCTCAATCCTGGAGATTTATTAGAACAAGTGGTGATTGAACAACGTCCCTTGGGTGTAGCAGATTTGCGAGTTGAAATCCGCGTCGCAGAATGGTCAAAAGTTGCAGATAAATTCCACATCCAAGGAACGATTTTTTTACCAATTCGCTACAAAGACCGCTGTTTGGGTTTGATTTTATTGGGTTCAGAACGGTGGGGCTACTTACTGTCTGGAGAAGCAAAAGCACGTCTGATGATGGTTTTGGGCGAACTGGGGGCAGTGCTTTATCAACATGAGATAGATTTGCAGCAAAAGCAAACCAAGCGATCCGATGAGCCATTGTTAGGATTGCTAGAAAATTTACGCACCCTGAGTAACCTAGATCAAAAACTAGAAGCGGTGGTGCAGACAACTCATCAATTTGTCTCCCCTAACCGAACAAATATTTACTGGTTTGAGCGGGAAGGGCGCTACTTTTGGTGTCGGATGAGCAATCAGCTTGTCAAAATCAATCGTGATTCTACCAGTCAGCAAGCGGCGGCGGGAATGACGGTGCAAGAGTTGAGCGACTTTTATTATGCTTTGGTAGTCAATCAAATTGTCTCAATTGGCGACGCCCGCAGTTCTTTGAAAAGCCATTTTACGGCAAAGTTACTCCAACGCCTAGGAGTGCGATCGCTCCTAGCAGCTCCAATTATTTGGCAAAAGAATTTGCTCGGTTTTTTGGCAGTAGAAAGCAATGAGCCTCGAATCTGGACGGAGACAGACAAAAATTTTGTCCAGAGTGCTGCTGGCTTAATCTCGCTAGTTGCTCCCACTGAAGGTATGGAAAGCTCGATTAAACAGATTCAAGAGGATACCCAACTAACTAGCCAAGTTGCCCAAAGTATCTATAGTGAACATGATCTACATAAAACTTTACATATCTGCGCTACAAGAGTTTTAATTCGACTAGCTGCTACCCGCTTTTTATTATTGCAATACGACCCGGAACAAAATAATTATCAATCTATTTACCAAAATCAACCCCATAATCGTAGGCCTTTGACATTTAGTTTTGATGCTCTCAAAGAATTGGATGGGCAGCTTTTGCAGCGTTCAACTCAAGCGGTGGAGATTGAAAACTTAGATGAAGATTTGCGCTTTTTTAACTGGCGTCCATCCTTACTAGAAAATGGTGTGCGATCGCTACTAATTTGCCAATGTGCTCAAGGTAATACACCAGAAGCGCTTTTAATCATCACTCACGAAACCCATCGCTCATGGACAACTTGGGAAAAAGAATTACTGTGGGTTGTTAGTCAACAAGTTGGTGTAATTGTTCGTCAGTGGCAACTGAACACCCGCACTCAGCAACAAGAAAAAATTTCTCAGACATTTGAACAATGTCTACGCATGTTGGCACAAGCCCAAAACAGCAACGCAGCAGGAGAAAAGTATTTGGAACGCACAGCACTAGAACAAATAGCATCTGTTCTGGGCTGTCCCTTAGCGGTGTTACTATCCTGGTCGCCTGGTCAGCGTTGGGCAGAAGTTATACCAGGGGTAATTACTAATACTCAGTTTGGGATTTTTTCCGATGCATCTATTTCCATCAAAGCTGAGGCACTAATTCAGTGGGCGCTTGCTCAAGAGAGTCACTTGACTCTGAAAATGGATGATTTACCCCCAGAAACACGGAAATGGTTTAATGGGCCTGACATCGGTCAAATTTTGGTGATGGCATTACGCACCACTGATGATTATGAACCTACAGGTGTGGTTTTGTTGGCAGATCATCATGAGCGCCACTGGTCAGAACAAAGCCTTACTGCTACAGCAACACTAATCTCTCAATTAGCTTGGTGGCGTCGTCAAAAGCAAATTACTCAACTTTTAGAGTCTACAACAGAGGAATTACGACAACTCAATTGGTACAAAAACCATCGTCTAGAGGAAATCCAAAGAACAGTAGCGCTGTCGCTCACTCAAATAAATGATTTAGGCATTCCAACTAATGAACTTGCTCAGATGCGCTACCAGCTATTGCTGCGGCAGTTAGACCAGACTACCACCTCTATGAGTGGACTGCTAAAACTTGAGCAGTGGCAGCTACATATCAGCTGGGAAACTATGTCAATAGCTAGTTTACTGAAGCGATCGCTCGAACGAGTTGAAAATTTACTCAAACAACAGAAACTATGGATCGGTGTGCATGGTTTGGGACAACCGATTGAGGATGGAGAGTTACCAAAAAACTCTTCATTGGTTAGAGGGGTTATTACCTCAAATTCTCAATCCTCAATGGCGATCGCTGGCGATATTGTAAAAATTGAATTAGTTCTCCATGAATTATTAGTTGCTGCTTGTTACCGTTCTCACGGTAGCAGAATTGATATTTGGTGTCGTCGCTTAGATGAGCGATCGCTAGAACTATCGATTACGGATAACGGCAAAATCGAACCACAGCTAATGACAGCGCTATCTAGCAATACACCCAAGGATGTGCTTGCTCCCTCTCACCTCGACCAACCACCAGGTTTACATCTACTAATTTGTCAAAACCTCATGCAGCAACTTGGAGGAGAATTGCATTTCTATCAATTACCCGATCATCGGGTAGTCAGCCGCTTGCTGTTGCCATTAGCTGGTAATAATTCTTAGGTTTAAGATGGGAGCGATCGCCCAGCTTGGTTGCAAAGAATAAGCTGCTATGCCTTCAATTCATCTTTATTTTGTTTCTTGGACAGCTTACGCTTGAAGGCAGTACCAAAGCTTATGGCTGTAGCTGCACCAAGAATGGTTTGCGATTCAGGTACAGCGACTGTAGTCGCGGTGAAAACACCTGTAGTGGATTGATCATCAAACACTAATAATCCATTGTTGGTATTTAAATCACTAAATGTCCACTGTAACAATTCGGTAGAACCTGAGATGGGGCCTATGGACGAAAACATATCCCATGAATTAAATACACTGTTAGAAGGTCCATTGTACAGATCCGATCCAAAAATGCCTCCACCGAGAGAAAAGCCAACAACACTAATAGAGTTGCTGACAAAGGTTCGTGTAGGGATTGTGAACGTGAAATTCCCTACGTTATTTATCTCGATTGAAGCAGAATCGTGAGAGATAGAAAAGCCCTGCCCGAATTCTTCCCCGAATTCTTGACGATTAGTTGTATCCCCAGTAGCTAGAATCCGGAAATTGGCGTTATTGAAAGATATACCGTCCAAAGTCCCCGAACCGGAACCTTCGTGGGTGAAAGTGATAAGTGCTGCACGTCCTACAGACGGTATTCCTGAAATTAACAAACCACCAATTAAAATTCGTAGTACTAAATGCATTTTTATTTTTTCCTTGTTTTAAGTAACCAATTTTCCCCTTTTCAAGGAGAGTTTAAGGTATATTTTATGCTGAGACTCGCGGATTATTACCGTGAAAATATGTAACTGCGTAAACATTACCATTTTTTATACGTTATGTTATCTGATGGATCAAGCAAATAAGGAAGCTTTACTAAAGCTTTTTGCAGCAACCCCTAAATAGAAAGTTTTTGTGTGGATGGGGCTGATATAGCCTTTTAACTCGATGCCTAATGGACATTAAGCCTACTCCGAGCAAGAAGGAGCAACGGCATTGGGTGCTGATTACCTTGCCGGATGGTACTTTTCCATTACCCAAACCATTTGACTTCTTACTTTTTGCTTAAGTGTGATCAAAGCAGCGATATCTAACGACAAGCCGCTTCTCTACCAGACGCGGTGCTTAGCTTGCTTCGACCTAGGAGTACGCATCTACGCTCGCGCCAACCTCTTCTTTTACAAAAAAGTTATCGCATACGACGATTGCACCCTTGCAATTGCAAAAGAACTACAAAAGGGAGCATCCCAAATGTGCAAAAATAAAGAAAGGAAAATCATTCGCGATGAATACTCGCGAATAATAAGGGGGACTCAATCTTGTGGATCTTCCTCCTCTTGCTCAGAACCAGAACTAATATCTAGTAGACAATCATCAAGGGTATCAATTATTTTCTGTATCTCATCCCAAACAGAACGTCTGAAAACAGACATAACAGTATCAATATGTTCAGGAGTACCAGCTTTGCCTAAATGCTTGTATTTACTCAGTTTTGAAGATGTCGCTTGAGGTAAGCAAGGAGTAGAAGCTTGTAATTTATAGTACCAATACTTCTTCAGATTTTGGCGGACTTGGTAACGCGCTACCCAAGCTCCTTGTGGAGCAAGCGCCCCCTGCCTTAATATAATAGCTTGTTGTTTTTCTAAAACTGTAATCGCTTTCTTAATCCGCTCAAATCGAGCGATTTTGTCAAGTTCCGCATCGTTGGCTCTTGGTTTTGGCATACACAGACACACAAAACTATTCGCGATTATACCTAGCGAAGTACAAGAGGCAGAGATTATCTTGAAAGAATGCTCCGTAATATATCCCCTGCAATCTTCCTGTTTTATACTCTTTCCAGTATGCAGGTTTTCCTTTCTCTTGAGAGCGTAACCGTACTTTTC
>NZ_JADEXR010000188.1 GCF_015206995.1 aff. Roholtiella sp. LEGE 12411 | reverse complement strand
CCATTACCCCTTATCCCCAGAGGGGGCCCCACCTTCCCCAATCCCCAGTCGCCGCACCCGAAGCATTTGAACAGCGCTTGGCGCAAATGCAAATTGTGCTGCACAATCAAGACAACCGTGAACACGACTTGCTTGATTCTGACGATTATTACCAATTTCAGGGTGGATTAACCGCAGCGGTGCGTTCTCTACAAGGAAAAAATCCCCAAACCTATTTTGGCGACAATTCTATTCCTGCCCAACCACGCGTTCGTCAATTGAGAGAAGAAATTGCACGCGTTTATCGTTCTCGCGTAGTTAATCCCAAGTGGATTGCTGGGGTGATGCGTCACGGTTACAAAGGTGCATTTGAAATGGCAGCAACAGTGGATTATCTATTTGCCTACGATGCCACAACTAAATGTGTGGAAGATCACATGTATCAGGGAATATTAGAGGCATATTTACTTGATCCTGTTGTCTCAGAATTTATTCAAGAAAAGAACCCGTGGGCATTGCGTGACATGGCTGAAAGATTATTAGAAGCACACAAGCGCGGATTATGGCAGGATGTAAATATACGGACATTAGAAAATTTGCGGAACCTAGTACATCAAGCTGAAGCAACTATCGAAGAAAAATAAACGGTGTAGGAAATATATATGGAAAACCTTGCGTATTTGCACTTAGCGTTCGCCTACGAAGATAGGGAACCCAATGAATTAATCTCTCTAAGTTCTTTGTTAAACAAAGCAGCAGCGCCAGACTGGAAAAAACTTTCTAGTAAGGCGTGGAAGTATATGCTTCCCCTTGCTATAGCTTTGTCTATTCTTAGCGCTGTCAGCAGCGTCATGGCACTGGAAAGAGGCGATCAAGGCCCTTCTGTTAGAAATTTACAACAACAGTTGAAAAGAGCAGGCTTTTATCCAGCACCCGTCACCCAAGTGTATGACTTCTCTACAGAAGATGCTGTACGACGCTTTCAAAAAGCAGCTGGCTTGCCAGTGGATGGCATGGTTGGAGCAACAACCCTGCAAAAATTAGAAAACTGGCAGACAAAGGCTGGGAGTACACAAGCTAAAAAACCCAGTACTGCGCGTACACAAGCCAAAAAAACTGAGCTTGCCAGTTCACAAGCTAAAAAAACTAGTACTGCTAGATCAGTGGCTAACCAGCGTCGTAATTCCAACTTCCTCACCAAGGGTGATGAAGGTGAAGACGTCAGGGTTTTACAAGAACGCTTAAGAGTCGCAGGCTTTTATTACGGAAACGCTACGGGCATATTTGGCCCGATCACCGAAGAAGCTGTCAAGCGGTTTCAAGATTCTTACAAATTAGACACTGACGGTATTGTCGGCCCAGCAACACTAAGTAAATTACCGCCAACAAGTATTGGTGATGGAGAAGATTCTCCCAAACGCGTAGTTAATCGAAATAAACTCCGCATTGGCGATCGCGGCGAGCCAGTTAGAGTTCTTCAGCAACATTTAATCAAGGCAGGATATTTAGAGGGAGAGCCAAATGGCTACTATGGCCCTTATACCGCAGATGCTGTACGTCGATTTCAGTCAGCTAATTACTTGGCAGCAAGTGGCGTTGCCGGCCCAACTACCAGAGGTAAGTTGTATAACCTAGTTAATACTGCTCCCAAAAGCGAGTTTAATGTCCTGGAAATCCAAACGCGACTACAGGAACGAGGTTTTTATAAAGGCGAGCTGAACGGCGTAATGGCAGCTGACACTAAAAAAGCAATTAAACAAGCCCAGGAATTCTACGGTGTCAGTCTCAATGATCTTAAGAGCGGACGCTTTTAGCATCCGCTTAGGAGTTGCAAGCATGAGTTCCCAAATGGTTATTTGCCTCCGATAACAGCGAATTACAAATAGCTCAAAATTCCACTTATTTGGTTAATTGAGTAGTTTCGCCTTGTTATCCCACTCAGGAACTAAAGCGGCATCAGTGCCCGTTGGCACTTGGGACAAACCGCATGGATTGTCATTTGACAGTCAAGCAGATGAAAACCTTCTTTTTGTGCAGTTTTAGCTCCAATTTTTAAAATTGAGTCGTTTTTAAACTCGATAGTTGAGTTACACCTAACACAGATCAGGTGATGGTGGTGATGCGGGTAGGGCTGGTTGAGTTCATAATGCTTATGTCCCTCTCCCAGTTCTAGTTCCCGCAGAATTCCCATTCTCGCCATCAACTTTAAAGTCCTATAGATAGTTGACAGACTTATTCCTTCACCATCAGTTTCTAAACGATGATAAAGATCTTCAGCACTGAGATGTTCACCTTGTGGAAGTTCTTGGAAAATGTGTAAAATTGTCTCGCGCTGAGGGGTTAAACGCCAGCCTCGCTCGTTTAGTTCTGCCTTAAGTGAAGTAGTTGTGTAGACAGTCATACTAATTTTTCTCAACAAAGCTTGTTAGTTGAGAATATAACAAATATTTTGAGCAATTTGCAACAATCATTGCTTATTGAGAAGATTTACTAAATACTAAGGTACAATTAATAAAATCTTAACGAAAAATTAGGTAAGATGTGATCACCAGCCTAACTATATTCTGAGAATAAAGCTGGAGATAGTTCAATTCAATTAAATGCAAATAATTTGCTATATCTTCTTCAGAGGCTTTGGATCTGGGGATCAAATCAGTCTCTTGTCCTTAGTCATTAGTCATTTGCAGTTTTCTAATGACAAATGACTAATGACAAATGACCATTGATTAAGTTAGAGACTCCAAATAGTCGCGGATGAGGTTACGTCGCTTGGGTTGGCGCAGCTTTTGCAAAGCTTTGGACTCAATTTGCCGTACTCGTTCCCGCGATAAATCGAGAGCACGTCCAATTTCTGCTAATGAATAGGGATGACCGTCTGCTAAACCAAATCGCATCAGAATTACATCGCGCTCCC
This sequence comes from aff. Roholtiella sp. LEGE 12411, assembly GCF_015206995.1. Classification (GTDB taxonomy): domain Bacteria; phylum Cyanobacteriota; class Cyanobacteriia; order Cyanobacteriales; family Nostocaceae; genus Komarekiella. The sequence goes on along the minus strand of NZ_JADEXR010000188.1, from coordinate 8,070 downwards.
GGCTAGTTAAATCTGACAAAAGATGATGCAAATCTCTTTGTAAAGATTCTCGCATTAACATCTCTTCTGGGGTTACACTGTCGGTTTCGAGTAATTCACCTAACTCAGTGTCCTTATCCTTTCCTACCTTGGTTTCTAGAGAAACGGAGCGAGGCACCCGTAACAAAACTTCACGTACTTGTGTAGGTGTCATTTCCAACTCAATTGCTAAATCTTCTAAGGTTGGGGTACGACCTTTTTCTTGAGCAATTTTGCGTTGAGCTTTTTTGATTTTGTTTAGCTTTTCTGTAATATGAACAGGTAGGCGGATCGTACGGCTAGAAGTAGCGATCGCTCGTGTAATACCCTGACGAATCCACCAATAAGCATAGGTACTAAAGCGATAACCCTTGGTTGGGTCAAATTTCTCCACAGCTCGCTCTAAACCTAATGTGCCTTCTTGCACTAAATCCAACAATTCCAAGCCGCGATTTTGATACTTCTTAGCAACAGACACAACTAGGCGAAGATTAGCCTTGATCATGTGTTCTTTTGCCTGGAGTCCTTGGGACTGAATTTGCTCCAGTTCTTCTACAGTCAACTTGGCAATTTCCGCCCAGCGACGTTTACCATTTGCTAAAGTCGGTCTGAGATCCGATACCATCACTCCAGCAGTGGCAGCCCACCTTTCTAGCGAGGGGCGATGTCCTAGTTCAGAAGCCAGACGCTCCTGAACTTCAACTAATCGGAGATAGGGTGAAATCACTTCATCCCCTTGCTTTGCGGCATTAGCAAGTACTATCCGCATCCGCAAGTAGCGCTGGACTTTTTGGGCTTCTGAAACCTCTTCATCCCGCCCTAACAACCGCACCCGACCAATTTCCTGAAGATATAGACGTACCAGGTCAGTACTGCGACGGTTAGTGTTAGCAGCAAAGTTAACAGGGTCAACAGAAGCCATCTCCAGTTCCTGTAGATCATCTACTGGTAACTCACTGTCATCAATAGTGAGATCCGGGTCTAAGACCTGTCGGGACTTTTGGGTATTGTAGGCGGCATCTGCGTAAAAAGATGTTGCTGGCATAGGAATCGTCTCAATGGCTCCAGGTAACAATAGATTACGGTCAGCTAAGATTACGTTCAGCTATTTAACTGTTGCTATTGTTCCCGTGATTCAAGATGAACTAACACGGTTAAGGATTCCATTGCAGTTTTTTTTTGAAAATACTTGCAATGGTTTTATTAGATACAGTATTACTGAACTTAATTAGCTACTAAGCTTTTGATTGAACCAATAGCTATTCAAATCTACAGCTAGGTTTTAAATTCCAAACTACCTAGTCAGTAGTTCAACTTTGACGGTTATTGAATGTTATTTTTGTAACTATGTATAAACATACTTCAGTAAAAATCATGCTTATAATTGGCATAGTCATATTTACATGGCTATAAAAGTAATTTCCTGACGATTTACAATTTTTCCCTAGAGAATATTCGGAAATAAGTATAGCTAATAGATTATTGGGAACACATTAGTAATAACGCTAAAAATGTTACTGTCAGCTAATTGCTGATTAACTATTCTCACCAGTACTCTTACCCTACGGAAAACCAAAAGTCAAAAACCCTTTTTTTCTGCTAGGCTTTTAAGCTCTTGATTAGATGTAGGTTGATTTGTGCTGACGATTACTAATTAATAGTTGTATTCTGGTTTGATATTTCGCAGCATAAGTTCATCAAGAGCTTGTTGGGGAGAGACTTCACTCTGAAGTAACCGATAAACTTGCTCGGTAATTGGCATAGCAATATTTTGCTGCTGGGCTATTTGCACCAAAACTCGACAAGTGTTGACTCCTTCAGCGGTTCCTTGTAAATTTGCGAGAATTTCTGTAAGTGTCTTACCACCAGCGAGTTGGTAGCCAACTTGATAATTGCGACTTAGGGGGCTGTTGCAAGTTGCTAGCAAATCTCCTAAACCTGACAAACCGTAAAATGTTTCCGTATTTGCACCCCAGAGATTACCAATGCGAACCATTTCTGTCAGTCCACGGGTAACTAAAGCAGCTTTGGCATTTGTTCCCAGTTGTAAACCATCACATACACCTGATGCGATCGCAATTACATTTTTCAGTGTTCCTCCTAGTTCCACACCCAAGGGATCGGGATTGGTATATACCCGAAATAGATGAGAAGAAAATACCAGCTGCACTAGTTGCGCCGCAGTGGGAATGTTACTGGCTACTACCGTTGCTGCTGGTAATCTTAGTTCTATTTCTTTAGATAAATTTGGCCCTGATAGAACAACCACTGCATGATCAGGGAAAGCTGTTTGCCAAATTTGTGATGGCGTGCATCTGGTTTCTGGATCTAAGCCCTTTGTCGCCGTGACAAAAATCGTCTCAGGAGAAAGGGGGTAAGAATGTACTTGGGAAGTAACATTACTCACACCTTTCATCGAAATAGCAGACAGGACTATTTGGGCATTTTGTAGCACGGCTTCCAAGGTTTGTGGCCCTTGACGCGACCACACGCGCACCCTATGACCATTAGCCGCAGCTAGATTTGCCAGAGCCATACCCCAAGCACCAGCACCCAGAATTGCAATGGAAAGTTTTGAGTTTTGAGTTTTGAGCTTTGAGATGGAGTAAATCTGATCACTCATAACTCATAACTTATAATTGATCGCTTTTTGAGCGGGGGTAACGTTCCATTAATTCCCTCACTTGTTCTGCATGATATGAGCTTCTTGTCAATGGCGACGAAACAACTTGTAAAAAACCTAGTTCCTCGCCGAATGCTTTCCAATCAGTAAATTGTTCTGGATGGATAAATTCATCTACCTTTAAGTGTTTTTGGCTGGGCTGGAGGTATTGCCCAATTGTCAAAATATCACAATCAACTGCTCGCAAGTCTCGCATAACTTGGCGAATTTCTGCATCAGTTTCGCCGAGTCCGACCATGATACCGGATTTGGTGTATGTCCAAGGAGCAATTTGACGCGATCTATTAAGCAATTCTAGTGTGCGATCGTAGTTACCTTGGGGACGCACCCGGCGATACAGACGTGGAACTGTTTCCGTATTGTGGTTTAGTACCTCTGGTGCAGCTTGTAGAATTATCTCCAGAGCATCCCAATTGCCGCACAAGTCAGGAATTAGTACTTCAATTGTAGTATGTGGCGAGATAGTGCGAACCTCTTCAATACACTGCACAAACTGGGATGCACCACCATCCGGTAAATCATCTCGGTTCACAGAAGTGATAACTACATGATTGAGTCTCATCCGGCGAATAGCTTCTGCCAGTCGTCCAGGTTCGGTAGGGTCTAGCGGTTTGGGTTTTTTCTCAAAGTCAATATCGCAGTAGGGACAGGCGCGTGTACAAGCTGGCCCCATAATTAAAAAAGTGGCAGTACCAGCGTTGAAGCACTCACCAATATTCGGACAGGACGCTTCCTCGCAAACCGTATTGAGGGCTAAATCCCGTAAAATTTCTTTAACGTTACCAACGCGCTCCGGCTGAGGCGCTTTCACCCGCAACCAGTCTGGTTTTACAGTCACAATTCACTTTTATTACTAAAGTTATCTATATCTAATCGTAGCAAGCAAAGCCCTTGGGAAAGTAATCTGTTCTGTATAGATGTAGTTTTGTCATTTACTACTGGTTGTGATATTTTAAGTGTACAGTGCCATCTTTATGGCGGGATGTAGCGCAGCTTGGTAGCGCACTTCGTTCGGGACGAAGGGGCCGCTGGTTCGAATCCAGTCATCCCGATTTTGATATCATAAGCGACAAAAACAGACCGACTACGACGCTGTTGAAGATTTTTGGATGGCGGAAACCTGAGTTCGCCACTTCTTTTCGTCGTTTGAAGTAGTTATTTAAAGCGATGCCTGCGGCGGGCTGCGCCTACGCTCTTCTCCCAACAAAAAGCGATGTCTACGACGGGCTAAGCCTACGCACTTCTCCCAACAAAAAGCGATGTCTACGACGGGCTAAGCCTACGCACCTTCCACAAAATAAAAAGGGCGATCACACTTCCCAATTTCCCATAAAGAAGCGATGTCTACGACGGGCTACGCCTACGCTCTCCATAATCTCCCATAAAAAAAGCGATGTCTACGACGGGCTACGCCTACGCTCCTCCAAATTTCCCTTCAGGATCGCACTCCTGTAAAAAAGGCGAGCGCCATCTTCCTACAAAAAAGCGATCGCCCCTCAATCTCCCATCATCAAAGCGATCGCTCTTTACAAACCCTAATCTATTACCATAGAGCAGGCTTTGATAGAATTAAGATAAATCAGAGTCGTGCTTGAATGAATTATGCCATCTTATTACAAGGTTCTACGGAATTGTGATCAAGGTGTTTTTTGGGGATCACCCTCCGCCTCATTTTCATGCAATCTATGGTGAGTACAATGCCTTAGTGAGCATTGAATCGCTAGAAATCATTGAAGGCGATTTACCAAGTCGCGCTCAGAAATTAGTTCTAGAGTGGGCAACTTTATACCAGTAGGATCTTTTACAGATGTGGAATACTCAAGAGTTTCGTAAACTACCTCCTCTAAAGTAGAGTAAAAATAGTATGAAATGCCCTCGAATTTGCCAAGCAAAAGCAATTAACGATCACACCTTGGTGATTGAATTCACCAATCAAGAAATCAAGAAATATGATATTGTCCATCTTTTAAAAAATCCCGCGTTTGCTCCACTTTGTCAAAGAGCTTTTTTTCAGAACTTTCAGGTTGAGCAAGGGGGCTATGGGATTGTGTGGAATGAAAATATTGATCTGAGTGAGTATGAGCTTTGGAAAAATGGCATAACAGTAGCATCCGGCGATCGCGATGTTCTGCTGTAGGATGGCAACTGGGTTTTTGTATTATTCGTAACTGCGATCGCACTAAAAAATAGGATCGGCACTCCTGTAAATAAAGGCGATGTCTACTTTAAGGGGCTATTCGGCGTCGCCCTTCTCCCTACACAAAAGCGATCGCCTCTCAATCTCCCATCATCAAAGCGATGTCTACTTTAAGGGGCTATTCGGCGTCGCCCTCCCGTAAAAAAGGCGATGCCTGCGGCGGGCTGCGCCTACGCCATCTTCCGACAAAAAAGCGATCGCTTCAGGTGAATTTGTTCGTGTTGACTGGTTGAATACATGATAATAAGTAGGGCTTGCTGAAAAAGTCATAAAAAAGCAATTCTTTTGGGTTGAGTAGTTATTTAAGCAAGGTCAAAGATAAGTTTTTGTTGCCTATAGCTTGCAAAAGCATAACGTTCAATTATACCAATCTCTAAAAAAGGTCTATTTTTGAAAAATAGACATAAAAAGGCACAAAAAACCCATGACAGGTGAGTAGAAAGATTCATTACTAAAAAAGTAATAGCAATTGCTGTTTGAGAAGTATGAGACAGTTTCGCCATCACTCTACCCAGGCTAAATCTTCTTTTAGCTTGTCCAAATTTTCCCTCAATAGAATTACGAATCCTTTCATCTGATAATGCTTGCTTCTTTTTTTCTTTACTCACATTGGCTGGAGGTCTACCTAAAGGGGAACCACTAATTCTAATACCTCGTTCTTTGCACCAAGCTCGGTTCTCTCTGGTGCGATAAATTTTATCAACATGAACTGATTCTGGATAATAATCTGTGAAATTTTTAAATGCTTCTACTTGTGATTTTAAATCTCCTGATTCATTAAAATTATCCCAACTAATATGGTCTAAAAACACATATCCTTCAAAGCAACTAGCTGACAGTTTTGCGCCAAATTCTACGGGCTTACCCGCTTTCCCCCGAATGATTGGGCGGATATGTGGTTGGTTTAAACTGACAATGCGGTCATCAATACTCTGTTTTTTATTTTCATACAACCATAGTTGTTGACGATATACTTCTGCCACTACCAGCAACATCTTATATTGCCTATTAGTGAAATTTTCTAGAAATGCCCCTGCTAGAATTAACTGGTCAATATATGATAAGTTTCTTTTCAGATATTGAAGTTGTTTTCTAATCGCTTTTCTCCTATCTTTTTGAGATACCCGACGTTTTTTAGCTACTTCTAGGTAGTCTTTTCTAGCTATTTCCCGGTAAGTCCTTGGTTTTTTCTCTAATGTTCTCTTTATCTGTTCATAAAGCAAGTCAATTATTCTTTCTGTTTGTTTTCTCGCTTGATTTAATAGGTTTAAATCTGTCGGATAGCTGATATCACCTGGCGCACAAGTGGCATCTAATATCAATTTCCCTCGATTTTTTGGGCTACTACCTTCTTTTTCTGGCGATAGCACAGCGTTAGCGAGTCCGTAAGCGTCTTCGGTTTTTTTTTCAGACTCTTGAGAAGATGTTGCTTCTAGCATCTTCTTCACCATTTTTTGATTCACTTTGTTAACTAGGTCAGCACTAATTCTTTCCCGAAAATGTACTAACATTGATGAGTCAAATGGATTTTCATTACTATAAGAAGACATCCCTATAAAATACTGGAGATAAGGGTTATCCTTAATTTGTTCTACTGTTTCTCTATCGCTTATACCTAACTTTTCTTTAATTATTAATGCCCCTAATGCCATCCGAAATGGCTTTGCTGGCGCTCCCATCTCTATAGACAATTCGTCAGAATATTCGTCTTCAAATTCTGCCCAGGGTATTAACGATGCCAGAACTACCCAACGATTATCTGATGATAACTTGCCTGAAAACGGAAATTCAAAGTTCTCTGGTGAGATTGGATTTTGCCCCTGTTTTCGGTACATGGTTACAAACAGCACGCTTTCGTACGGATGGTCGCGGTTATGCAAGGATTTTGGGCTATTGTATCCTCAAGTCTTGCACCTGAATATACTTCTTTGGTCAGATAATCTATATACTGTGAGCTTCTCTTTCTTTTTCAGCAAGCCCTAACTATTTGTTTTTCTAGTTTAGGGAATAAGAGTGCGATCGCCTACGATGAGCTACACCTATGCACTCCTCCAAATAAAAAGTGATGTCTACGACGGGCTTCGCCTACGCAATAAGCTTGATCCTTAGACTCAAAGTTGAGTGTTATTCAGCTAAGTCCAAAAAATTCAAACTAAACTAGATATAACGCTTGATTGAGCTAACCTATGGAAGCCATTGAATTTAAGACGATTATTCATAATGGTACAGTTGTCATTCCCCTACAATATTCATCTCAGTGGGAAGATAAAGCTATCCGTGTGATTGTTTTAGATGACTCAGAACTTTTGTCAGAACCTGTGGAAAAGCCAAAAAAAACGATTTTCAAGGCAATTTCTTTAAACACTCAAGGATTTGACTTTAATCGAGAAGAGGCTAATGTCCGATAGAGTTTTTCTCGATACTAATATTCTAATCTATGGGTATTCTCAGGATGATCCCGATAAACAACAGCGTGCTATTGACTGTGTTCAATCAGGTGACGTTTGGATTAGCACCCAAGTTCTCAATGAAACAATTAATGTTTTAAAACGGAAGTTTCTCTTAGAATACGCTCAAATTAGGGTTGTTGTTGAAGAAGTTACCGAAAAATTTGAAATTGCTATGGTTTCCGTTACCACCATTGAAACGGCTTTGAATTTAGCGGAACGTTATCAGTATAGTTACTTTGATAGCTTAATTGTAGCGAGTGCCTTAGAAGTGGGTTGTCAGATCCTCTGAGAGTGAAGATTTACAAGATGGTCAGCAGATAGATCATCAATTAATGATTATTAATCCTTTTCATTCTTAATATTTGGGGATAACTCGACTTAAGCAGCATTCGGTAATTCACTGCGATCGCCCTGACAAATTACCCTTCAGGATCGCACATTCTCCCTACACAAAAGCGATGTCTACGACGGGCTATTCGGCGTCGCACTCCTGTAAAAAAAGCGGTCGTTCTTCTCCCCACAAAAAGACGATCGCACTTGTCTGGGAGTTTCTCCATCCTTCTCTGTCGGGGGTAACGGTAAATACGCCACCTGCACCAATACGGTTCAGTTAAGGCTAAAAATCATGTAAATTAAGCATTGTTCCCAAGCATGGAAGTTGAGTGTGGTGCATCTCAAGGATTTCTCGTTGGTGTCTCCTGATATACAAACTGAGGAACTGC
>NZ_JADEXR010000025.1 GCF_015206995.1 aff. Roholtiella sp. LEGE 12411 | reverse complement strand
GTGCAAGGACATACCCTGATTTACTCCAGGCATTAGATGCGGCATTCGCAGAAGTGACGATAGAGAATTTACTCGGTTGGTTTACTCACTGCTGCTACTGTACTTCAGAAGACTGATAACCGCTATAAGCTGCTTACAGAAACCAGATAGGGACAGGTTAGCGCTATCTGCTAGCTGCTTTATGCGCTTACCCTCCTCTGGTGTTACTACAACTTGAATGCGCTCTGAATATTGTTTAGGTTTAGCCATTGTCCTTTCTCTTGACTACTACCTATAGTTACTACCTATTGTCAAGGGGTAGTTACTACCTATATACTACCTACTATACTACCGCTAGGATGCTTGCCAGGAGTGCAACTCAGCTTATAGCTACTATCTATATACTACCTATGTGCTTATTTGCTTGATGGTTATGAACCTAGTCAATACCCTATCCAGGTTGAATAGGGTTAATGGTGTCATTTGACCATCTAAAATGGCTAGGATGTATGCTGTAGGTGGTTTGTAGAATGGTGACAGCGCTCTATAACTCTGGTAGCTCTATACGATGGGTATTACCTGCATAATGGGCTAGGATGATGGCAGGGCTATTACCAACTAACTTAGCAACAGCGCTGACTGTTAGCCCTTCTGCCAGCATTAGGGTTATGAAGGTATGGCGGGTATTATAAGGGCATCTGTAGCGGTCAATAGCGCCTTCTTCTATTAGCTTCTGCATTACCCCATGATAGTTATTATCTCCCTGTTTGCCGCCCTTCCATATTTGAGTACTAAACTTTGTATTATTAACCATACCCCCTTTTGGCGCTAGGAATACCGGGGTATCTGGGAGGGTATTAGGCGGTTTGATGGAGAGTAATAGCGCTCTGAGTTTGGTATTACAGGGAAACTTCCTAGCCTTACCTGTCTTAGTTGTCTTTCTGATGTTCAAGGCGCTGTCATAAGACTCAGAGAAGGTTATTTGAGTACATTCAGGGTTGATATGACCCCAGGTTAGCCCTATTGCTTCTCCTGTCCTACAACCAGTCCAGAACAAGAACTTAACAAATGGCGCATAATGCGGTTTATGCTGCTCAAAGGCAGTTATTATGCTATCCATCTCCTGTTTGCTGAAGGGGTCAATGGCATCATTATCATGCTTAGGTAGCTTAATGTCCTCTGACATACCTGTGAAGGGGTTATCTTTAACCAGCCCAGAGGCTACAGCCCATTTACAGCAAGCTGATAGGTAGGTTAGTACTCTCTTAGCTGCATTAGTGGATAGGGTAGCTAATAAATGGTTTCTAATGGCTACTGACTGGTTTAAGTCCTTAATAGGTAAGGCGGCTATATGGTTGGTATACTTCCTTGCATAGTCCCTTCTGTAGGTAGTTGTAGCTAGCTGAGGTTGCATATACTGGCAATAAGCCGCCCATAGTTGCCCTAAGTCAGTCTGAGGCGCGGTTGGTTTGACTATAGTTAGCTGAGGTCTGTTGTAACCCTCTATTTCCCTCTTATAGCGCTCAAGAGTGCAGTCAAATGACCCTGTAGCTATTTCCTCATTCATTAGCGCTACTAGCTTTTGCATCTGTTTTCTGTTATAGTCAGATGCATCTAGACCAGTCATTACATACCTGCTCTGACCTTCTTTGGTCAGCATGGTAGGCAACCTAAGCCTGAGTTTACCTCTATGGTCTTCAATGCCTACTGTTCCATTGGCTTGTCTTGTCCTCATTGGTTGCATCATGTTAGCTACCTATAACCTTTACCTTACTTAAGGTAGCTGAATGGTAGCTAGAAGTCAAGAGGGTAGCTTAAAGGGTAGCTGAATAGGGTCTAGCTAAGGTCTGGCGGCATAGCCAAGTGGTAAGGCAGAGGTCTGCAAAACCTCCATTCGGGAGTTCGAGTCCCCCTGCCGCCTTAAAGTGTACATTAACTAATTATTTGTCACTGTTAACAGATTGATGTCATGTTTAACAAAATGATGTCACTGTTAACAGGTTTTTTGTCATAACTACAAACGGATACCTATCACAAAGGCAGACCTCTGCCTTACCTTTCAACCCACCATAAATCTAGTAAAGTTTTAGTATAACTACTAAAACCTTAATATGTAGAAGCTTTCTCAACTCAAACTTGATAGAGGCTTATTGAAAAAAGCGATGCCTACCGCGGGCTACGCCTACGCGTATCTGAAAATGTGTTAGTACTCAACCTTCAATAAGCCTTATAGATGGAAAGGCTTTTAACTCGCTCCCTGTCGGTTTTTTCAACCCATCCGTTTGAAAAGGTTGTTAAAGCACCCAAGGATGCGCTAACCTTTTCCTCTAAGAATCTTTCAATCCTCCTAATTTAATAACGGGAGTTGAAACTGCTTGAATCTTTAACCCGGATCAAAAATAATTAAGGTGGGTTCCTCCTTGGTCGAAGGTGAAACGGTCACGCCACCACTGCGGTAAACCCGCACCTCTATTACTGGGGGCGCACCTGATTCGTGTCTACAACAGACAGCAGCTTCAAGGTGGGCAGCTACTAGGGTCAGAAAGCACGACTGTGTTCCCACAGTCAAACTAACCCAAACTTTTCACAGTTCAGCGGTTGATTACAACATGAACTGCGGCGCTATTACTTATTTTATTTTCAAGGTTCAAATTTTTGTCAATCTGCCATAACTCCACTGATGGACACTATGCCGATACTGTTTGGCATAATTTTTCTGTGCTTCCAGGCAATCTGGCAAAGATCAAGAGCCAGAGTTATTTATTTCAGGTAAAGGTAAGCGCTTTATGTTGTTGCAAGCACAGGAGCGATCGCTTAAGGTTGTGGAGTTTGACCGAAAAAAGGCGATCGCTTCTTTGGATGAAGGTAAACCTGTAATTCCGGTGTGGTTGGACGAAATTTATCAAAAGTTGGCGCTGAAGTTGGGAAAAAGTTAAAACTTCTGGGATAAAGCGGAAATGGTATTTACGCTTTCTCTAACCGTCGAACTCACATTTTTTTACCGTTTGGTGTAGTTTTCTGATAGAGAGTACCAATAAGCATCTCATGTATTGCCGTAAGCTGATTGGTTCAGCAGGGACTAGGAAGACAATTCATGGAGCGATCGCTTAATGGTGTAGAGTTTGGCTTGGAAAGTGCGATCGCACATCTGATAATGAGACTCAACTCATGATTCAGCTTTACTCAAATGCGATTTGGAGGAACATCGAAAGATATGAAATAGCATGGGACGATTACTTCAAATTTAAAGATAATAGAGGTAGATACTTTAGGTAAAGCAATATCTCATGGTTAATGTCATTCGAGGTGATGTAGATAATAAGCCAGTTTCATCTAGAAGGCTAGCTGAGTACTTTGAGAAGAGGACCGATATCGATGGCAGCTTATATCTGGGATACCCAATAATAGGAACGCCTCAAGGTGGTTATCAAATTGATGCTCTTTTATTATCCAGAGAGCATGGTGTTGTTATTTTCAATGTTATTGAGGGAACTAGTACTAACATAAATATAGAGGAGGCACAAGATGAAAGTGTAACCAAAGTTCAATCAAAACTACTTCAGCATAAAACTCTGATTGAAAGAAGGAAACTAATGGTGCAAATCAGTGTCGTAACATTTGCACCTGCGTTGAGTAATACACCAAATAATGTTTCAGAAGACTATCCAATCATAACTGATGAGCCTACCCTAGAAGAGTACTTGAAATCTTGTAAATGGGAACACAACCAATATTTTGAGAGCCTTAGCTCAGTTATACAAGCTATAACTTCCATCAGAAAAAGAAAGCAGCGTAGCTATGTTAAACGAGAAGATTCTAGGGGCGCAAAACTCCAGAAACTGGAAGATTCTATCGCCAACCTAGATAATAATTAGAGTGCTGCTGTCCTTGAAACTGTAGAAGGCGTACAGCGAATTAGAGGACTTGCCGGCTCAGGTAAAACTATAGTTCTAGCTCTTAAAGTTGCATATTTACAGGCAAAACATCCTGATTGGAATATTGCTGTTACTTTTAATACTCGCTCTCTTAAAAATCAGTTTAAACACTTTATTAACACTTTTAGTATTGAACATACTAGTGAAGAGCCGGACTGGGAAAAAATAAAAATTATTCACGCTTGGGGAAATCCCTCAACGGAAGGAATTTATTATGAAATATGTAAAAAACATAATATTGAATTCAGGGATTTAAATGCAGCAAAAAATATTACTAATGTATCTGGTCAAGAATTTGACAAAGTTTGTGAGGAAGCACTCGATAAAATCCACAGCTTTGAGCAGTATTATGATGCAATACTAGTTGATGAAGCACAAGATTTTTCTAAACATTTTCTGCAACTTTGTTACAAAATTTTGAAGCAGCCGAAAAGACTAGTTTATGCATACGATGAGTTACAAAGTCTGAGTAATAAGACAATGGAATCACCAGAAGAAATCTTTGGAAAAGATACTTATGGTAATCCATATGTTCAACTTCAAAACAGATCAGGAAAACCAAAACAAGACATTATATTAGAGAAATGCTATAGAAATTCTCGCCCACTTCTAACTTCTGCACATGCTTTGGGTTTTGGAATATATAGAAATGAAGGATTAATCCAGATGTTTGATGATGCAGGTTTATGGAGAGATATTGGTTATGAGTTAGAAGAAGGAAATCTAGAAGATGGAAAGCCTGTAAAGCTTAGTAGAACTAGCAATACTAGTCCAATGTTCCTCGAAAATCACTCAGCTATTGATGACTTAATTATATTTAAGTCCTTTAATAATAACCGCGAACAAAATGAATGGTTAGTCAAGGAAATAGAGAAGAATCTTAGGGAAGATGAATTAAAGTATGATGACATAATGATTATTCATTGTAACCCGTTTACAACTAAAAATGCCGTTGGAAGCTCTAGGGCTTTACTCTTTGAAAAAAAGATTAATTCTAATCTAGCTGGAGTCACAAATTCCCGCGACGAATTTTTTAGTGAAGAAGCAGTTACTTTCACAGGTATCTATAGAGCAAAGGGGAATGAAGCTGCGATGATATATGTTATAAATGCTCATGAATGCTTCTCTGGTACAGAGCTTTCCAGAAAAAGAAATATCTTGTTTACTGCCATGACAAGAAGCAAAGCTTGGTTAAGAGTATTGGGGTATGGCGAAGACATGAGGGGTTTGGTGAAAGAATTTGAAGAAGTGAAAAAAAGAAACTTTGTTCTTCAATTTACCTATCCTACAGCAGAAGAACGAATAAGAATGAATGTTATCAATAGAGATATGAGTCCTAAAGAGCGTGAGCGTAGAATTCAGAACCAAAGAAATTTAAAAGATATTGTTGAGGATTTAGAGAAGGGTGTTATGCAGAAAGAAGATTTGTCACCAGAATTAATAGAAAAGTTAAAAAATCAACTATTTTAAAATGACTAGTCATCAAGAAATTTATAGAGAAATTGAATACATTACTCAGAAACTAATAGAAGTTAGTTTATGCGATCAACAAAATTTTCCCTCATCTACATCTCTTGGTAGAGATAGTTATGAAATTGCATATTCTGGTATGCAGAATCTATCAATAGCACTGAAAAATATTGATTATAAGAACATATATAATGAACTAGACATAGGTAAAAACTACAATTTCAAAATGATTGATGGTGCCTTAATACAACTTTTATATACGTATAGAAAATCTGAGTTAATTTCACATAGGCTTGCCTTTTTACCATCACCATTTTTAGAAGTTTTCCAGAATGAGCCTACTATTTATGAAGCAGAGGAAATATATGCAGATATAATAGCAAAAAATATATTACCAGTACCAATTAGATTCGATTATGATCCAGACAATCATAAAGAATTAGATCACCCCAAATGCCATCTAACTTTGGGACAGTTTGAAAATTGTAGAATACCTGTTTGTTCCCCAATCGCACCGAGTACCTTCATATCCTTTATTATTCGTAGTTTTTACAATACTGCTTTTAGGAAATTTACAGATGACCTTACGTTTTCAAGTAACCTTTTCGATAAAACGATAACTGTTGCAGAGAAGAAAGTATTGCACATAGCTATTTATTGATTTTTTTTAGAGAATGCTTGATGGTTAACCGACTCATACAATCTGTTGGAAAAGCGAAGAATCAAGTAGTACTAATAATTTATGATCTTTCCATCCACTAATAACGCCGAATATTACACTTTACCACGACTTTTGAACATTCTGATAGCAAGCGTAAATTGTGGTGAGAAGTCCAACGGTGCTTCATAATATTTAATTATCATTCAATAATGCTTCTGACACTGTGCCATATCAGTAAATGTCATAAAACACCTTTGACACCAACCATCCGCCCATAACGCTGGAAACTTAAATCTTGCCCCACAGTTGGGACATTCTGAAAGCAAGCTTAACTTGTGGCGATCGCACCTTTGAGTCACTTTAAACTGCCACTCAATTTTGTGACAAGGCGACTCGGTATAACAAACAGCACATAACCGAATCGGCTCAAGTTTCATCCCCACCCCAGCAGGTGGTAACATGTGCGCTAACCTATCAGCATCAACCCCCACCACAACAGCTAATGCTTCTAACTGCTGACGGGTAGGAGGAGGATTAAAGCGAAACTTTTCCCATCGGGCGATCGCACCCCCAAGCCCTGCTGCTTTACCTAAGCCAGTTGGGGTTAAATCATTTGCCCGTCGAAAGCGCCCCAAAAAATGACTCAGGCTTTCTCCTTGATATGGTTGAACTCTAAATAGCCAAGGCTTAATATTTTCCACTTCCATCACTTGTACTCAGCAGCTACTTCCTTCAAAGTTTCCAAGTCAATTTTTTGCAGTCCCTTTTTTAAAGCCCGGATTGCAGTCTCTCGGAGAATCATATCCATCAAACCGATATAACCTCCAGTTGCTTCCCCTAATGTCTTCAACATCGTCTTACTCGAAAGGTTGGAAGCAACTGGCAATCTTAGTATTTGCTTCTCCCAAATATCCACCGTTCGCTTAAAATCTTCCCCTGACATCTTTCCAAAACGGTGACAAGATCGAAAACGGTTGTAAACCTGCTCATCCCGCTTAATCACTGCATCTAAGCGATCGGTTCCTGCCAAAATCACTGCTATTTCCAACCTGTCAAAAATATCACGCACTTCCGCAAAAGTTTTTGGCTTAAAGCGATCGGCTTCATCAATAATCAACATCTCCACCCCGCAACCTTTGAGAACCCGCAGTGTTCTATCTCGAATTTCTGCCACTGTTCCTTTAGTTACTTGATATTTAAAATGCTCCATAATTACCCAAAATAATTCCTTAGCACCGCACTCCTGGGGAATTTGGATATAAGCTACAGGTACAGTTGGGGGTTTTCCTGCAACTTGAGAGGGTTTATTCCTAAGCCTATAGGCATCACAACCCATTGTTTTTCCCGTTCTCGACTCACCTACCACACGCCCAGATTGTCTTGATTGGCGCTTTCCTTCCAACCAATCATGGAGAATTTGCACTTGTTCAAGTGGGACAAAACCTTTACGATTTAATCGTTGAATCTCCGCCTGTAAGGGTTTTAGGTATTTAGAATACTGTGACAATATTTTGTTAAATTGACAAATAATTAGTTAATGTACATAAAGGTTCTAGCCTCTAAGAGGCTAACCTACCTACTCTAGACTAGTTCTAGTACTTTTTACCTCTAGCAATGTGTAGAAGACAGCTTATATTAAGTTGTAAACTAGCGCACCTAAAGCTAAACCTGCCAACGAAAAGATAGACGCAATCCCAAAGGCTACCCCTTCTCTAAAACCAGCTGTTTGAAATTCTATTTTGACTAATATGGTCGCAGAAATGATAAGCAAGGTATCAAGAAATACCCGAAACCAGGCAAGCATGACAAAGAATAAGAAAGCTGCTAAAACGGCAACACCGAAAGACCTGGTATTTGATTTAAATAAAACGGTATAATAACGTGCCATCTTCGACCAAGGAGTGGTCAAAGTTATCAGTAAAAGTAAGATGGCAACCACAACTACCAGCCATACAAACAAAGGGGGACGTGTCTCAGATATCACCCAGCCCAAGGTACTGTAGCTAAGCAATTCTAGTGCCAAAGAAACCCAGGGAACTCTTTTCAAAATTGACATGGGTGATGTTTATTGTACTGGTTCAAGCTATTATTCCACAACTTTGTGGGTTAATTAGAGGCTCTGTTTTACTTGAGAATTTGATGAGTTTTTGACATTTGTCTCCCCTCAGCGATATCTAGGTATGAAGGGAGTTTCTTCGGTTCTAGGTAAAAGTGTGGCAAGGAACCTGGAGCAAATCAGACGAAGTTCTTTAGATTTTGACTGTCATGGCTTAGACTAGTAAATCTATCATCATCGTTCTTATAGCTTCAATCAATAGGCTGTTATGCTCTCCCCAACAAAGCCAAACAAGTTTACGAGAATTACGACACAAAGTATTTAAATATGTTCTTAAACATTTGTAAACTATTAGCAGCCGAGTAGCCGCGTATCACATCTTGTTAAGGAATTATCATGAGACAACTTGTTATTGCTGAGCGCGTATGCCTCATTGGTCATATCGTGTCAAAGGCATTTGGACTAGTAGGGATGCTACTGGTGGTACCTAATGCCGAAATAATTTTAAACTTATCGCAGGTTGGAGAAACTGCCATACAGTTAAGTATGGCTGGCGGCGGTGTAGTTGATATCATCTTGGGGACAATAGCTGTCTCTATTTATGCCTACCGGACGCTGGGATTGGGAGCTTGGGTGGCTTTTATGCTACCAGCTGTGTTGATCTCTTTGGGAAGTGAACTACTGGGAACCAGCACGGGTTTTCCATTCGGTGATTATAGCTACTTGAGTGGCTTGGGTTATAAGATTGCGGGGCTAGTTCCTTTTACAATTCCTTTATCTTGGTTTTATGTTGGGCTGTCGTCTTACTTAATTGCTAGAACTGGTTTGAAAGTGGCTCACAAACCCAGTTGGGGACGCCATATTGCTGCTATAGCTGTTGGTGCTTTGCTGTTCACTTGTTGGGACTTTGCCCTTGAGCCAGCTATGAGCCAATCGTCTCTGCCCTTCTGGTACTGGGAAAAACCAGGAGCTTTCTTTGGCACACCTTACCAGAACTATGCAGGTTGGTTTGGTACTAGTGCATTGTTTATGAGTGTGGCAGGATTGTTGTGGAAAAACACCTCGATTAAATTAGAGCGATCGCAGCTCAATCTGCCCTTAGTTGTTTATTTAACTAACTTTGCCTTCGCCGCCGGACTCAGCTTGGCAGCTGGTTTCTCCATCCCTGTATTGCTAGGCTTACTTCTAGGTGTAGCTCCCGCTGTGGCGCTGTGGTTAAGAAGCTCAACCACACCCGGCGCTCAAGTTGCTGTTGAACCAGCAACCAAGGAAGTCTCAGTAGTCGCTTTGAAGTAAGCCGATAAGTTAGGGATTGGGGAAGGTGGGGCCCCCTCTGGGGAACTCGGGGCCCCCTTTGGGGATTAGGGGCGAAGGGGTAATGGGGACTATGGACTGGGGAGCAAAAGAATAATTATCTTTTCCAATGCCCAATGCCCAATGCCCAATGCCCAATTGAAATTTGTATAGTCGGGATTTTAATTGTTGAGTATTTTGATAGTGGACAACGCCTTGACATTAGAAAGCGCCATATCGCTTTTCTTGCTACTGATCCAAGTACCAGCAACAGCGATTCTGCTTTCGCGCTTACTGAAGGGCCCAAGACGCCATCCGCCCATAGAACCCCAACAGCCAACACCGGAGCTATTGGGTAGTGTTAGTGTTGTCGTTCCCACGCTGAATGAGGCTCTTCGTATTAGCCCTCTGTTAGCTGGTTTAAGTCGGCAAAGCTACGAAGTCCGGGAAATTATCGTTGTAGATAGCAAGTCCCAGGATGGCACTCCCGATTTAGTCAAAGCAGCACAGCAACAAGATCCCCGCTTTCGCTTGATGACGGATGACCCCTTACCCTCTGGTTGGGTGGGGCGTCCTTGGGCGTTGCATAACGGCTTTTTGCATAGTTCAGAGGATAGTCAGTGGTTTATGGGGTTAGATGCTGATATCCAACCCCATCCTGGTTTGATTGCTGGTTTAGTGAAGACAGCCGAAGCACAAGGCTATGATCTGGTTTCCCTTTCGCCCCAGTTTATCCTCAAATATCCAGGGGAGTGCTGGTTACAACCGGCTTTGTTGATGACTCTGCTTTATCGGTTTGACCCAGCGGGGATCAATACAGAACAGCCAGAACGGGTGATGGCAAATGGACAGTGCTTTTTGTGCCGTCGTTCTGTTTTAGCTGCTGTAGGTGGTTATACCAGTGCGAGTAGTTCTTTTTGCGATGATGTCACCTTGGCAAGGAATATTGCTATCCAAGGTTTTAAGGTGGGCTTCTTGGATGGTGCAAAGGTACTGAGAGTAAGGATGTATGAAGGAGCTATGGAGACTTGGAAAGAATGGGGGCGGAGTCTCGATCTCAAAGATGCATCTTCTCCTGCTCAAATGTGGGGAGATTTATGGCTACTCTCCGCAGTCCAGGGTCTACCTCTGTTAATCATCCTGACTTACTTTCTCCTTTCTCCCCCTACTTCACTCTCCCACTCCCCCACTCCCCCACTCCTCCTACTAGGACTAAACTTACTTCTACTGGTAATTCGCTTTGCCATGCTATTAGCGATCGCACCTTCTTATGACCGCAAAAGTGTCAAAGGTGGCTGGTTATTCTGGCTTTCCCCTTTAGCTGATCCCATAGCAGTTTTACGAATCTTCTTGTCTGCATTCCGCACTCCACGCGAGTGGCGGGGAAGAAAGTATATATAGTACTGAGTGCTGAGTACAGACGCGATTATACCTCTGTGTGATCCCCTGCTCCCTCGTTCTTCACTCCTCACCTTCACCTCCCACTTGATCGCCGCGTTCCAGTTCCCAGAGAATTTGATTCCCTTCGCGGCGTACCCGTGATACTATCCAGTTTCGCCAGCGCCACTGATCTCCTCGACTAGTGACGGCGCTGGCGTGGACATCCATCAAGTCGGCTAGTTCCGAACTGGTGATTAGGTAGCCTTTTTCGGCAATTTCATCAGCGATACGCAGAGTTTCGATTAAGTTGCGGAGTTGCGAAACCCTCATCTCAGGCAGTTTTTCGTCATTTGTGGCTGCGGCTGTCCCAGTTGATGGTTCCATAATGGTTATTTCTGATGTAGAAATACTGATTTCCTGTGTTCTTTTGTCAATTATTGTAGAGTTTGTTTTAAAGTCAGATACTTTCGCTACATTTAGTTCATTTTGGGGATATGAAGATTGATTAGAATGTATGGGTAATAATTGTTGTAGAGATGGAGTTTTGCCACTGGCATAGGTGCGAGCAATCACATCACAACGTTCGTTACCTATGTTACCAGAATGTCCCCGGACGTGTTGCCACTTTACTAGTCGGTTATTGAGTTCATCAAGGGTTTCCAAAAGGTCTTGGTTTTGGACAGGGTTCCCATCTGACTTTTTCCAACCTTTCTTTTTCCAGCCTGTCACCCACTTGGTAACGCAGTTAATCAGGTATTCGCTATCGGTATAAAGGGTGATGGGTTCAGTTTGTCCAGAAGTTTCTAGAAATTTTAGGGCAGCGATCGCAGCTTGCATTTCCATTTTATTATTGGTGGTATGGGGCGATGCATCGCCCATTTCGTGAATTGAGCCATCGCTAAAGTAGACGACGACACCCCAACCGCCAGGCCCAGGATTACCGGTGCAAGCGCCATCTGTGTATATGCTTTGAATTATATGTTGGGTAGACATGGTGAAAATATCGAACTGCAAAGGACACACAGAGAAGTTTGATCAGCGGATTTTAGTAAATAATATTGCGGCTATTATACTGGTAAGCACTCCAGGTAGTTAATGATTGATATTTTTAATTTTTTGTAAAATTTGTGTAACTGCTTGCATAATTATTTCTCGTTGATCTATCCAAACGAAGTGACTACTTTTTTCTGCTAATAATTGTTGGCAATCAGTTGAGAGAAAGAGTAAATTAGAGTGCATTTGGTTGCGAAGTTTATCGGCTGATTGGATCGAAAAATAAAGCCTCCCCAAGGAAGGCTTTAAAAAAGTACCTGCTTTGATACTAATAATTGGAATAATCCCAAAATCGTTAGCTTTTTGAACTTGGCGACTACTGGTATTCAAACTCCACATTTCTCGAAACATAGTTAGCCAATGTTTTGCAGAGTAAAAATAATTTTTAACGATTCTTAATGATGTTGGTGAAAACTGGCGAAGCTCTTTTTTAATGATTTCAAATGCACCTATTATACCTAAAAAGCGGACAATTCCTAATGTAACCCCTAAAGATGCGATCGCAAAAGAAATTGAGAAAAATAATTTCAATAGCTTAAATATAAATAAGGTGAATAGAGTTGATATCAAGAACTTATTTTCTCTAGATAAATAGTTATTTCCCTGGCTTCTATAGGAATCATATTTGATTTCTGAAAAAAATTCATATTACTTCTTCTCCATGCCCCATTCCCCATTGCCTCTTCGCCCCTAATCCCCAAAGGGGGCCCCGAGTTCCCCAGAGGGGCCCCCACCTTCTCCATTCGGTGTATCTACGAGTCAGTTCACGAATCAAATCGGATTACTATATAGCGGTCATCGATTGGATGAGAACACCAAACTCCTTACTGTAAAATCATTTCAGCAAAGTTTTTGTATCTCACTCAACTGCATACCGCTCAGAAATGTTGAATCCTAATACAAAACTTTACATATCTAGTTACACTAACTCTAAAAAGCCTAAAATAGTCAACATGACATCATCTCCTCAAACCAATGAACATAACTGATTTTCTGACACATACAAGATTGTAAATAGCGGAATTTATCTAATAGCGTATGTCCCCATTGTTGTGGGATAGATAATATCTGTAAAATTAGATAAGCTATTAAACTAACGTAAATTTGTATAGTGATACCATTGACGTTTTTAGTAATTAATTTGTCAAGTTTTAAGTGCATCTTTAAAAACTTCCATAACAATTCAACTCCCCAACGTAATCGATAAATATCCCTAATTTCATCATCACTAACGGCAGCCTCTCCATCAGCAGGTAAACTAGTAACTAAGCGAAACTCGGTTTTCGCCTCTAAATCACAAAAGTTAATTACTCTATAGGCTTGAGCATCATCAGATGCACCGACTTTGACCAACCCATTTGAGCTATCAAATTCTAATTTTCAATTGTTTTTTATCCGCAAAACAAAATATTTGTTTTCTTGTACTAATTCTTGGATAAATTTTAATCCAGCAAAACCCCTATCCATTACTCCAACAGCATTTATTGGTAGACTAGACATCATTTTAGAACCAAATTTATAGTCATGGTCATGTCCAAAATTTATGAAGTTATCTGATGGACTTCCAGTAGCTAGATTTAGAGAACTGAAAAGTTTTACTTGATGGTGTCCTAATACCCATAACAATTTACTGGTAAGAGTAATAATTGTTGAATCTATTGGACAAATTGCATATTTATTGTGTAACTTGTTTTGAACTTTCTTCTGTACTAATTCATTTAATTTTTGGTAAATTTCTTGAAATGGTTTTTGGCTTCGATGTAAATTTGCTTTAGAGAAAGTAGAAATATCTACCTCAAATCCTGTGTTGTTTAATCTCTTAAACAAATCTCGCATACTTGTTAAGCTGTTATCCATAGCATAAGATAACCAGCACTCAAAGAACAGACGACTGTTCAATACTGGATAATCGTTTTTTGGCAGTCCTCTCAAGATACCTTTGACAATCTTGGGAAATGAATTTATAATCATTATCAAATAGATATACTTTAATCTTCAGCCCAAAATTTAACATATTTTGGGCTGTTTTTATCGGATTTTTCTTAACATTCAACACTTTTGGGAATGTGTATATACTCCATACCTTGAGATTCTACAATTTGTTTTTCATTAGGTAAAGCATTACTCGATGTTGGTAGTGCTAAATTCACAATTAATTGATATCCTGAGTGTTTTATTGCTGCAAACTGTTCTGTGGTCGGTTGTCCGCCAGTAGCAATTACATCCGACAATTGGAGAAAGTTGTCTATATCTTCAAGACGCTTGGTAGACATATTTACAATTTTCCTGATTTCTGTTTTAGCTTAACTTTCGCAGGACTTAGAGTATTCCAACTAAAAAATGATCCAAAAATTCAGTCACTTCGATACCCTTAAACAAAACTTAAGTCTAGAATCCAAAATTGTATATGTTGTAGATATTTGTTGCAACCTATTAGTTGAGGGATATTTGAGGTTAGCGATCGCACTTTACCAAGCTCTAGATAATGGCTACATAAATCAAGCTAGACGAGCGATCGCCTATTATTTATTCAATAACCAAATGGTTAATTAAACAATGTCCCCAGAAACAGCAACTCTCTTTAGTGAATCTGAACTCAGAGACTAAGCGATATGAGATGCTGTCTCTGACTCGTGAGTACGCCTTAGCAGAATTAGCTGCTTACCCAGATTTCGAGAAAGAAGCACGGAGGCGCTGGGTGAAATGGTATTTAGACTTTGCCTATAGTTATGCTGGAGAAGATTGGGAAAAGTGGATACATTACAATTCTGCTCAAAATTGGCTAGCTGATCTGGCAATTGAACAAGGCGATCGCGATGAAGCTCAAAAGCTATTAATTCAAGGCTTAACTGTCGCCGAAAGCAGCAACAATAAACGGCGTTTGGCTCGCTATCAGCGTTCTCTTGCTTGCTGGGAAAAAAAGTGGGGAAGTGTAGAAAAAGCTTACCAATTGTCAACTAAGGCGCTCAATGGTTTTAAGCATTTAGGAATGACGCGGGATGTAGAGGAGATGCAAAATTTACTTGATTAACTGTAATTGCCGACAATTGTGAAAGTAGCGATCGCTCAGTTAACTGATATTATCTCAATTTTTTCAGGCAGCGATCGCTGTTTTTTTTTGGATCTAATTCCTCGAAAATCGGCAGTTTGCTACTTGTGTGAGTGTTTTCGTCCCACTTTGTCCACCCAAAGACAGTAGATGAAGCTTTAACTAAATAACTATAAGGGATGAAATAGCTCTGCTTTCCAAACAGTTAAAAAGGAACAGATTTTTATGACATTTGATTACGACTTGTTTGTCATTGGTGCTGGGCCTGGGGGATTGGCAGCAGCTAAAAAAGCAGCAAGTTACGGTGTGCGTGTCGCCGTTGCTGAACAAGAAGCCCCCGGTGGTACTTGTGTAAATCGCGGTTGTATTCCTAAAAAACTGATTGTCTACGCTGCTGACTTCGCCCTACAAAATCAAATAGCGTACAGTTACGGATGGAGTGAGTGTCAAACACATTTTGACTGGACAATATTTATTAAGTCAGTACACCAGCATATCGACAGCATTAACCACTCCTATTTTCAGCAGTTGCACGAAGCTGGAATTGAACTAATCCGTGAACATGTCACTTTTATTGATGCCCATACTATCAATGTCAATGGACGTAAAGTTACAGCAGACAAAATTTTAATTGCTGTGGGAGCTCAACCCAGCAAACCAGACATCCCAGGTATAGAATACGCCATCACATCCCGCCAGATGTTTCACTTACCCTATCTACCGAAACGATTGGCAATTATTGGCGGCGGCTATATTGGCGCAGAATTTTCTAGTATGATGCACGCTTTCGGCTGCGAGGTAACAGTTATCGAAAAAGATGAGATGATTTTATCAGGGTTTGATGATGACATCCGCTCTGGGATGCAACTGGGTTTGAGCAAACGGGGAATTCAGTTTTTCACCAACAGCACTGCTCAAGAAATAAAATTCTCAGAAGAGGGTTTGTTGTTAATGATTACTGGTGATAGCCAAGAAATAATCACAGCAGACACTATCCTAGTTGCTACAGGTTACATCCCACATACCAAGAATCTCGGTTTAGAAAGCGTTCATGTTGAACTCGACGAACAAGGCGCAATCAAAGTAGATGAATACAGCCGCACCACCGAAGAAAACATTTTTGCTGTAGGTGACTGTACTAGCCGCCTGCAATTGACACCAGTTGCTAAAGCAGAAGGTAAAGCCTTTGCCGATACAGTTTTTGGCAATAAGCCACAAAAACTGAATTATGATTATGTACCATCTGCTGTTTTTTGCCGTCCAGAAGCAGCAAGCGTGGGCATGACAGAGGCAAAGGCACGAGCAAAATTTGGTGAATCTGTAAAATGCTATTGCACCCAATTTCAACCACTGTTATCTCAGATGACTAAACAGGATGAGCAAACAACAATAAAGTTAGTGGTAGATGGCAATTCTGGACAAGTTTTGGGCGCTCACATGGTGGGTGAAAATGCAGCTGATATCATTCAAATTTTGGGTGTTGCAATTCGTAAGGGTATCACCAAAGAAGACATAGATGAAACAATCGGTATTCATCCCACGGTTGGGGAAGAGTTCCTAGCGTTAAATTAGATAAAATGCAGGACTGACCAGCTTTTTGGAGAATCCAGGGTCAAAAGTCAAAAGTCAAGATCACTGAAGAAGGATACAAGCGAATGTGTTTATTTATTAGGACTTACGCAACTGGCACACAAGGCTTCTGGTATAAGAGTCAAGGGTCAAGGGTCAAGGGGAGCCACTGCGCCCTTGCGGCTCTTTTGACTTAAAGCAAGTGGCGTTCAAGAATCAAGGTTTTTTGGACTTTTGACCTTTGACTCTGGACAACCTCTGGCGTTAAAAATATGACACTTGCGTAAGTCCTGTTTATAAGGTAAATTCTGAACTCTTGACCTTTGACTCCACGAAATAAATTGGAGTAGTTGACGCATCCTAAGATGCTCCTGGCCAAGGTTTAGTGGGAGCCTCTGAATCGTCTAAAAATAAAGATGAGTTGTCTTGTGGCACAGAGTTTTTACCTTCAAAATTTACTACTTCGTCAAGTGCTTGAAGAACTTCTGATGCAGACTGATACCGCTGTTTAAAGTCATCTTGCACCATTTTACTGAGAATCTCAGCAAAGGAGTTGCTTACCTGTGCGCGATCGCTCCACCTTAATTCACCATAAGCATCTCTATTTAGCTCATGAGGAGCTACACCAGTCAAAGCTTTAATCCCAATCATGCCGACTGCATAGATATCACTACTATACTGAGGACGCCCAAAGCATTGCTCACTTGGTGCATAGCCCTGAGTCCCAATGCCAATGGTAAAGGGAGTTTGATCTTGAATATCAAGCTGATTTGCTATGACTTGTTTGACAGCACCAAAGTCAATGAGTACCAGCTTGCTGTCTAAGTGTCGCCGGATAATATTACTAGGTTTAATATCCCGGTGAATCACATCATTTTCATGGACAAATGTTAATGTTTGCAATAAATCCCTAATAATTTCAATAACTGCGCTTTCCAATAGGGGTTTGCCTAATAACAGTTCTTGACTCAATGAATGCCCAATGATATACTCCTGGACTAAATAAAATTCTTCGCCTTGTTCAAAATAAGCAAACAACTGAGGAATTTGGTTGTGTGTTCCCAATTTTTCTAATGTTTGCGCTTCTGAGTTAAACAAACGTCTGGCAAGTTGCAAACTTTCTGATTTAGTGTTGGCTGATTTTAGCTGTTTGACAACACATTGCGGGTAGCCAGGACGTTGGATATCTTGAGCAATGTAGGTTTCGCTGAATCCGCCTGAACCGAGAACTTTAACAATTTCGTAGCGTCCAGCAAGTACTTTTCCTGATAGAGCTAAATCTCGCTGCTGGAGTAAGTCTTCTAGATCATTTTGCTGGCTGATAATCTCTTGGACAACGGGAGAAGATTTATATCTTTGAAAAATGTCTATTAATTGACGCGTTCTGAGCTTATCCCTAGCGACTTCAGTTCCCAGGTAACAAAGTCCACTCATTGCGATCGCAAGCATTGGTATAGTAGTAGGAAAAATTAACTGACCATAGACAAATAACACATAGCTTATTCCTCCCCAAATACCAGCTAGGACAATGCTAAATAGCAATCTATTAATGCCGCGCTTGCTTCTAGTAATCATCCAAACTGTACTGCCAACTAGAACTAGTACAAACAAACCCCGCAGCAGTGGACTTTTAATTGCAACGGTGATCGTTTTACCTGTCATTAAACTTGCGATCGCATTGGCATGAATTTCCACTCCAGACATCTGCTCAGTGGTGTTGGTAGCAGATGTTGCATGATAATCATTGCTTAACTTATCTGTCGAGCCAATCAGGACAATCTTATCTTTGAAAACCTTTCCTTGCTGCAAATAGTTGTTCCAGTTTTCTGGCTCGAATACGTACCAAAAAGGAATTTGTTCAAATGTACCTGGACGTCCCCAAAAATAAATGCGATCGCCTTTTGGATGAGGATATTTTACTTGCGCTGCTCTTAGTACTGCTTGATCAAATGAGGGTAGTTTCGCTGTGAAGAGATCATCTTCAGCTAATAATTTGGGAAACTCGCTGGCTAATCGGTGAACCTTGCCATCCACCTCTATGGGAAAATTAGCTGAACCAATGGACACTGAACCTGTACGAAATATTTGTTGCGGCTGTGTCAGTTGTATGAATGGCCCTTGGTGCGTTTCAAAATTTTCGTAGAGCGCTGCTAAGGTAACTTTGCTACCATATTTTTGCAATACTACCTGGAGTTGGCGATCGTCGCTAACTCCGTAGCTACTTGGCGTGTCAAAAACTACATCTATCGCTACCGA
The DNA here is from genome assembly GCF_015206995.1 of aff. Roholtiella sp. LEGE 12411. Taxonomy (GTDB): domain Bacteria; phylum Cyanobacteriota; class Cyanobacteriia; order Cyanobacteriales; family Nostocaceae; genus Komarekiella. The sequence goes on along the minus strand of NZ_JADEXR010000025.1, from coordinate 40,118 downwards.
GCGTACACCTGCCTTGATTAACTTTGCAATTACCTGGGCGTAAGCAGCACGTTTATAGGGAAAAGATTGCAGTGTTTCTAAATGGGCATACTGTTGCGTGTCTGTTTTATAGTACTGTTCGGGGACTGATATTGACTGATCGTCTATGGCTAAAATTACAATGTCTTCTGGAGGCACAATTGGCCCGCGTAGTTGAAAAAAAGTGGAAGGTGCTTGATTTTCCATCAATTGAACCAAGCCTAAACTAGAAGCATTCAGTAGTGCAGCCCCCATTGCTAAAGTACCAGCAAGTAGATGACCTAGACGAGCCATCAGCTTGGACTGGCGTGCTGATACCGTAGAAGTTGCTTTCGTAGGTTTACTTAAAAGTCTATTGGCAGCAGAGACATATTTTTTAGTTAAGGTAGATGTAGGTTCTTCTGCCATATCGTGCTACTGATTGATTTAGGTACAACACTTTTATTTATTCAGTCCCTGTTTTAGTGCAATCACGTTGAAATAAGACTTAAATGAGAAACTTATATATTTGTAAAGTATCCTTTCTTCATCGACAAACTTGTGTTGGTAGAGCTAGCCCTCACAAGATTCCAACTCAGCTACTGTCTAATTTATTGTCTTTGTCTGAGTGAGTTCCAACTTGTGATTGTTCCACAGATTCACAGTCAGAGATGCTCCGCCTCTGTACTTGATTGCAGCCATATTTTAGTCTACCGTAGCCAACAAGTACGACCTAAACTAGGAGGTCTACCAGAAGCTGTTCCAAGAGCAGATTCTGTCTCTAGTACAATATTGCTGCTCTCTATAAAGCGTAGCCTTCTATTGACAGCAAAACCTCTAGATAGGCATCAACTTATATCCTACCTTCAGCTTATGCTATACCTCTTTAGGAGTAAACTTTAGTGTTATACAGCTAAGAATGCTGTTGCTCAGTCTATTTTATTGGTAAATTTTGATCACAGGGTGGCTCTTGCAGTGCCGGAGGTGAAAAAGGTTTAGCGCCCAGGATCTCAACTCCAATTTTTTAGCCGATTTTATGCTTTGAGAGCGGTAAGATAAAAGCTATAGATGAAAAGCTACTTTATAGATATTAGCAAACTTGCCATTTGAGAATTGCTATAATCTATTGTTCCATCTAAATTCTTTTCTATTATTAGGTGTAAATTTCTATGGGTTCTCCAATGAATCGTCTGTCTATTTTTGTAGACGGAAACAATATGTTCTATGCTCAACAAAAAAATGGTTGGTTTTTCGACCCGCGGCGAGTCTTAGAATACTTCAAATACGAACAACCAGACACAGCCTTAATTAATGCATTCTGGTACACTGGGTTAAAAGATCCGCAAGATCAACGAGGTTTCAGAGATGCTCTAATTAGTCTGGGATATACAGTACGAACTAAAATTCTTAAAGAATACTATGATGATTCTTCCGGTCGTTATTCACAAAAAGCTAATTTAGATATTGAAATTGTTGTAGATATGTTTAATACAGTAGAACAGTATGACCGGGTAGTATTATTTAGTGGCGATGGAGATTTTGAAAGGGCAATCGAATTATTACGAGGAAAAAATACTTATATTACAGTAGTATCTACAGAAGGGATGATAGCTAGAGAATTACGTAATGCTACAGACAGATATATAGATTTAAATGATATCAGAGATCAAATAGAAAAAACAGAAGGTCAGTAGACTTATAAGTTATTTACAAAGGTAAGAATAAAAGAAGAACTAAGGTTGAATATATTTTGAGTTACAAGTAAAAATTAAAGAGGAAACTGCAAATGACAACTAAAACAGAACGAATAATAATTTTTGATACTACACTCCGAGATGGAGAACAATGTCCAGGGGCAACTTTGAATATAGATGAAAAGCTAGTTATAGCTAAGCAACTAGCTCGTCTGGGCGTGGATGTAATTGAGGCAGGCTTTGCCTTTGCTAGTCCTGGAGATTTTGAGGCAGTTAGCAAGATTGCTCAAATTGTAGGAACCGAAAATGGGCCTATAATTTGTAGTTTGGCAAGAGCAATTAAAGCAGATATTGAAGCGGCAGCAGAAGCATTAAAACCAGCAGTGAAAGGCAGAATTCACACATTTATTTCTACTTCTGATATTCATTTAGAATATCAACTGCGGAAGTCACGAGCAGAAGTGTTAGCGATCGCCGAAGAAATGGTAGCTTATGCCAAATCCTTCATGACTGATGTAGAATTTTCTCCAATGGATGCTGCTCGTTCCGATCCAGAATTTCTTTACCAAGTATTAGAGCGAACAATCGCCGCTGGTGCAACAACAGTTAATATTCCTGACACTGTGGGTTATATCACTCCCAGCGAATTTGGAGAAATAATTAAGGGCATTAGAGAAAATGTTCCCAACATCGACAAAGCGATTATTTCTGTTCACGGTCATAATGATTTAGGCTTAGCAGTTGCTAACTTCTTAGAAGCCGTAAAAAATGGCGCACGGCAACTAGAATGTACAATCAATGGCATTGGTGAACGAGCAGGAAATGCGTCATTAGAAGAATTGGTGATGGCATTACACGTCCGGCGGCAATATTTTAACTTTTATTTCGGAAAACCAGCTGATTCTCAAGAACCCCTGACAAATATCGACACTCGTGAGATTTATAGAACCTCGCGCTTAGTTTCTAATTTGACAGGAATGTTAGTGCAACCAAATAAAGCAATCGTAGGGGCAAATGCCTTTGCTCATGAGTCTGGTATTCACCAAGATGGTGTATTAAAAAATCGGCTCACCTATGAAATTATGGATGCCCAATTGATTGGTTTGACAGACAATCAAATAGTTTTGGGTAAACATTCAGGTAGAAATGCTTTCCGTACTCGGTTGAAAGAATTGGGCTTTGAACTATCGGAAACCGAATTAAATAAAGCATTCGTCAAATTCAAAGAGGTAGCGGATAAAAAGAAAGAAATTTCTGATCGGGATTTGGAAGCGATCGCTAATGATGAAATCCAACAAGCACCCGATTTATTCCGTGTAGAATTGGTGCAAGTTTCCTGTGGTAGCAATGCCCGTCCCACTGCTACAGTTACCCTCCGCACCCCAGAAGGTGAAGAGTTAACCGATGCAGCAATTGGTACTGGCCCAGTGGATGCAGTTTACAAGGCTATCAACCGTGTAGTCAATGTACCAAACCAGTTAATTGAGTTTTCTGTGCAGTCGGTAACGGGTGGTATTGATGCTATTGGGGAAGTAACCATCCGTTTGCGGTATGAATCTAGAGTATTTTCTGGTCATGCAGCGAACACAGATATCATAGTTGCTTCTGCACAAGCCTACGTTAATGCTCTTAATAGGCTTTACGCATCTTTGCAAACTCAAGAAAAGCCAGAGGAAGTAACTGCATAAAAACCCACAAGAACCCCATTACCAAAGTTCTGATCTAAAGCTTCCCTAGCTCAGATTTCTATGTGTGTCGCGCCAGTCGCTACAACGGAGGGAACCCCCGCAACGCGCTGGCTTCTCTGTGCCTCTGGGGTTAAATAATACCAATTAAAAAAAAGAATGTGACAGATAGACCATGTAGAGACGTTGCAATGCAACGTCTCTACTTGTTGCAATGCAACGTCTCTACTTGTTGCAATCATTAATTTAATAGGTATAAATTAAACCTATATAGACACAGAGGCACAGAGAGAAAAAAGATTTCACCGAACTAGAATTTGAGCTAATCTGCGAATACCCTCTACTAGTTGCTGCTCTGTGAGTTCACCATAGCCAAAGATAAACTCACCTGTGTTATTGGGTTTGAGATACTGTGGTTTAGCAGACATCATACCAACACCCATTTGAGCAGCAAGTTGAATGATCTCTTCATCACTCAGATGGCTGTGCAATTTCACCATCAAATGAATTCCAGCCTTTTCTCCTAAAATAGTTGCTTGTTGTCCAAAGTGAACATTCAAAGCCTTAACAAGAACTTGGCAACGCCGTTCATAAAGCGATCGCATTTTTCTAATATGACGTTCTAAATGCCCTTCGGCGATAAAGTCTGCAAGCACTTGCTGTTCTAGTAATGGTAGATGGCGATCGCTCAACCACTTCGCACGGGCAAATAAAGAAACTAAACTGTTTGGCAATACCAGATAGCCAATCCGCAATCCGGGAAAAAGCACTTTTGAGAAAGTACCTATGTACAGCACTGAGTCACTTCGATCCAATCCTTGCAAAGCAGGTATAGGTCTGTCACCATAGCGATATTCACTGTCATAGTCATCTTCGATAATTAATCCCCCAGTCTGCTGTGCCCAAGCTAGTAATTCTAAGCGGCGAGGTAAAGACAAAATTGCTCCAGTTGGGAACTGGTGAGAAGGCGTTACGTACACCAGAGGGATTGGTTGGCTGGCGTATACCAGTTCTTTCACTATCAAGCCTGAGTTATCGACAGTAATCGGTAAGAGTTGAGCGCCCTGAGTCTGAAAAATGAGGCGTGCGCTCATATAGCCAGGATCTTCGAGTGCAATGACATCCCCAGGCTCGATTAAAAGACGCACAATTAAATCGAGTGCTTGCTGAGTACCATTAACAATCAACACTTGATTGGGTTCACATTTGACAGCACGGGAAGTAGAAAGATAGCAAGCGATCGCTTCTCGTAAAGGTTTGTAACCCAAGGGTTCTGTCGAATAATCCAGCCAACTCAAATTGCTGTAAAAATAACGAGATAGTAACCTCCGCCACAGCTTGAGGGGAAATTGATCAAAAGCTGGTCTTCCGTACCGAAAGTTAATCAGGGCATCAGGTTCGGTAATTTTCGGGAGATCCTCTATCTGGGCTAGACTTGCCCCATAGCGATTTAATTTGATTGGTGGACGAGTAATTTGGCTAGACTCTATAGGCGTTGAATGTAGCAGATCATCGGGAAGTTGAGCGCACACAAACGTACCAGAACCTACAATTGTTGTCAAATAACCCTCACTTAAAAGTTGTTCATAGCTTTGGGTAATAGTAGTGCGAGAAACTCCCAGAGATTGGGCCAGCGATCGCGTCGAAGGAATGCGTTTTCCAGGCGACAACCGCCCGTTGAGAATAGCTTGACGCAGTTCTTGATATAGCTGTTGATGCAGTGGTACAGCAGAATTGCTGTCAATGGCGATCGCTAAATCCATAATCTGGCAATGAAAGTGGACTGGTATTAAATTATCAAATTGGCTCTTGTCTAAGACCACTTGGGAAATTATGCTGACAGTGGTTGAAATAAGCGCCCCCAACGATGCTGACGGAAAAACACATCACCATTAGAGAAGCAATTCCCCAAGAAGGCTCATTGATTGCAGAGCACTTTTATCAAATGTGGCGAGATATTGGCATTCCTGATGAAGCTATCGACCCTAACTGGCTTGATATTACCCTCCAGTTTACTGAACGAGCTCATAAGGATTTGTTTTACAAAGCTTTTGTGGCAGAAGTGAACAATGCAGTTGTGGGATCTGCAAGTTGTCAATTGTTTACAGGTTTATACCCAGATGTGCTGAAAGCGCAATACCGAAAATTCGGATACATCTGGGGTGTTTACGTTGAACCGTCTCATCGCAGACAAGGCATTGCCAAACACTTAACTAATAGTGCGATCGCTCATTTAAAAGCGATTGGTTGCACACGAGTAGTTCTTAATGCCTCTCCATCAGGTAAACCAGTCTACTCCAGCCTTGGTTTCTCACAGAGTAATGCAATGCACCTGGATTTGATGTAAATACAGTAATTTTCTTGTAATTGGAGCAAATAGTTATGAGTAGTTTAGATCGTGTTACTCCTACACAGCGCAGTCAGATCAAACGACTACCCCAAAGAGGAAATTATGAGCGTCAGGTAATCTATGAAATTTTAGACGAAGGGTTAGTCTGTCATGTAGGATTTGTCGTAGATGGACAGCCATTTGTCATTCCCACTGCTTATGGTCGAGTAGAAGACCAACTGTATATTCATGGTTCACCAGCTAGTCGGATGTTGCGATCGCTTCAGACTGGTATCGAAGTTTGCTTGACTGTCACCTTGCTAGATGGGCTAGTACTAGCGCGATCTGCGTTCCACCACTCGATGAACTATCGTTCGGTAGTCATATTTGGTACAGCGACTATAGTCCAAGACCCTAAACAGAAATTAGCAGCTCTGCGAGCTTTCACTGACCATGTAGTGCCGAAACGATGGGCACAAGTGCGCCAACCCAGCCGCCAGGAGTTACAGGGAACTCTAGTGCTTTCCTTATCTTTAGCAGAAGCATCCGCCAAAGTGCGGACAGGCCCACCACTGGATGATGAAGCCGACTACACTTTACCAGTGTGGGCAGGTGTTGTGCCACTGCAATTAGTTGCCAAAGAGGCGATCGCCGATTCTCGTGTGCAGTCAACGATTAACATCCCTGCTGAAGTACAAAACTACACACGTTTGCATATTAAGTGACAGATAGACCATGTAGAGACGTTGCAATGCAACGTCTCTCCCAAAATATTTGTTGCAATCATTAATTGAATCGGTATAAGGCGATGAAGGTTGAAGGCAAAGGCATCTGACAAAATTACTGAGCCGAGGAATTGATTCTAGCAGGTATATTCAGAATCATGCCCATCTACAACTGCTTATGAATCAACCCGGTAAAACATCTTGGCAAGAAGTCCACGCAGCCTTTAAAACAATCTGGGGTTATGAAGATTTCCGTCCACCACAGGGAGAAATTATCAGCAGTTTATTGGCACAAAAAGATGCACTGATTATTATGCCTACTGGTGGCGGAAAGTCCATTTGCTTTCAACTTCCCGCACTGCTACAAACAGGATTAACTTTAGTAGTTTCGCCCTTGGTAGCATTAATGGAAAATCAAGTACAGGAACTAATTGAGCATCACCAAAAAGCCGCACTTTTGCATAATGAATTGTCCACATATCAGCGCCGTGTAACACTACAAGCTTTAGAACGTCAACAGCTTAGGTTACTGTACTTATCGCCAGAGACTTTATTAAGTGCGCCAGTATGGGAGAGATTGTGTCATCCTCAGTTGCAAATCAATGGTTTCATCTTGGATGAAGCTCATTGTTTAGTGCAATGGGGTGATACCTTTCGACCAGCTTATCGCAGATTAGGAGCGGTACGGTCTGCATTACTCAAATCAAAACCACCAGGAACAAAAATCAGCATCGCTGCTTTTACTGCTACTGCTGACCCGTTAGCTCAAAAAATAATTTCAACAGTTTTACAATTACAGCAACCAGAGATTTTTTGCTTGAATCCTTACCGTCCTAATCTGCATACTAGCGTCCGCATAGCTTGGACACCACAAGGTAGGAAACAACAATTATTAAAGTTTATTCAAAATAGACCGCAACAATCTGGGTTAGTTTATGTTCGTACCCGGCGAGATAGCGAGAATTTAGCCCAATGGCTAGCAGACATGGGTTATGAAACAGCTAGTTATCATGCGGGATTAGGTGCAGCAGAACGCCGTGCAGTAGAAGCAAGCTGGTTAGGCGGAAAAATGCCCTTTGTAGTCTGTACCTGTGCATTTGGTATGGGGATAAATAAACCAGATGTGCGTTGGGTAATTCACTTTCACGCGCCACATCTGCTGTCTGAATATGTGCAAGAAATTGGTCGGGCTGGACGGGATGGGAAACCAGCCCAGGCGCTGACTTTGGTGAGTGAACCGACGGGGTGGTTAGACCGAGAAGATAAGCAAAGACAGCAGTTTTTTCAAGAACAAATGCGATCGCAACAACAAACAGCGCAGCAACTTGTGAAAAAATTACCAAAACAGGGAGAAATCAATGCAGTGACGCGACAATTTCCCGAAGCTGCGATCGCTTTAGCTTTACTCCATAGCAGCGGTCAGCTAAACTGGCTTGATCCTTTTCATTACAGCATTGGGCAAAAAGCCGGAAATCAGCCACCCACACAATTACACGCTGCAAAACAAATGCATCAATACCTCACTACCAAGCAGTGTCGTTGGCAGTTTTTGTTAAATGCCTTTGGTTTTGACAAAGAAGCAGCTAACCTGCGTTGCGGACATTGCGATAATTGCCGTCAATAAATCAGTCTCCTTTTTCTCTATTGTCTTTAACAAACCTGACATTTATTAAAAATAATCTGATTAATAGTTGACATTGTTGGAGTCTTGATCGCATTACCCTTATGGAATGTGTTGAGGCAATCAATCCAGATATTTTGGCTGAGATCAGCAAATGGGCGAAGAAGGCTACTCTGGATGAAGATGTAAAAAACCTGCGACGTTCTCCACGCCAGAAGGTGAAAGAGATAGACCTTGAGGAGAATCTGCTATGAACAATTACCCTGGTCATTCAGGACTAATTAATAGTTTCACTATAGTGACACTCACAGCTTTAAGCACTCTGATGCTCAGACTCTTCTTTTTGCAAGAGAAAATCGAGATAGTCTTGTAATTGCAACAGCCTCGCTCCAGATAGCTGGCGTAACTTGGCTAAAATCATTTCTTCTTGCTGCCACTGGGCAATGGGGATAATTTGAGATGCTGGTACTTCGATCGTCACATGGGGCAGATCAAACCCTTCCAGACTATACCCGTCCTCTTCACCTTCAGGCATGGGGTAATGTTCCACAATTGTTGCAACATTCCCTCGCTTCAGGTTGTATTCTGGTAAGTCTTGCGCTAAGGCAACTTGGGAGAATAGGGGGTGCTGTACCTTCATTAGTTGGCTCCTTGATCTGGCACTAAGGTGACAAATTTGGTTGTATCGTTTGCAACCATCCAAATGGTCAAGATATTGAGTTCAACGCCATTGATTCCTTGCAGACACGCACGAATGGCATACTTCTGACCATAGCGAGTTGTTTCGATCCCCTCGGCAGGTTGCGTTAAAACTTGAGCGCGTAGATCCCGTTCCAGTTGTTGCCAGTTGTCTAGTGTGTACCCAGCTCTAGCCAGAAATTTAGATTTATCGTCTTTTGGCAACGGCATAAGCAGATACTTAGTTAGCTTTTCTTCTGCGATTTGTGCATCCTGCGATAAAAAGGCCATCGGCTCATAGCATGAATTTTGGGTAGGAATTATTGACTACATTTTACTCTGGGACGTTGGTCGTTTGCCTATCTGAGATATTGCAGTTCTCCAGCATTAAGTACTTGCTCTGCGGTTAGCTGTAATTCCGGGAAGATGGTAGAAACAATTAATGTGTTTCCTACAAATACAGCTTCTTCATAAAACCCATCAACTAATGTCAATACAGTTATCCTGTTCCTTTGGGGGTCAACAATCCAATATTCAGCAATTCCCCTTGCAGCATACTCGGAACGTTTGTAGCGGTAGTCCCGGTTTTCATTAGCTTTGCCAGGAGAAACGACTTCGATAACCAGTGCTGGAGGTGGCATATCCAAAGTAATTGTGGATCTTGTTGAGCCTTGTAAGGCTTTTGCTAGATCATCTGTCAGCACAACAAGGTCAGGAACACGAGTTGTCGCACGAGAACCAGCAACAACAATTTCAGCTTTGTTACTCAACCGATTGATGGGGACAAACCTAAGCAAATTGACTAGCAAAAACAGAGATATCTGAACATTTTTTGGGCTTTCAGGTGGCATTGCAATTAATTCCCCTGCCACCAGTTCATACTGGCTATCACTGCCATCTTCATACTTCAAATATTCCTCAAGCGTTAGATGTTTGCCAGTGATTGCAGTCATATCGCTTCAACGCAAGTTAGGTACTATATAGTTTACCAAATTTATTCTGGTACAATTTCGTTGACTATTAAAACAATGAACAGTTATCAGTGAAGTTGATAACTGTTCATTAATAACTGATTGACCTTGTAATTGCCTAAAACTGCTGCAAAAACCGCAAATCGCTAGCGTATAAGCGGCGAATATCGTCGATTTGGTGTAACACCATCGCAAAACGTTCTACACCAAAACCGGCGGCAAACCCGGTATAAACTTCTGGGTCGTAACCCACAGACTTAAGTACATTTGGATCGACCATACCGCAGCCCATCACCTCCAGCCAGCGATCATTCCACTGCAAATCCACCTCAGCCGAGGGTTCAGTAAAAGGGAAATAACTGGCACGGAAACGAATTGGCAGGTCGCCAAATACTGCTTGCAAAAATACCTTAATTGTGCCCTTGAGGTCTGTAAAAGTTAGTCCCTCGTCAATTGCTAAAAGTTCTATTTGATGAAAAACCGCTGAGTGAGTGGCGTCTACATTATCTCGCCGATAAACTCGCCCTGGAGCAACAACCCTAATGGGTGGTTCCTCTCTTTCCATGTAACGAATTTGTACTGACGAGGTATGAGTACGTAGCAGATTCCCATCTGGTAGGTAGAAAGTATCCTGCATATCACGGGCGGGGTGGTCAGGCGGGGTATTGAGAGCCTCGAAATTATAATAATCTGTTTCCATTTCTGGCCCTTGAACCACCGTATAGCCCATACCGACAAAGATATCCAGCGCCCGGTCAATAATGCCATTCAAGGGATGGATGCGACCTTGAGGGCGGTAAATTCCCGGCATAGTCACATCTAAAGTTTCAGCCTCTAGCTGTGCTTCGATTTGCACGGTTTCCAGAGCGGTGCGTTGCTGGTCTAAACTGGTTTGTAGAGACTCTTTGACTGTATTGGCGATCGCCCCAATTTTCGGTCGTTCCTCTGCACTCATTTGCCCCATACTTCGCAACAGTGCCCCCAGTTGCCCCTTTTTGCCCAGATAGCTAACTCTTAGTTCTTCTAGGCGTTCTAGGGTATCGGCGGCTGCGATCGCTTTTTCTCCTTCCTGCCGCAGTGCTAAAAGTTGAGCCTCTAAATTGCTAGTCATTGGTTAATTAGTCATTAGTCATTAGTCATTAGTCTATAGTTCAAAGCTCAAGACTGCTCAACAAATCATCTGAGCATTGTGCCATTGCTGAAATCAAAGGTAAGGGTCGAAGGTAGACTTAGTTAATTGAATGTATGTATATTTTATATTTTTTGTTCTAAACTTGTGACCCAAGACAATTGACAAATGACCAATGACCAATGACAAAGAGAGAAGTCTGTAGCAAGATCCGGCAGGGAACGTCTAAAAGCGAATCGGCGAACAGAACTTCCAAGACAAATGACCAATGACAAACGACTTATGAAATTACTTATTAGCAATGATGATGGCATTTCGGCCCTAGGTATTCGTACTCTAGCTAACTGTTTGGCAGAAGCTGGTCATGATGTCAGCGTAGTTTGCCCAGATCGAGAGCGATCAGCAACTGGACATGGACTAACTATGCACCAACCCATCCGCGCCGAAATGGTCGATGCACTTTTTCATCCTGCTGTCAATGCCTGGGCTTGTGATGGTACTCCTTCAGACTGTGTGAAATTGGCACTGTGGGCTTTGCTAGAGTCGCCCCCCGACTTGGTTCTCTCTGGCATTAATCAAGGTGCGAATTTGGGAACGGAAATTCTCTATTCCGGTACAGTTTCTGCGGCAATGGAAGGTCTAATTGAAGGCATTCCCAGTGTGGCGCTGAGTCTTATCAGTCACACCTCTAAGGACTTTCAACCTGCGGCTAATTTTGCCAAAATTTTAGTGGAGCAATTAGCACAAAAACCCCTAGAAGATTTGATGTTGCTCAACGTCAATATTCCTGCTGTTAAGTGGGAAGAAATTGCCGGAGTCACTCTCACCCGTCAGGGAGTACGGCGCTACATTGATGTGTTTGATAAGCGAGTCGATCCCCGTGGAAAAACGTATTACTGGTTAACAGGAGAAGTAATTGAAGATGTGGAACCCCCATCAGGGTTAAATTTGCCTAAATACATACCCTTAGATGTGCATGTTGTCCGTAAAAACCACATCAGTATAACGCCGTTACAGTACAATCTCACCTATGCAACCGGACTGGATAAATTGTCTGAGTGGGAATTTAAGTTTCCCTGAATCATTTTATCTATGGGCAACGATTTAGGATGGAACGTCTATTGAGGAAGAAAGTTGATGGTATCTGCGTCCATGTTGTCGGTAAAATGACCAGTCATACTCTGCGTATTTTTTTGCGTCAGCGTTTTGGTATTGATGTTATTACTTTTGAACAGCATCCTGTGGCTTAATTCACATAAGGCGTATAGTTAAATGCATCACAGGAAAATGTAGGCTATAAAGTAGGAGCACTCTTAAAATAACTGATATACATACGTGTTTAAATCTTGGTAATTGTGCTTTGTAATACCTTGATTAGGTTACAAAACCAGCTAATAACAGAGTATGCTGTTTTACCAATAAATCACTCTCTGCTAAAACCAATGAGACACCATAAACTTAGACCAAATAAGTAACATTTTTTTGATTGATCGCCCGCTCAGTCCAGCAAGCAACACCCATGTCTAGGATAGAGAACCAATTTACTGTGCAATTTTGGGGCGTTCGCGGCAGCATCCCCAGTCCAGGGCCACACACCGTCCGTTACGGTGGTAATACCCCTTGCGTTGAGATGCAAGTGGGTGGTAAACGCTTAATCTTCGATGCTGGTACAGGACTACATGTTTTGGGGCAATCTTTGTTGCGCCAAATGCCAATAGAAGCTCATATATTTTTCACCCACTCGCATTGGGATCACATGCAGGGTTTTCCCTTTTTTAGTCCAGGATTTGTCAAAGGGAATAACTTTCATATCTACGGCGCGATCGCTCCGGATAGTTCAACCATAGAACAACGCCTAAATGACCAAATGCTCCACCCGAATTTTCCCGTACCCTTGCAGATTATGCAAGCCAATTTGAATTTCTACGATATTCAACCAGGGCAACCAATACTTATTGATGACATTACCGTAGAAACATCACCTTTAAACCATCCGGGTGAAGCTGTAGGATACCGAGTAAACTGGTTAGGCGGTGCTGCTGTTTACATTACCGATACGGAACATTATCCCGACCGACTCGATGACAACGTTCTGTGGTTATCTCGGAATGCCGACATCCTAATCTACGATTCCACCTATACTGATGACGAATACCATTGTCCAAAATCCCCAAAAATTGGCTGGGGACATTCCACCTGGCAAGAAGCTGTAAAAGTAGCAAAAGCTGCTAACGTCAAAACTTTGGTGATTTATCATCACGACCCTGCACATAATGACGACTTTTTGGATAATGTTGGGGAACAAGCAGCAGTGAAATTTCCTGGTGCAATTATGGCACGCGAAGGAATGGTACTTCAGGTTCCCGTCTCAGTTCCCTTATCAGAATCTTTTCCTGTCAGCAAGTTTTCAGCTTAACGGTTGCAGTCGAAGCAATTGTAGATTTTAGATTAGATTGGTGATCAAGAGCTTTCAGCACGGGAGCGTACCTGTTGGGTACACGGCAACAATCGGAGGACACGCTTTAAGGCGGTTTACCATAGAGTAGCTTACTGCTGATAGCTAAAATAAACCTAAAATCCCAGAATCCACGTGCTAAATCTGTCTCAAAATGGGTGTTCTGTGTGGGTTGCTTCTTCGACCGAATTGGCTCTAACACCAACCACTGTTGCTCTTGGCAAATTTGACGGTGTCCATCTTGGTCATCAAAGAGTAATTCAACCAGTTTTGCAGCAAGCAAGGAGACAAGAGGGAGGGCGAGAGTGGGATAGACAAACAGAGGGAGAGAGGGAGATTGGAAAAGAAAGTCATTCTTCATCTTTCCCCCCATCCTCTCATCCCCCCTCTTCTGCACCTCTAGCATCACCAAACGAACGTATCCACTCGACAGTTGTCACCTTTGATCCCCATCCACAGGAGTTTTTTACAGGGAAACCTCGGACTTTGTTAACGCCACTGGATGAAAAAGTTGAACAACTGCGATCGCTTGGGGTAGAACAATTAGTCCTGCTGCCTTTTGACAAAGAATTATCTGCTTTGACCCCCGAAGAGTTCGTGGAAAAAATTCTCGTACAGCAACTGCGATGTCAAAAAATTAGCATCGGGGAAGATTTTTGTTTTGGCGAAAAGCGCAGTGGCACTGCTAAAGATTTGCAATTACTCGCTGCCAAGTACAGTATTCCAGTTACCATCGTCCCTTTACAAACTTATACAGGCGTACCACCAGAAAGTACGGATGTTAACATTGATCCAACACCGCAAGCGCGTATTAGCACTTCACTGATTCGCCAAACACTTGAGCACGGCGACATTGAAAATGCAAATCTCCTACTAGGACGTCCCTACACCCTAAGTGGTGTTGTTGTTCAAGGCCAACAACTGGGCAGAACTATTGGCTTTCCCACCGCCAATCTCCAACTCCCAAAAGAAAAGTTTTTACCTCGCCAAGGGGTTTATGCAGTCCGCGTTTTCATACATAGTGAAACGCCAAATACTTCTCCTATTCAGAGCTTGGGTGTAATGAATATCGGCAACCGCCCAACTGTAAATGGTACTTATTCATCTGCGGAAGTACATTTGTTTGAGTGGTCTGGTGACTTATATGGCAAAAAGCTGGTTGTGCAACTAGCAAAATTTTTACGCCCTGAACAAAAATTTCCTTCTTTAGAAGCCCTGAAAACACAAATTCAACTTGATTGCATTGCTGCTAGAGAAGTTTTGAGTATTGAGTGCTGAGTGGGAACAATAAATCGGGCATGGAGCATAGGGCATAGTCAAAAATTACTGACAATGCCCAATTCCCAATTCCCCAATCCCAATTCCCCAATCCCACAGTACATGAGAGAAAAAATTGACGCTCTAACACAAAATCTGGCTTATACCATCGTTGGCAAAACCGAGGCTATACGCTTAGTGCTAGTCGCTCTATTAGGCGGTGGTCATGCCCTGCTAGAGGATGTTCCTGGCGTTGGCAAAACTCTGCTCGCAAAATCCCTAGCTCGTTCCATAGATGGCAAATTTCAACGCTTACAATGCACCCCTGATTTATTGCCAACTGACATCACTGGTACCAACATCTGGAACCCAAAAAGCGGCGAATTTACTTTTCTTTCTGGGCCAATATTTGCCAATGTGTTGCTAGCCGACGAAATCAACCGGGCTACACCCCGCACTCAGTCAGCTTTACTGGAAGTCATGGAGGAGCATCAGGTAACAGTCGATGGTGTCTCCCGTGCTGTTCCCCAACCCTTCTTTGTCATTGCCACCCAAAACCCTATTGAGTATCAAGGTACTTTTCCCCTGCCAGAAGCGCAAATGGATCGATTTATGTTGTCGTTAAGTTTGGGCTATCCTTCTGAGGCAGAAGAATTCCAGATGCTGCAAAGCCTTCAAAAGGGTGTTAAGGTTGCTGATTTGCAACCTTGTATTACTTTGACAGAGGTACAAGAATTACGTGACATTTGTTCTCAGGTAAGAGTAGCAGCCTCCTTGCAAAAGTACATCCTCGAATTGGTGAGGGCAACACGACAAGACGAAGAAATTGCCCTTGGTGCTAGTCCACGCGGCACATTAGGATTACAACGAGCTACCCAAGCGCTAGCTTTTCTGCTAGGACGTGATTATGCAATTCCCGATGATGTAAAATTTCTTGCTCCTCACGTTCTTTGTCATCGCCTCATCCCTAGGGGAGGACGCAGTTCTCGAACTGTTGTTGAGCGATTATTGCGATCAATTTCTATTCCTTAAAGGAGGTAAGCCGCGGAACAAGGGTGTAAAGAAAGTATTCAAAAGATTAATTAACACGTACAAAAATGACTAGCGATCGCCAAATTTTCTAGAAAGGTATTGGCTGGAAACGAAGCAATGACTTGGGCAGATGCCAATTGAATCGGCGTATCTGCATAAATTGGGGGTAATCCGGCTGAAATCTCCATCTGGCTGCGACTCCTACTAATACACCACTTCTGTTTCAGAATCTTGAGTAGTATGAAATTCCCAGTATTTATCTGCAATGCGATCGGGACTGTATTTGGGGTCTGCCGCGTCCACTGTACCGCAAATTGTGATTGTTCCCACCCGAATATTTGGACTTTTTAAAGCACCTGCAAGCGTGTTAGCCAAACTGCGAATACCAGCTTTACCAATAGAGAGCGAGGCAAAATCAGGACTGGGATACAAAGCAAATCCACCGCCAGTCAACAGAATTGTTCCCTTACCCTGTGCTTGCATTGCTGGGATAACGGCTTGGGCTGCTACTAATGCGCCAGCAATATTCACCTTAAAATCATTGACTAGTGTCTCAAAAGATGTATTCAGAACATTTTCCATTCTTGGAACCGCCGCATTGTAAACAAGCACATCTGGATTTCCCAACTGCTCTTGAATAGAGGCAAATGCTGATTTTAAAGAAGCTTCATCACCCGCATCAGCCACAAAGTCATATACTTCATAGCCTGACCCTTGCAACTGCTCTCGATACTCCTGTAACTTACTTTGGTTGCGAGCAATCATGGCGATCGCAAAACCTTCTTTAGCAAAACGACGGGCGATCGCTAATCCATTACCTTCACCCATTCCCACGATGATTAGTAAAGAAGTCATAATTATTTGTTCCTAATCCATAGTGATAATTGCTAAAGTTTACAGCATTGCTTCTGCGTCATTGGCTGGCAAGTAAACTTGAAACTGGCTACCTTTACCTACCTCGCTATACACTTTGACAAAACCACCGTGGTTTTTGATGATATTAACAACAATAGAAAGCCCTAATCCCGTACCTTGGCTCGTATCTTTGGTTGTAAAAAACGGTTGAAAAATTTGCTCTAACAACTCTTGTGGTATACCGCATCCTGTGTCCGAAACGGTTATGAGCACGTAATCACCCACTTCTGCCTCCAAATTCCGCCCGACACAGTTTTGATCACAAAATAGATTTTCAGCAGAAATAGTTAGTGTGCCCCCCTGTGGCATGGCATCACGAGCATTTACACACAGATTCATCAATACCTGATGTAATTGGGTAGAGTCTGCCGAAACCATCCAAATATCTTGCGCTGGTATATTAGTGCGGATTTCAATTGATTTTGGAAACGTATTTTTGGCAGTCTGCTCAATTTCCTTAAGCAAATATTTTATTTGTAAAGGAACTCGCTTTCCTTGCGCTCCCCGTGCATAAGACAGAATTTGTTTGACCAGTTCAACACCGCGTTTAGAGTTATCCTCTAATATTGTCAGTAGTTGCCGATTCTGCTCATTACAATTGGGCAGATGAAGTGGCAGCAGTTGAGCAATTATCAGAATCGGCGTCAGTACGTTATTCAAATCATGTGCAATCGCACTTGCTATAATACCAAGGCTCTCTAGCCGTTGTGCCCTAGAAAACTGGGCTGAAAGTTGTTTTTTCTCAGTTAGGTCAGTATCAACAGTGAAAATAGATTTATGGCTGTTCTCCACTACGCCAAAGAATTCCCGTGGATGTGAACATACCTCATCTTTTAGCGGCTTGCTCACACTTTCCAGTATATTTTGGATAGCAAGACGAAGGCTTTGTGACGTAGTATCTCTTTTAACCAAGTAGTCAGCAGCACCACTTTTCATCGCCTGTACTGCTATCTGTTCATTTCCCTGACCAGTTAGCATTATGACTGGAAGGTTTGTTTTACCAAACTGAGTCTTCAGCTGACTTAAAATTTCTAGCCCATCCATATCTGGTAGCAGATAATCAAGCAAAATTACGTCCGGAATTTGTTGGCAACAAAATAACAGCGCCTCTTCTCCGGTTTCTGCCTCTAAAATATTGTAGGTGCGTTGCTTATCCCCCAGCAAGTAGCGTCGATAAGTTTCCCGGTCTTCTAAGCAGTCGTCGGCAAATAGAAGTTTTGGTGTAATTATTGCCACACAGCCCTCGATCAACATTTATAATATCTGCTCCCTTAATTTCAGATATCACATTGGGTGGATAAACGCAAGAATTTCACCAGTTCAAAACTTTTGAGTGGAAATCCAAGCTCTAATCCTGATCTAGCCGTAAAACTTTTTTTACATCCACTGCTATCCAAAATTCCAAGGGAGTAGCTTCTTTAGTATCTAGTACAAAACCGATTGGTTCAGAAGATGTCATTTATGATCTCCCAAAGATGCCAGAAATGATTGCAGCCGTCGCTTAATTAGTATTGCATTACCCATTCTTCTTCCTAATTCCCGTTCTAAAGCGCTAACGGGTGCGAGATTTTGTGATGCGCGGGGATCTTGTGATGGATGGGAAGCGTAATGGGGAATTAAATAACAAGTTTGATTAGCTATTTCTTTAGCTGTTTCTAAAGATATTTCGCTAGATAATTCCAGTCGCACAATCCCATGTAAGCCTTGGTTCCCAAGTATTTCTGAACTAACTTGAGAAGTACCAGATTTTAAATACCATGAATAACGGGGGCGATTTTTTTCTGCAATTAAGAAAATAGGCGATCGCTCTCCCGGTGCTAACTCCCATAACAATGCAGCATATTTTTCACTTAAGTAATTTTTGTGCATTGTTTTCACATAACCCAAAAGAAAATCAGGCGAGTTATAAGACAATCGCCCATCCCGAATCACTAAAGTATCCAGATCTTTTGCCATCTGTTTGGTTACTAACTGTTCTTCTGCGGCTAGCATGGCATTTTGGACAATTAAGCCTCGGACTTCGGGAGTATTATCTTGACTAGGTTTAACTGGTTCATAGACTAATTCTGCTTTGCTTCCCAAAAAACAAGGAATGCGAGTTAAGACAGCTTCTTGTTCACCGCCAAAACCTAAAACTCGGCGAATACTGATTTGAGAGCAACTAGCTTGGGGCACAGAGCGATCTAATACTACAGCACCTACAGCGATCGTACCGAAAATACCGTAAAAAATTGTGTTGCCATTGCCACCCACAAGCGCAGCGTCTAGCCGACGACGCCCATCGATAAAGATAAGCCGATTAGGTAGCGATCGCGCCTGGGGAGATTGAAAACAGTCCCAATTTTCAGTTTCTACTGTAGGGTTAACATCACTTTCACACAGGAAAAGCTCTTCGCTGATTTGAATTGGTGGCTCGTAGTCATTCCCCCAAGGCTCCAAGCGAAAATTATGCGATCGCCAAAAGTTACTTACATAATTGTCTCTAGGCATTACTTTGAGTTCTATTTAGCAAATATCAGGTTCTTAACACACTGATAAGAATACCAATAATTGCCGAACTTAAAGATTGTTTTTGTGTGAGTCGCATTGATTTATACAATTCAAACACCACCTTTTTGAATAATTTCCCGGTACGCAGTTGCAGCCAGAGTCGCTTGGCGCTTTAATTCTGGGTCATTATCTAGGTCAACATGATATAGACCAAAATCGCTATCCGGGCCAAACTTCAGACCCCATTCACGGTTAGAAGTAATACACCAAGAAACATAGCCCACCACATTTACACCGTCGTGACGAGCGCGTTGCACTTGCTGGATATGCTGGCCAATGTATTCCTCGCGTTTGACAACTTTATCAGCTACATCAACACAGCCGTTCTCAACAATGAAAATCTCCTTACCGGGAAATAATTGGCTGTGGAACTTGAGCATATCGTAGAGTATGCCAGGCCAGACTGGTGCATTACCGAAACGCCCGAAAGCTGCATCCATCAACTGCTGAATGCGGTTAAGTCGTAAATTGCTGATGCCCCAATAGTAGTCAAACCCGACAAAATCTTGCTGATCGACGCATTCTTGAGGACAGAGGAATGTTGGCAGTTTTCCAGCCATGCCAAGATGCCACCAGTTACTTGTCAGTGATGTTGAGAGAGCGCCGAAAATCTTCAAGATGGGATCAAACAATCTTACAACAGAGCGCAGTACAGGCAAGCGTTCCTGAGTAGCAACGGCTTGAAATTTAACTTTGCTAGGATCACCGAAAATTTGCTTTGCTAAAGCACGAGCTAGATCGATTTCTAAGCCGCTGAATTCACCTGTTTCTGGGTTGCGATAGCCAAACCCAGGAACATTATCTTTAACGGCAACAATTAAATAACCCCGGTCTTGAATCCGACGCAGTAGAGGTTTGGGCAGGGGTTTGTTAGGCGCTGGGGGTTGCTCCTCTCCTTGATGTGTGATGTCAGCTAGGGTTGAGCGTCTGCCTAGGCGGGGCGGTTCTGGCACTGGTTGATCGGGGAAGTAGCGAGCATAACTGGTAGCCCAAGCACCGGATTCTTTGAAGTTTCGCACTGCTATGTCTACAGCATTGAGCAACTCGCGATCGCCTTTAACTACAGCAGCCGCATAATTTTCTTCAGTTAGCCCTTCACCATTTTTACCAACGAGCCGATATTGCCCCGGAAACTGCTGTGCGATTCCTAACAAAATGCTGTCATCAGCGAGGATGGCGCTGATTTGCTCGTAATCCAACGCTCTGAGAGCATCAGCATGATTCTCTACTACTTGGATATTGGCTGCGGGAAATAGTTGATATACAGTAGATTCGGCGGTAGTGCTTTTAACCACTGCTATAGGTTTGCCATCGACATCTTCGAGTCGCTGAATTGGATTTGCTGACTTCACCAGTAAAAATTGACCTGCTTGATAGTATGCCTCGGAGAAAGCCACTTGCTGTTGTCGCTCCTGCGTTACAGTCAAGGTAGCAATCACTACATCTACCTGGCCTTTTTCCAGCAAAGCCCGCTCACTGAAACGTTTTCCTTGAGCAACGAAGTCTTCAGGACTGCGGAGATTCATGACGTTGCGATCCACCAGTTTTTGCAACCATAAGGGTAGACCCAACAACATGGGGTTTGCTCCTACTTGAGCATCTGGGTTGACTTGCTTGAGAATAGTTCTAGCATTAGTATGTGCTATGAACAAATTTCGCATCAGTTTGCGGACTGCGGTCATCTGGTCGGCGATGGTTGCGCCTCGATCTAAACCGGGTGGCATAAAATAAGCTCTCTCCCACCAAGGTTTGACATAGCCATAAATGAGTTGACTGGGTTCGTTAAAGCTAATCCAGTAGCGCACTAAGGGGCCCAAACGCTGAGCAACTTCTTTGGCATAAGTGGCGAAAATGGATGGGAAATCTGGGGAAATTAAACCCCCCCGTTCTTCAACATGGATGGGATGGGTGAAGTGATGCAGAGTGGCCATAGGTTCCATACCATGCGATCGAATAGTTTCAATCACTTGGCGATAGTGTTCAAAGGCTTCCTCATTAAACTGACCAGGTTTAGGTTCTACCCGCGACCAGGCGATAGAAAAACGGAACATCTTGCAACCAAGAGACTTGGCTAAGGCTATATCTTCGGCGTAGCGATGCCAAAAGTCAGTTGCTTGACCCCTAATTGTCAGGGCGCGACGACGCTCCCACACATCCCGAATGTCTTCATAGCGGGAGTCATAAGCTTCGCATTGATGGTCAGCTGTAGCAACACCAAACATGAATGAATCTGGTAAAGGTGAGAAGCGAGCTTTGTCGGTAAGTGGCTTTGTTTGTGCGTCTGACATAGAAATAACTCCTTTAGAAATAATCAAAGTAATTAGACTGAAATAATGGTTCGCTCTGCTAACCTGTGAGCAGCATCAGGGTCGTGACTCGGAAGATAGACTGTAGGAAATTCCTGTATGTACTGCAAAATCAGCTTTAGTGTCTGGCGAGATTTTTCTTCATCTTGAGCAACACCGTCAACAATCTGATCCAACATTAGTTGCTGAGTGTAAGAAGCATCACCAGCAAAAAATAAAGATAGTCCGTCAGCTTGTACCAAAACAGACAAGTGCCCCCCAGTATGACCTTCTGTAGGAATTAACCTGACATCTCCAGCTTTTGTCAGCGGGTAACTCTCTAAAAAAGGCCCAATTGGCTGAGATTCATACTCGATTAGGTGAGGGTTTAACCACTCTGGCCAACGCTGAGTTAAATAACCTCTTAGCTGTCCGCGCCAACCACCAGTTAGTTCATACTCTCTACGAGAAATAATAATTTCGGCGTTAGGAAAATGGTGCAGACCGCCTATATGGTCTGTGTGTAGATGAGTGAGAATTACCCAACGTACATCATTTGGTTCTATGCCCAAAGCTCGTAACCGAAAATTCACCTCGTCTTCAGGTTGCAAACATGGTTTGATACTCAGCTGAAAATAAGGGTTCCACCAAGGGAAGTAACCCGGTTCTATGGTGCGTGCAGTTTCGCCTGTATCGATTAAGATAATGCCTTCTGGATGCTCAATTGCCCAGCTATAAATGGGTAAAGGCTCAGCCCAGTTGCGGTCAAGAATCGTGTTTACCAGACGCATAGCACCATGACCTTTGCCATAGCACTGACAAGTTTTGATGGTTACAAGTCCGCTCTGAACAGCGTGAATACGCATTTTTATACCTTGGTATGACAGTTATTAGTGCCGCTATGCGGAATTCATAATGGGCTGCGCTAACGGACTTTTTAATGGGCTACGCCCCACTGCGCCAACGTTTCATTGATTGGGAATGGATAGTTTATTGACGCTGTGTTGTACGAGAGTTTGAGAGATATTTTGCGTAAGTCCTGCCATAGAAAATTGCGATCGCCAAAAGTGATACTACTAAAACGATGACAATTAACCGAATAAAGATATTCACTAGCAACTCCTCTAAGTAATTGTCTGCCTATCAATACCAAACCGCACTTTTAACCCATCACGCGGGGTAGGAAACAAATCTTGGTTCAATTCCAGATTCTGTGGTAACAGTTCCCAACTATATCGACGCAACAAATGTACCCCCATTATCTTCAGCAATACAGTGATCAAGTCTTCGCCTGCACAACGGTGTCCGTCTCTAGGCCCACCACCTTGGGGTACATAGCTGTTTTCCGGTAAGGCTGCAAAGTTTTCTGGAGCAAAGCGACAGGGCTTAAA
Organism: aff. Roholtiella sp. LEGE 12411; assembly: GCF_015206995.1. GTDB lineage: Bacteria > Cyanobacteriota > Cyanobacteriia > Cyanobacteriales > Nostocaceae > Komarekiella. The sequence goes on along the minus strand of NZ_JADEXR010000025.1, from coordinate 17,404 downwards.
ACTGTTCGGTTCAGAAAAAACCCCAGGGATATGCATGGTGGTATGGATTCCTGCCACTGCGCCCCAACCTTTGGGAATGTGGAAGTTTTGAAACTCACAGTCTTTGTTTACCTGGGCAAAAAAAGTAGCAGCATTAATGGGATAGAAGCGGCGGATTTCTTTGGTAATTTGCTCCAGATATACCAACTTTTGCAACCGTACCATATCCAGTGACCCATCAGGTACATATTGCTTGACTTCTTGCCTAGCACGTGCTGCAATCTCTGGATGTTGGGCTAGGGTCAGGGAAAGCAGGGTGAGGGCAACATAAAAACCAGAATAAGCCGCAAAGAACAGATGCATGACCTCGCGGCGCAACTGTGCATCGGTGAGAGTGCTACCATCTTCACTACGGGCTGATAACAGCAATCCTAGTAGATCCTGGCGAGGTTGCTGACGGTGCTGCCCAATCGCTTGGTCGATGTAATTGAGTAACCAATCACGATTCTTGAGCGCCCGTCCATAAGCATTAAAACCCAAGTTAATCGGTACTGAGGAGAAACCTTTGATAAAAATGTCTGTGATTTCTCCCACAGCTTCACTCATTGGGCCTGGCTCTCCCCCGATAAATAACGCATTGGTTAAAGATGCGCTCAGCTTACGGTATTCTGTTAACCAGGTAAAGCTACCCAGTTTTTCCCAGCGTCCCAGGTAGTAAGTCGCTGTTTGTTCAATGCTGGGTATGTATTGATCGAAAGCCTCCGGTGTAAAAGCCTGGAGAATAATCCTTTTCCGGCGACGATGTTCGTCACCATCCAATAGTGGTAAAGCGTCCCAGTCTAGTAGTTCTTTTATCGGGTGTGGACTGGCATTTTCACGGGTGAAATATTCTTGATTTAGAAAGAAAGTAAAAGCCTCCGGGCCGTTAAAAGCAATAACAGGTTTGCCAAATAAATGAGTTTTAAAGACTGGGCCATATTTTTTAACACGTTTGCGGTAAAAGCTATGGATATCCATAGCTAATGGAATCGTCTCACCCAACAGCGGCAAACCGTAAGAACCAGGTGGTAGGTTTTGATTATCTTGACCATTGCAGGTGTAGTGCCGCACCAGTAGAGCTACCAAAATAGAGATAGCTAAGATAATTCCGAAAGTGCGAGCAAATCCCGCTTGTAAAATCAAATTGGCAACCAAAAAGCTCAAACCAACGTAAAGATGCACCCCAGTTCGTTGGATTTGTACCCAAGTTGCCGAAGAATCACTAAACCATCCCAAACTTATATCTAATCCCCACCATAAAGCTAAGATTAATTTACTTGCTGCGAGGGCGTAGGCGATCGCACTCCCATCAGCAGCAAAAGCTTCTTGGATGCTGCCATAAATTCCAAACACCTCATAAAACAAATGAACCAAATAAGCTAAAAAGCTAAAAGTCCATAACAGCAACCAATAATTACTCTTTTTTGCTGATTTTCCTAGCAATATATATAAATAAATTGCTGGAATTAATAACACCGTACTAGCCCAAAATGAGTAAATTGCACGGTGTAAATTCAAATTTGGTTGAAACTCTGCCAATAATAGGGCAGCTATCAATGTAGTTGCAAAAAGAAAAAAAGTATTAGCAAATTCTGCTAAGTAAATATTTCTTTGAAATTTAAATATTTCCATTTTTATGTAACTGTGAATATTGTTCTTTGAAGAGAGCTTTGTCAAGTTCAAAAAATTACTCTTTAACCTCTTTCCTCTGTGCCCTCTGTGCCTCTGCGGTTAAATAAATTATTTTTTTACCACAGAGACGCAGAGATTAAACTTTTAAAGTGTCTTGAGATACTCTAATAAATCTTCCAAAGCTGCCTTATTCCAGGCAGTTCCCTGATAAGTCCAAGGATAATCATGCCCTTTATTAGAGTTACCCTGAACATGGGTATCTAACTTAAAGTAATGTTGATCATCAGGTTTAGTTGGCGAAGCCAAACCGACATCAATCGGATCGTAAAGATTGTCTCCACGATAAAAAATTTCTCGACGAGGTTTGAGATTAATTAACTCTGCCAAAGTCAAGACACTGCCATTGTGCAAATAGGGAGCGCGAGCAAAAACTGATTCTATAGGAGCGTTAATGAAACCTTTGGTATTTCCTAAAGGCCCTGGTCTGATGTTTTCTCGTTTGGGTTTTAAGGGATTGCTATCAGGGAAGAAAACATCAACAGCATTCGGTAGTTCTTGATAGTAACGATAGTTAAGCCGTTCAGAATCAGTTTGAATTTCTTCTATCGGTGTAATTAAACCCTGAAGTTCACCTTTCACCCAAGTGTTATCTTCAGAATTGCGATCGCCATGACAGGTAGCGCAACTCTGCTGAAAGATAGCATGACCACGTTCTATTTTTTGTGGATCAAGCTTGAGGTCTTTAAATACCTCTGCATATTTAGGCCCTTGCAAGCCTCTGGTGTATTCAATGGCTTGAGTAACATTATGAGAAATTTCTGGCACTACTAAGTTATTCGGGGTGGCTCCTGCTGCAAGAGCTGCAAGCACGCTGCGACTGAGACGATCTCTAACGCTACCGTCATATTGCGCCCACTCGCGATTTTCCTGCTCGTACAATGACGGCAATTTGGAATAAGATTTATCTGAGGCGGCGGGACGATCCATCACAAAATGGACTAACTCTTTAAAAGGTTGCGTTCGAGCCGGGCCAATGGGTGACAATTTGGAGTCTCTCAGGTTTTTGCCATTATAGGGGGCATCCCATTTCGGAAGTGAAGCTAGTACTTGACCTCTAGCAGTGGATAGCCAAAAACCAATTACAGTTTTATCTACAATTGTTAGAGGTTTTTGGTATTTAGCTTCATAAGCCTTGGCAATGTTTTCTACAGTCAGACGTTTCTGATCAAGAATTGCAGTTTTAAAGGCGTCTACCCAGGCAAACAAGTCTAACGAAGTACTCCCCATACCTGTGACTATCACAGCTTCATCTCCGGGAAACCTCCTAATGTGGGATGTGTGACACAATGCACAGCTAAAACCCACAAACTTTACAGGCGAGGGATTTCCCGATTGAGGTTGATAGTTAGAAACACTAAAGCCCACTGGCAAACCTTCTTTGTCCTCCGGCTTTCCGTGGATCAATCCGAATTGCTCAATCCAATCCCCAGCTTGTTTGCCTGCTGGCTGAAATTGATCGGGGAATAAATCGGGCAATACTTGGAAAACTGGTAAAGGCGCTAACTCAGTACCGATACTACCGTGGATAAATGCTTCTTTTGGTGTTCTAAATTGAGGCTTTGCCCAAGTTGATTCTATGTACAAAAACCCAAAGGTAGCTACCAGCAAGATAGAGATGAGGGAGATGGCAACAATCCTGATAACTTTTAGCATACTTTCCTCTCACAAAGATTTGGCGACAGTCTTTAGCGATCGCCCCAAAATTCAGCGTGCTGGGCTTGGCGACGGAAAAGAGCCGGATCGTAGTACTTTTGGTAGTATTCCAACTCTATGTGGCTAAATTGCAGCCAGATGCCAGGAACAAAGAAGGCATCGACGTGGGCAGGAAAACGACCGTAAGTTTCGTAGATATAGTTGCAGATATCTTTGGTGTACTGAATTGCTTCTTTAGAATGGGGTTCGGCATCGCGCAGAAAGGCTTCAGCACTTGATTTTGATTGATAGGAGCGGGCAAATACATCCTTGTCTCCATAGGCTCCCTGGCTACCGTACTTCTCTTCAATGACGCGATCGACTGCTTCATCCATAGAACTAATGTATGGTGGGCAAAGTCCTTCCAACACACCATCGATACCAACTGGATTGGGTTGGCTAGCGGGCGGCGGGGCCCAAATACTTTTCTTCGGAGTTGGTGGTTCCATGCGAAACCCAAGACCATACCATTCTTTGGCGGGGTTGTGTTCTAAAATAAAGGGTTGGAAGACTGACCCATGCACCCAACCACCAACACCCATTGCCTGACCAATGAGCATTAAGTTTTGCAAAATAAAGAAACATTCATGGTCGGTACGCATGGTGTGGGCGAGTCCCAAGGGAACAGTGTTATTGGGGTTGACAAAACCACCCTTGACTCGCTCAATCCCACCAATGGGTTGATAAGGGATTTTAGGACTCAGCCCTAAGTGCATTCCTGCCCAAGCTGCCCAGTCTGCCAAACTTTTGGGTCGAAATTTCTGCCAGTCATCAACAAATAAAGGTTTTTGACCGTCTGGTTCTGAAAGTAGGATAAGCAGAACATTAATATATTGACGGGTACAATCGACGACGGGGAAAAAGAGAGTTGTCCCAGGAAGGTTAGAGATTTGCTTGTTCCAACCGAGGTAGTAGGGATAAATCCGGGGGAAATCTAGGCGGCGATCGCTAATTTTATGTTTGACGGCAGCAGCAGCTTTTAGCCAGTGTTCCTCTGACCAATCTTCCCATTTAGGAGGTAAATCGCCAAGGGCTGCTAAAGCTTGGCGACCCTTGAGTCGCTTGATTAGCCAGATGCCTTCATCGTTGATCATGAAAAAGGAGGTAGCTTGAGAATTATCAGCGCTACTACCAGAACGAGCAACAATGTTAAGGAAGGGGGTTCCCAGTTCTTTGCCACCTTCTGGTTTATCGAGAGGGCCATCGTGGGTTGTGATACCAGTCATCCCCGTAGCAACAATCAAAATCGCCTCTTCCAAAGGACTAAGGGGGTCTGGCTGATTTTGGCTGGTATGGCTAAGTTCTCCTGCTACGACTGAAGCACCACGGGCTAATCTGCGAGTGCGTCGCTCAACAATTGCTTCTATCAGCGGGTAGCGAAATAGCTCTTTCAAGCCAGGATGTTGGTTGATATCAGATGCTAGAGGTTCAGTGAGTAGTTGATTAATCTCGTTCATTTGCAATTACCTTGTGGGGAATGGGCATTGGGCATTGGGCATTGGGCATTGGGCATGGGGCATTGGGCATTGGGCATTGGGCATTGGCATTGGGGAAGAATAATAACTCTTGACTCTTGACTCTTGACTCTTGACTCTTGACTCTTGACTCTTGACTCTTGACCTCTACCTCAATTGATTGAACTTGTCTAATTCCGCCAGGATAGTCGGAAAAATATCCTTGGCTGTGTTTTTGCCCATGAAACAGTCCATGTGTGCATAATCAGGGATAACATGGCGAACATACAAGTCGCCACCATTTTTATCGCACAATAGCTTGTAAGTAATTTCCGAACCCTCTGGCAGGAAAAAGGCGTTGTCTGCGCCGTGAATCAACGCTATGGGAATGGCTAAGCGTTCTAGATGGGGCAAGTAAACATCTTTACCATCTTTATCAACAATGTGTCCCTGGCGTAGGATCAGAGATATATGTCTGAAGAAGGTTAGATTACCTGGGCCAAATATCTCGTGGATAGCATCGTGGGTGGCTTCGTTCAACTGGGCGATTTTGTAGACTTCTCCATACATGAAGAGAATGCGGCGGTCAACAGGGTTGTTGTAGGGTTCTTTGGTGGGATACAGTCTTAAAACCGTGTCGTAAAGTTTATTTTGCCAATCGGCATGGGTATCAAAGTCTGGGTTGAGAGTTTCTACCCCCAGCACTGTCAGAAATGAAGCTAGACGCAAACCAGCTCTAATTTCGTTCAGAGTTGCGGCTTTAGGATGGGTCGTTAGTTGCGAACAAACGGCGGAACGCACTCCTTTTAAACCCGCTAGCATGGCCATTAAAAAGGACATGGAACCAACGCAGTGACCCACGACTTGAACTGTTTCTGACCCAGTGATGCTACGCACTTGCTCAACTGCTGCTGGCCAATCGTAAAGCGCAATCTCATCGGCGGAAAATTGGGTGGTGGCGGATGGCAAATCGGCACTAGCTCGATAATCGAATAGCCAGACATCATAGCCTTGAGCATACAAGAACTCTGGCAGGTTTGTGTCTACGGTATCGATGGAAAATGCTAAGGTGGAAGTACCAAAGCCTGGTGCTAGCATGACTGGGCCTTTTGTCCCGCCTTGATATCGAATTAGTCGCAATTGGACTCCATCGTCAGTTGTGCAAAAATGAACTTGGGGCGCTGACATCCGCAGAGGGCGCTTTTGACGGGGAGGTGCATCGGGATCGAATACTTTTGAAGGAGCAAATATTCCACCGTAAACGTTAAATAAGACTCCGGCAAAAAAGCTGCCGAAACGAGCAGTTTCTTCTACCTGTTGCGTCAAACTAGTGGTGTTGGTAACTTGCAACGTAGTCATCTGGTGAAGGAAATCTGCTGGGAGAATCTTTAAGATTCCTTGCCCTAAAACAGGACTGTTGAGACTCTCGCCGTCATGCACGGTAATGTATAGCGTGGTGGTGTCTGCCCAAATGTCAAAACCTGGGTCATTGTGTACGACTTTGAAGCCATTTAAGTAATAAACTTTACCCTCTTCGCTAGTCATTTTCATGCGGTAGACCATGCGACGCGTATTTACGCTGTCTGGGTCAACGATAAATAAGTTAAATTCACCATCGGTAACGCTGAGAGGTTCTGGCGATAGAGCTGGAGCAATTACACTACCAACGATTTTGGCTTTGTGGCTTTCATCTGTGAGCATCATGTCCAAATCGTCGGAGCTGACTGTGAGGGTGAATTCAAATTGGGAGCCACTCTGTTTACCCTGTTGTGCTGCGCGTTTATAGTCGTTTTGGACTGCTTTAGAAAAGTAGCCGCGCATGGTTTCGGTGAACCGAATTCCCACTTTGTTTGTTGCTGTTGTGGTTGTTGCCATGAAACACCTCGGTTATTAAAGAATCGCTGCTGAATTTTCTTGGATAAAGAAGTAGTTGGGAGTAGCTCTTTCAATGTGACTCGTAAAATTTCTTTTTTTCTCTCTGTGCTCTCTGCGTCTCTGCGGTTTAAAAGTAATTTATTTAACCGCAGAGGCGCAGAGAACGCAGAGGTAAGAGGTTAGAGCCAGGAGTCAAGAGTTGAGAGATTAAGCGACGCAGATTCCATATTTGGGTAGCAGGTCGTGGATGATGTAAAAGTGATGGGACTGCAAGGCGTCGTGAAATAGTTTCCAATTACTTGCCAAAAAGCTGGGGTGATAGGGAAATCTTTCGTTTTCTCGGTCAACTGAGTTTTCGGTACCAAGGGCTACGTGTTTCCACGAGTCTTTGCCTTTGGGGATATAAGTAACATTTGCTTTGCCGAAGCTGAACTTACCCTGAGCGATCGCACTCAACCATTTTTGGTGACGCGGGCTACTTTTGTTGTCTGTGATACTCTCTAGCATCTGGGCAATTAAAGTCTTATCTGATTGTGGCAGTCCGGGTACAACTGCATCAGAATTACCTGCTATATACTGCTGCATGACTTTGCACATATTGTCTGCCGCTTCTAGAAAGTCTTTGGGATTGTTTCTGGTAATTTGCTCGCCCCTACCGTTGGAGTAACCCCAGCGCAAAAATGGCTTGTCAGGATGGCTGAGAACAGAACCATGTCCCAAGGGTAAAGCCTCACTCACGAAGTAATTCTGAAGACGATCCATGAGGTTGCGATCGGGTTGACCATGTTCATCTAGTAGATGTTTGGCTTCATTGACTCGATGATTAACACCGGCAAAGCCCTGATGTGCCCAAGTGTCAACATATACGTGAGCAGTAATCCCCAGGCGATGCAGTCCGTAGGGAGTGTGGCGGTGATTTATACATTCCCTCACCATCTCCTGAGCTACGTAGCTGTTGGGGCGACAAATTAGCTTGTCGATAAAACTTCCTTGAGGGTCTTCAGTTGCTGGTAATCCGCCGTTACCTGGCAGAAAATGAAACGGAATCCAAACGCCGTAATTTGCCAGTTCCTCAAAGTTGCGATAGTCCAGCATCTTGTGTGCAGAACTGATGCGGTGAAACAGTGCGCCGTTATCAAACCGGATGAATCCGTCATTTATTGCATCGTCTACGTATTGAGCACTATAAGCGATGATATTAGCAGGTTCGTGTTCAAACCCCGCTAGTCTCGCTGCAACGTAGGTAACACCATGATGAAAGTCGATTTGCATATTGAGTCAAAGGTCAAGGGTCAGTAACAGCTAACAATTAACCATCTAAAGGTAGAGTTCAGATAATGTGCCAGCAAAGAAGCGACTGAAGCGATCAATTGCTTGCAGACGTTCCGTGGGGCTGGGGGCGTTGGTGACTTTCAGGGTGGTCATTTGCTTGACAAAATCTACAGGCTGAATTTTCAGAATGCCTTTACCTAATACGGGATTAGTGTTATTGTCGCCAGCATAAACGGTGATATAAAGGGTGGTGGTGTCAGACCACAAATCAAAACCTGGGTCATCGTGAAGTTCTTTGTAGCCCTCTAAGTAGTAGGACTGTCCCGCTTCTGTGGTCATGGGTAGACGGTAGAGCATCTGTCGTGTTTCATGTTGGTCTTGTGCCACGACAAACAGGTTAAACTCGCCATTGGTGACAGTTAGCGGTTCGGTAGCGAGAGCGGGGGCTGTTACTGTACCAACTATCTTGGCGGGATGTTTGGGGTCGTTGAGTAGATGTTCTAAATCATCGGCAATTACTGTCAGGGTAAATTGCAGGGGTGATCTGTCTTTTTGACCCTGCTGGGCGGCACGTTGATAGTCGTCTTTGACTTCAGTGGAAAAGTAACCGCGCATGGTTTCAGTAAACTGAATTCCCACTTTGGCGGGCGTGTTGACGCCTGGGGAAGTTGGTGCTGAAGGTAGATTGTAGTTAATTGTCCACCCCCGGTCTTTAGCGATGAGGGCACAGCAGCGCTCAGCTATGGCAGAAATTGTAAGTAGTGGATTAACTCCCAGTGTACGGGGAATCACGGAACCGTCGGAAACATATAGGTTTTCGTAAACGGCTGTACCTTGGTTGCTAGAAAATACTTGTCCTTTGTGGTTAACAACACCGTGTTCGGCATTTCCTGCTAGGATACAGCCACCTAAAGGATGGACGGTGATTAGGTCGTGGCCGAATAAATTAGTCCAAATGGGGTTGGGAATTTGTGTGCCACCCAGGGGACGAGTTGCCTCTGTGAGGCGATCATTTACCCGTTGAAAAATGGATTGTTTACCTACATTTTCCCAACGAATGCGGAGACGGTCATTTTCTAAGTACATTTCTCCGGCTGCATCATCGTGGGTCATCACTAGGTAAGTCTGGGTATTGCGGACTGCACCAGTGTAAGCACCGTGAGTTAAACTTTCTGCCTCTCGTAGCTTTTCTTGGAGGCGATCGCCTAAACCTTCATCAGTATCTTTACCTAGTATGGTGCCAACAGCAGCAAGACTTTTTGGCAATATGGGAGCTAGCGCACCAGGAATTGAGCCTTCTTCGATTACCATGCCGTTATCTAACCGTGGTTGCTCGCGCATATCGATAATACCGCTGATACAGGGGCCGACGGGTTCCTGTCCACTAGGAGGACGATTACCAAAGCCAACGCCGTTAATTTTTTGCTCGGTGTTATAGCCGAAGGCCAGCACATCGCCATTACCTGTAAAGTTATGTCCTACCTGGCTAGATAATGCTAAACCTGCTTGTTGCGATCGCAGTAAAATTTCTGTAGAACCGAGAGTACCAGCCGCTAGGATAACTATATCGGCACTAACAAACATTGCGGGAGCGTCAAATTTCTCTTGTCCGGCGTTGAGTAGTTGGAAGTGAACCAACCAGCGATTATTCTGTTTTTCAACTTGCCGCACGGATACTTGGGTATAAATTTCTGCGCCGTGGTTTTTCGCATCGGGCAGGTAATTCATCAATACAGTATTTTTTGCCTTGTTGTTGCAACCTGATACACAATCACCGCAGAGATTGCATTTGTTCTGTTCTATGCCGACATGATTAACCCCATCTTTAAAAGTCACATTGATGGGTGGTCGATAAAAATTTTCATTCAAGTATTTAGAAGACTTTTCTAATGCATCTAATTTTGGCAAAGGCGGAAAATCTTGAGGATAGGCAGTAGGTTTGAGCATTTCCTCTGCACGACGATATCCCTCGGCCAATAATGTTTTGACATCATCACGCAATTCCTGGGGCCAGCGCTGATCTGCAAAAACACGGGGTTCAGCTTGTAATGACACATTGGCATTGACGAGCGATGTGCCACCCAGCCCACAACCGACGAATATATTAATATCTTTATTGACGTGAAAATCGTACAAGCCTGTGCATGAACCAATGCGTTTAGTAGGCAAATCTACTTGTATTTCACCCAGTGATTTGACTTCATTATTTGGGTATTCACCTGGTTGAAATTCTTTGCCTCGTTCTAGTAAACATACCTGCTGTCCAGCCCGTGCTAGGCGTGAAGCAGCAATCCCACCGCCATAGCCGGAACCAATAATCACAACTTTATAGTGATTTTTTAAGTTTTCAATAGGGCTTGATAAACGAGTCATAGTATCAATCCTTTAAAAGTGTGGACATTGCAAGATACGCTTCAGCCAGGTTCACGACGAAGGAGAAAGATCATCAGAATGGAACTTGAGATTCAAAAGCGGGTTTTTTAACACCACTGCTGTTTTACCTCAACAGCGCTAGAGGCGGTTCCGCAAAATCCGCAGATCTAGAAAGCATTGTTAATAATTATTCATGAAAAAAATAAATTGTAAAAGGCGTTGGGGATTGGGCATTGGGCATTGGGCATTGGGCATTGGGCATTGGGCATTGGGCATTGGGGTATTCAAATGAAAAATTATGGAATTTGCTCTAACCCCAAATATATTTGGGAATGTTTTCCCAAGTCCCCAGGGAGAGGAATGCCCCGATCTGTTAAAAATTTGTTTTCGACAGTTTTTCAATTTGCCCAGTAAAGTACGCTTCCTCATGTTTAATCTGTTGCGCTAGTTCTAACCCTTTTTGAAAAGCTGTTAGTGCTTGAGGATATTCTTTGCGTTCTAAATGCAATTTACCAATTTGGTCATACGCTTGCATCATTCCGTAAAAATTGACGGCTCGTTTCTCAGTCTCCACAAGAATTTGGCTAGCTTGCAAAGCATCATCTATTTGTCCCTGAGAACGGTACAGTGTGATTAACTTCTGCAAAGCTTCACCAGCACCAACGTACTGCTGCAATTGCCAAGCTGTAGTGTAGGCTTCTTGATAATTTTTAAAAGCTTCTTGCAATAAGCTAGGATTTTCCTTTGCTAGGGATTCGTAATCTGAGGCGATCGCTAGCTTCAATTCTGGTATTTCAGTAAGATTATTTTCATTGACATAAATTTCCGCTAGCTTATTTTGTACAATGATTGCCTGCTGGGGTTGTTTTGCTTGCTCGTAAATATAAGCTAATTGTTTCAAGTATGCTAACTCATTCAGGCGATCGCCTTTGGAAGTAGCTAAACCTAACAATTCCTCGTAAGTAATGGCAGCTTTGGGATAATCAAACCAACTCAGATTCATCTCTCCAATCGTCTTGAGAGTTTCTACTAATGCTGCTGGATTTTGTTGTCGCACTACTGCCAAAACTTGCTCATAAACTTCTACGGCGAGTTTAGGCAATCGCACTTTTTGGTAAGCTTCACCTAGCGATCGCAAAAGTTCTAGATCAACACCTTTTTGGGCAATACTTTTTTGAGTATCTGTTTTTTTGGGTTGTGCCTGCTTTTGAATTGCTTGTAATCGCTGAGTAATATATTGTAATTCTTGGCGATCGTTTTGATTCCAGGCGATCGCACCTACTCGTGATAGTGCTTGCACCTCTGCTAATGCACCTAAAAACCGCCGCAAGCGTAGTTCCCGATTCCAAATTTCATACGCTGCTAGTTTATCCCCTGCTTGCAGTTTTGCCGCAGCTTCTTGGTTTAACTCATCCAACGCCACCTCTAACTTTTGCCTCTCACCCTGAGTTAACGGCTGTTTGTCACGCAAAGATGGTAGCAGTGGATCAGGTGTAGTAAGTTCTAGCGGACTTGGAGGAAATTTATCAGGCTCCTTGGGCTTTTTACCCTCTGCCAGCGTTAAGAAACTGCTAAGAAGGAGTATAGCTGTGGTAATAACACTTAAGTGCCGTAGCATGGGTACTTTACCTTACTTTGGTTAAGTTGTATTTAGTCATTTGTCAACAGTCAATAGTCAATAGTCAATAGTCAATAGTCAATAGTTATTTTCTCCATCTCTATCATCTCCCCATTCCCTAGTCCCTAGTCCCTAGTTCCCAGTTCCCAATGCCCAATGCCCAATGCCCAATGCCCAATGCCCCATTCTCCATTCCCCATTCCCCAGCTCTACAATACTCCCAGATAGTTTTTAAGCAACTGGTTAATCATCTGTAATGACTCATTCTACGGATATTGCTACTTTAGCTCGCTGGATGGCCGCTGACTTTAGCAATCAAGAACAAGCTTTTGAAAATCCGCCTTTATATGCCCATATTCGTGTGTGTATCCGTCCCCTGCCTTGGGAATTGTTCTCAGGGATCAGCTTGTTTCTCGAACAAGCTTATGATTTTATGCTCACTCAACCCTACCGGATAAGGATAATGAAGTTGATTAAGGCAGAAAACCATATTCTCATCGAACACTACACAATTAAGGAAGAACAAAAGTTTTACGGCGCATCCCGCGATCCCGAACGCCTCAAAGACTTATCTGTTGACCAACTGGAGAAAATGCCAGGTTGCAACATGGTTGTAGAGTGGACAGGTAAGAGCTTCAAAGGCAGGGTTGAACCTGGTAAAGGCTGCATCGTAGTTCGTGACGGTAAAAACACTTATCTTGATAATGAATTTGAGATTGACGCTGAAAACTTTCTCAGCCTTGACCGAGGAAGGGATTTAGAAAGTGATGAACATCTCTGGGGTTCTATCGCCGGCCCCTTTTGCTTTGTCCGTTGGGGCAATTTTGCCGATGAAGTTAAAGTAAGTCTTGAGTCTTGAGTCCTGAGTTAGGTAGGACTAGCCCTTTCAAGCTGACCAATGAAGATGCGTTGTTTCAGTGCTACCATCTCAAATCCTCCGCTCAGCTTTTGGGCTTTTTAAAGGTTGAAATAACCAATCTTCGTTCCCAATTTCACCACCTTGAAAGGGCTACTAATAGGACTAGCCCTTTCAAGGTAAACGTTTGTACTATGAAATAAATGATGTTTTTAACCCAATTTTGTGACTTTGGCTCAGGCGATCGCTTAATTTACAGTCCAAAAATTTGGAGGTGAATGCATAAATTCCTTGTTCAATTTCAGCCGATGCTTTAAATGCCGTAAAAATTTTGATAGTACAATATGCTCACCTTGAAAGGGCTAGTCCTATTAGTTAGGAATAACACATAACTTTATTGGTCAAAATGCACTTTTGGAGAAATCTGGGGACGAGGAGGATTGAGCAGCGTCCCCAGTTTGTAAACCTATCTAAATACCAGTAACAAACCTGAGAATATTTATGATCGTGCCTAGAGGCCCTGCTATGGTGCTTAAGGTATCGCTAGTCTTGGCTATGCCAGAGCGGCTAACTAGCACAACATCATTATTGCGGAGTATAGGATTAGTCTCCTCATTAATACCTTGTGAGAAATCCACTTTGACTTGACGTTTAGTCACAGAACCATTAGGGTTGAGCCTAACCAAATCTACAGTACCTCTGCTAGCTCTAGCATCGTTGAATCCACCCGCAGCCAGTAGTGCTTGATTTAAAGAGCTATTAGGCTGAATATCTACAGCTCCTGGTCTTTTAACTTCACCTACCACACCAACTTGAATGCGTCCAGGAGACAAAGTAGTAGTAGCTAATTGGGTAGCTTCTGCTGGGCTAATCTCAGTTGCCGTAGGAATAAAAATCGTATCTCCATCTTGCACAATTAAATCTTGATTAATATCACCACTCTCTAAAAGTTGCCAAAGATTGATATCTACAGTTTGTTCTGAGCCGCTTCTTGTAGGTCGGCGTAGGATAATATTGCGAACATTCGCTTGTGGCGTAATTCCTCCAGCTAATTGAATTGTCCGCGTTATAGTTGGCAGTCCGCTGCCAGTTGGCTGACTATTGCCTGTGGCGGCGGTAGTGGCTTCTGTGCTACCTGTAGTGACAAGATACGAGCCAGGACGGTTGACTTCACCAACAATAGCGACGGTACGGGGTGTGTTTGGGCTGGCAGCAAAGTTAGCGGCAGATAAGTTGCGTGCTCTTGCTAAGTCAAATTTGGTTGCAGTTGGCACGACTATGGTGTCTCCATCCCGCAAGGTAATATCCTGCGTTAATCTACCTGTCTGGATGAGTTCTTCCAAATTGAGCGTGACTACTTGCTCTGAGCCTCGCCCTTGCTTACGCCGTAATTGCACTTGAGTCATATCCGCACTACCAAGCGTCCCCTGCGCTGTGGTGAGTGCAGCTAAGACAGTTGGATATTGTACACCTGGATTGTCTCCTGCGCCGCCGCTTAAACTTAGAGTATAAGCCCCTGGACGTGTTACCTCTCCGGCAACAAAGACGTTTACGGGACGAGGCGATAATAGATTGATTGAAATCAGGGGACGTTTAAGAAAGCGAGAGTATCTTCTGGCAATTTCATCAGAAGCTTGTTCCGTTGTTAGTCCCAGAATGGGTACACTACCGATCAAAGGTAAGTTAATCGCTCCACCTGGAGGAATTTGATATTCACCTGTATATTCAGGTACTTCAAATACATTTACACGTATGCGATCGCCGCCTCCTAATGAGTAATTGGTATCTATTTGTGTAGTAGTTGAGGTTTGTGTAGTGGGTGATGTTTGTGTAGTGGGTGTTATTGGTGTTATTTGCGTAAGTGGTGTTATTTGATTGGTGGGTAATCCTGGTTGTCCCTGAGCTAGGCTGGCAGATGGCACAGCGACATTGACAGCCGCTAACAAGGCCACACCCGCAGCTGGCTGGGCGAGGAATTTCAACAAACCTGTGTTAAGCATATTTACCTGAGACTCTGAGACTACTATTGGTAAAGTACTGTCTAAACATTTTTATTTTGACTATACTTAATTATTCAAGTTCCCCGACACTCTTATTTTCCTAGAAAAGTGTAATTTTCCGGAGTAAATTTATTGTCTGAATTTGAATTTTTAGTGAAGTTAACTTAAAGCTAAACTAGCTTCAATCTAGCAATCCTCAAAGAATATAGGACTGACGCAAAAAATATAGTTTAAATAACAAATTATCTGTTGTGTAACCATATACCTGTAAAAAAAATCTTGGGAACTAAATTAATATTCTGGCAATTTGACGGTAATTTTAAATACGGCATGGGTAGTTATTATCGGCAAAATTCTTATCAACAACTCCTAACTAAATTTACATGAGTAATAAGTAAGTACAGATTTTCTGAAACAATACATATTTGGACAATTTGGTATTAGGTAAGCCATTTTATTTTTGGATCTGTTGGATAAAAAATTCTTCTAGAGAGTGGCGCGACAATTTCATAGTAATAATTTGTCCTCCCATTAGACGGAGACTGGCAAGAAAATCATAGTAATTGTCTTGTAGTGTACCTTGCCAAGAACCATCAGGCTCGAAAGCTAGGCTGGGTATCCATTTTTTGAGAATTTCCCAGTCACCACCTTGACCTTTGACATTATATATGTTTGTCATGCCTAAGAGTTCATTGAGGGAACCAGAACAAATTAATTCACCTTGAGCGAGGATGGCAATGCGATCGCAAATTTGCTCCACTTCACTAAGAATATGGCTGTTAAAAAAAATTGTCTTACCATCAGCTTTTAGCGCCAGGATAATTTCCCGCATTTGATAACGTCCCACTGGATCAAGTCCAGACATTGGCTCATCTAAAAAGACTAATTCTGGCTCGTTAATTAGCGCCTGCGCCATACCGACACGCTGTAGCATTCCCTTAGAGTAGCGGCGAATCTGCTTTTTACGGGCATCGGCTTGAGATAAACCCACTAATTCCAGCAGTTGCGGAATGCGTTGGCGTTGCACCTTTTTGGGAATTTGGAATAGTCCAGCTGCTAGCTGTAAAAATTCCCAGCCTGTGAGATAGTCATATAAATAGGGATTTTCTGGCAGATAGCCGATATTTTGCTTAATGCTGCGATCGCCTAGAGGCTTACCCAACAATAATCCCTGTCCAGATGTCGGCCGAATAATTCCCAGCAGCAGTTTTAAAAGGGTAGTTTTCCCAGCACCATTTGGCCCCAGCAACCCAAAAGTTTCCCCTTTGTAAACTTTTAAAGAACAGCTTTTGAGGGATATAACTTTTTGATTCAGCCAAAAGCCAGTACGATAGATTTTTCGTAACTCAGAAGTTACCAGTACTGGTGGAGTATCTTTAGTATTCAGTTGAGAATTAGCGTCGTCTGCAACAGACTTCATCTCGTTTCAATTATCCATTTGGTATTAATTGCAAGTCAGTCAGTAGGCTGATAATAACCATCACTGCCTAGTCTGTCAATTATCGCAAACTGAGTAGCCAATTAATACCATACGCATCCCTTTTACTAAGTAACTATAACTAGTTTAGAGAAAAGGAAACAGGAGTCAAGGGTTAAGAGGCAAAGGTGTGGAGGTGTACAGGGGAAAGACTTTCTGCAACTTCCCCCCTGTTCCCACTCCCCCTGCTTCCTCTGTCTTTTAACTCCTATCTCTTTTCATAAAACGCCTTTGGAACTGGGAATCGTACCAGCACGACGAGGATCGATTTCTACAGCTATCCGCGTTGCTCTCGCAAACGCTTTAAATGTCGCCTCAATGATGTGATGGGAATTAATGCCATCCAATTGCCGAATGTGCAGTGTCATTTGGCTGTGGTTGACTAGCGCAACAAAGAATTCGCGTGTCAGTTGAGTATCATAGGTTCCTACGCGCTGGGTAGGAATTTGCAAGCCATAGCTGAGGTGAGGGCGACCGGAAAAGTCTAGCGCTACCTGAACTAAAGCTTCATCCAGGGGTGCGAGGAAATTACCAAAGCGGACAATACCTTTTCTATCGCCTAGTGCTTGGTTTAGAGCTTGTCCCAAGGTAATGCCCACATCTTCATTAGTGTGGTGGTCATCAATTTCCCAATCTCCTTTGGCTTGGACATTCAAGTCAATTAGTCCGTGAGAGGCAATTTGATGCAACATGTGATCCAAGAATGGAACACCTGTTTCGGCTTTGCAGGTTCCTCTACCATCTAAATTGATGGTAACTTGCACATCGGTTTCGCCAGTGGTGCGATGAACAGTGGCCATGCGAGGGGCTTTAGTTAACTGGTCGTAGTTTAAGGAATTATTAACTTGGCTAATTTGCATAGGGCATGGGACATGGGGGATATGGCATGGGGTATGGAGAATGATGAATGGGCAAGAGTTTTACTCATACTCAATGCCCAATGCCCAATTCCCAATGCCCCATTCCCAAATCGTATTACATTCCCATAATTTCATATCCTGCATCTACATAAAGAACTTGTCCGGTAATTCCGCTAGACAAATCGCTACATAAAAAAGCCGCAGCATTGCCAACTTC